>CALLCO010000278.1 GCA_937998695.1 Candidatus Ozemibacteraceae bacterium
GAACCTGTCGTTGAACGAGACCAGATACCCACCGGGCAGCCTTTTCCGCGTATTGACCAGTTCCCGTTTGAGATAGAGCTTCTCCAGTTCCTGCTTGCGCCAGTTGGCCATGACCATGTGCGTGAACCGCCGCTCCCGGGAGAGGAGAGGAGTTGTATAGGTCCAGGTGGAGGCCCCGGTGGTCGTGAACTCGAAGATCTTGCCAAGATTGCGAGTGAGCTGGGAAACCGGGCTTTCTCCTCCGGTGAACGACTCCAGGAACATGATCGCGGCATCGGTCTTGCCCTTGAAAACATCGCGGTTGAGATTGGCGAGGATCTCTCCGGCGATGCTTCCCATCATCTTCCGACTCCGGCTGCCCTTGAACCCGACGTCGGAGTCGGCATCCCAGGCCACGCGTCCTCGGTCATCGAACAGAATCATATCGGAAGGGAAAAACCGGGAGGAGAACCACTTCATGACCCGGGCGGAGCGAGCCCTGGCCCGCTCCGTATCGAGCCGGCAGGTTCGGAAGATGCAGGAGAAGGTGATCTCCATTCGGCCACGCATGAGCGGAAACTGGGCGTCGAACGCCTGCAGGGTCCGTTCCAGCTCGTCGTGGGTCTGGCGCACCCGGGTCTCATACTTTTGGTTGAGGTAGTCCCACCCGGCCATAATCACCACCGCCAGAGGAAGCCCGCTGGCGAACGCGAACAGCACGATCAACCGCCACCGGATGGAGAACGGGAACGAGCGCCCACCCACCATAACCGAGTGGCTGAACACGGTCAGGACGGCGAAGATCGTTAGACCGATCCCGATCAACCAGACCCGGTGGCGGGAATAGTCCAGAGCGACCGCCCGCGGCCGGGAAGCCCAGAACCGACCCGTGGTCTGCAGTGGCATGACCGAGAACAACCGCCTGCCGACCCAGACATGAGACCGGTTCGTGCTCTGGAAGTGCCCCAGCGCTAGGGCCAGGGCACCGGTGGGGGTGGCGACAGCCGCCATATCGTGCACCCCTACTTCCACCCCGAGGTGAGGCCGATACCGCATCATCCGGTCCGCTTGGTCGGCCAGACCGGCTAGCCCCAGTCCGGGCGATTCGGAGGCATGGACCAGCAGCCCGAACTGCCCCGGCTTGCAGATGTAAGCGAAGTAGCGATCGGTCTCATACGAAGAGACCTTAGCAAACGGATGGCGGCGTTGATCGATGAACAGCGGACTGACGTCGTTTCCGATGAACACCTTGAAGATGTTCAGCGTTTTCTGGAATCGGTCCCGGAGAACCGGCCGGGGCTGATTCTCGGTAACCAGATCGAAGAACTTCTTGACCACCGCCCGTGGAGGATTCCCATCACTCAGGGCAGGAATGACCTGACCATTGCCATCGCACACGGTGAACCGGAACACCCCGGGGAAGCGGCCCCGCAAGGTGCGCAGACCCCGCCCCAGGCGAACAAACCGCTCAGGTCCACTGCCCGCCACGCGGGTGGCAGCCGCCAGCAGGTCGAATAGATACTCGAGGGTGTCCTCGCGGCGGCGCATCCGCAGGAGCAACCGATCGAGGCCGGTGTATGCCTTGGCGATAGACTGCTGCTCCTGGGCAGTCCAGCGGGCATTCAGTCCATAGAGGAGCAACAGAAACGGCAGGGCATAGAACGTCAGGCAGGTCAGCGCCCACTTGAGACGCAGGCCCCAGTAATCGAAGGCAATCATGCCGCCGGATCCCCTAGAAACTGCCGGAGGGCCCCACACCGCCTCCAGGACCCCGCCGAGGCAGGGGAACGATCGACTGGCACCCTTCCGACCAACCCGGGCCAGGACGGTTCCAGCGATCCGCCGTTCGGACATCTCGACGCCCCAGAAGCGCCACCGGCCTGTCCCTGCCACCAGGGGGTGGGCTCGGAAGGGACCCCACGGGCGAAGGCCGGCGGGAGCATGTCCGCCAGCTCGCAGCCCGGCCCCTTCACCCCCTGCCCCCAGTCATCCGGCCCTTTCCCTGGTTTCGGTTCAGGCCTTCTCGGGCGGCACGATCCGCAGATGCAGTTCGTCGAGTTGTTTCTGGCTGACCTCGCTGGGAGCGCCCATCAGGAGGTCCTGGGCGTTCTGGTTCATCGGGAAGGCGATGACCTCACGGATGTTGCGTTCGTCGGCCAGCAACATGACGATGCGGTCGATGCCGGGGGCGATGCCGCCATGCGGCGGGGCGCCATAGCGGAAGGCCCGGATCAAGCCGCCGAATTTCGCGTCGACCTCGGCCTGGGTGTACCCGGCGATGGCAAATGCCTTGTACATGATATCGGGTCGGTGGTTGCGAATGGCGCCCGAACTGAGCTCGACCCCGTTGCAGACCAGGTCATACTGGAAGGCCTTGATCGTCAGCGGATCCTGCGTCTCGAGGGCGTTCAGGCCACCCTGCGGCATCGAGAAGGGATTATGGCTGAAGACGGTCTGGCCGGTCTCGGGGTCTTTCTCGAACATCGGGAAATCGGTGATCCAGACGAAGGCGAAGACGTTCTTCTCGCGCAGGTCGAGGAGATCGGCCAGCCGCACCCGCACCTTGCCCAGCAGCACCGAGGCTTGCACCGGCACGGCATCGGCCACGAACAGCAGGGCGCTTCCCGCGGGGGCGCGCAAGCGGGCCTGCAGGGCCTCCTTCATCGCGGGAGGCAGCGGTTTGGCCAGGGTGCCCTTGGGGTCGGCCCCGACCGGGAAGATCAGCGTCGCCAGCCCCTTGGCCCCCTGCTCCTTGGCGAACGCCTCGAGGTCGTCGAAGAACTTGCGCGACTGGTCGGCGGCGCCGGGAACGCAGAGGGCGCGCACCGCCCCGCCCGCCTCGACAACCCCCCGGAAAGCCCGGAACTCACCGGCCCCGAAGATGTCCGAGACGTCCTCGATCCCGAGGTCGAAGCGCAGGTCGGGCTTGTCGCTGCCGTAGCGGCGCATCGCCTCGTCGAAGGGCAACCGCGGGAAGGGAATGCCGGTGACCTTGGCTTGCGAGAACTCGGTGAAGACTCCGTGCATGACCCGCTCGACCGTGGCGAAGACGTCATCTTGCGTGACGAACGACATCTCGAGATCGAGCTGGTAGAACTCACCGGGCGAGCGATCGGCGCGGGCATCCTCGTCG
This sequence comes from Candidatus Ozemibacteraceae bacterium, assembly GCA_937998695.1. Classification (GTDB taxonomy): domain Bacteria; phylum Muiribacteriota; class Ozemobacteria; order Ozemobacterales; family Ozemobacteraceae; genus Ozemobacter. Next base: position 3,113 of record CALLCO010000278.1, read on the forward strand.
CGGAAGCACGGCGCAATCTGGAAATAGCGGTCGAAGCCTGCAACCATCAGCAACTGCTTGAACTGCTGCGGCGCCTGCGGCAGGGCGTAGAACTTCCCCGGGTAGAGGCGGCTGGGCACCAGGTAGTCGCGCGCCCCCTCCGGCGAGCTGCTGGTGAGGATGGGCGTCTGGAACTCGTTGAAGCCCTCGGCGATCATCCGGCGCCGGATGCTGGAGATGACGCGCGAGCGCAGCAAGATGTTCTCGTGCAGCTTGGGCGTGCGCAGGTCGAGAAACCGGTAGGTCAGCCGGGTCGCCTCGGGCGTCGTTCCCTCGTCGTGCAACGGGAAGGGCAGCACTTCCGCTGCCCCCTGCAGGGTCACGGCGGAGGCCTCGACCTCGATCTCGCCGGTCGGCATGCGTGGGTTGACGTTGCCCTCGCCACGGTGGCGCACGGTGCCATCGACGGTGACGACCGACTCGACGCGGAACTCCTCGAACGCCTGGTGGACGGGCGTGCCCGGCGGCACCAGGATCTGGGTCAACCCGTAGTTGTCGCGCAGGGTGACGAACAGCACGCCGCCCAGGTCGCGCTTGTGCTGGATCCAGCCGCTGAGCCGGACAATCTGACCGACGTGGGTGCCGCGGAGTTCCCCGCAGTGGTGGGTGCGATACGCATGCATGGATGGATGACCCTTTCTGGAGCGTAAGATGGAAGACCCGGCGCCGAGGCGCCCGGCCAGTGTAGCGCAGCCGCCCGGCCCTTGGCAACGACCGCCGGCGATCTTCCGATCGCTTCTTCGGGCGTCCATACAGCAATTTTCGATAAGTCAAAAGAACCAGCAAGCGTTTTCACGCATCGAGCGTTGCTCGAGATTGCTGGCGTCCATACGCAGGAGTTGCCACGGTTCCCCCCCTGGGGTACCATGACAGGGTCGGGAGGATCGGATGACCGAAGGGTTCGTGATGGCACCTCCACCCCCCGGAGGGAGCGGCACCAGCGCCTCCGGGTCGGGTGGTTCGCTGTCGCGGCAGATTCCGCTGCTACACCGCATCCAGGTCAAGTTTTGGATGGGGATCCTGCTCGTTTCGATCATTCCCCTGGCGGTGCTGGGGTTGTATGCGTTCGACATCCTGACCCGCATCACCCGCGATCTGCTGATCAAGAGCAACCTGCAGGCGGTGCAGCAGGTCAAGACCGCCGTCGACCAGGAGGTCAACCTCTACGTCGACCTGATCTCCTTCCTGAAGGCCGATCAGCGGCTGGCCGACCCTACCGCCAGCGCGGCGGCCGAGGCCCTGCGCCAGATGCATCTCGGCTACGAGTTCATCGAACGGCTGGTGATTTGCCGCCGGTCAGGTGAACTCCTGGTTCATTCGGCCAAGACCCCCGAGGAGATCACTGCCCTGACCCCCTTCGAGCGGCGGGCGCTCGAACTCGATCGTCCCCTGGTCTTCGGCACGGGGCATTTCACGATCAAGGCCGGCCTGTCGGGCGCCCGCGACGCGACCTGCCTGATCGCCACCGTCTCGTTCCTCAAGCTGCGCAAGGCACTCGAAGGCATGGCGTTCGGCACTTCCCTGCGCTTCTTCCTGGTCACCCGCGAAGGCACCAACATCCTCGACCAGCAGGAGTTCCCCGCCGAACTGGTCCGCAGCTTGATCGACCGGCCGTTCGGCGGCTACGACATCAGCCTAACCGGCGACCAGTCCCCGACCCAGGTGGCGGTGGTGCTGCCGATCCTGCCCTACGGCCTGCGCCTGATCGTCATCCAGGACGCCGGCGAGGTCTACGCGGTGGTCAGCGCCATCAAGCGCAACATCTACCTGGTCATCTTCTCGGTGATGGTGATCGCCTTCCTGGCCGGCACCGCCTTCAGCCTGCGCATCACCTCGCCGATCATCGCCATCGCCGACAAGGCCAACCAGATCTCGAGCGGCAACCTCCGCGTCAACATCATCAGCGACCGGCGCGACGAGATCGGCTTTCTGGCCACCTGCTTCAACCACATGACGACCCGCATCCGGCGCAAGGTCTTCGAACTGAGCGCCTTGTTCCGCATCTCGCAGATCGTCAACCAGGCCAGCAGCTATCAGAAGGCCCTCGACGATACCATGACCTACATCGTCACCGCCTTCCTCGCCCAGCGCGGCTCGATCCTGCTGGTGGCCGACACCGAAGAGCGGCTGCAATTGCGTAGCGTGCGGTTCTTCGGCGGCCTCAATCCGACCGGCGAGGAGCCCCGCGAACGGATCGTCCTCCATTTGGGGGAAGGCATCGCCGGCGTGGCCATGTCCACCGGGCGGCCCGTGATGTGCGAGGACTGTCGGACCGACCCGCGGTTCAAGCCCTACCCCGCCGACCTCGCTGAGTTGACGCCGCGGCGGCTGCTGTCGGTCCCGTTGATCGTCCAGGGCAAGGCGGTCGGGGTCATCAACCTGGCCGACCGCTCCGACAACCAGCCGTTCAACATCGACGATCAGGAGGTCCTGCTGGCCATCGCCAACCAGGTGGCGATGTCGATCGACAACGCTAAGCTGCACGAGCTGGCCATCACCGACGGGCTGACCCAGTTGTTCATCCACCGCTTCTTCCAGCTCAAGCTCGAAGACGAGATGAAGCGGGCCAAACGCTACGGCGAGCCGCTGTCGCTCCTGCTGTTCGACATCGACCATTTCAAGATGTTCAACGACACCTGGGGCCACCAGACCGGTGACCAGGTGCTGCGCGAGACCGCCCGCCTGCTGCGCAACGCGGTGCGGGCCTCCGACGTGCCCTGCCGCTACGGCGGGGAGGAGTTCACCGTCATCCTGCCCCACACCACGGCCGAGCAGGCGCTCGTCTTTGCTGAGCGCTTCCGCGAGAAGGTGAGCGAGAACCAGATCCCCGTCGGCAACGACCATGTCACGGTGACGATCAGCATCGGCATCGCCGAGTTCCCGCGCATGGCCGCCGACAAGGCCACCCTGATCAAGAAAGCCGACCTCGCTCTCTACCAGTGCAAAAAACGCGGCCGCAACTGCTCCATCGTCTTCGAGGACAGCATGCATGCCTGATCGTCTCCTTCCCGCCGCGGATGCCGGCCAGCCACCTGTCCGGTGGGGGCCTGGCTCACCCGCTGTAGTGCCCTCAGACCGATGCGCAAGGGCAATCGCAACGGGCAGCGCCCACCGCGCCGTGAGCCTGATGTCTGGAGCCTCGAAGACGGGAACGGAAGAAACTGCGCCCCCCAGCGGGGGCAGTCGAGCGCCGGCCCGGCGGGCGCCCAGCGCCCGGCCCCGCCACTCTTTTGCCCTGAAGGTGGCGTCGGTCCTGTGCCTGTTGCTCATCGCTCTGTCCGGCCTGGGCGCCGCCCAGGAGGGCAGCGGCACCTATGACATCCGGCTGGTCAAGCGGTTCTTCTCGATCGGCACGGCCAGCATCAGCGGCATGTACTACCCGCTGGGCAGCGCCATGTCGCGCCTGTTCAATTCCAACCTCGACGGGATCGTGACCATTCCCGAACCGACCAAGGGCTCGGTCGACAACATCGAGTACCTGCGGCGGGGTGAGATCGCATTGGCCCTCGTCCAGAACGATGTGGCCTTCAACGCCTTCCACGGGAAGGGCGCCTATGAGGGGCGGCCGATGCCGACCCTGCGGGTGCTGGCGTCGCTCTATTCCGAGGTTCTGCACGTAGCCGTCCGCCAGGAGTCGGGCCTGCGCACCCCCGACGACCTGCGAGGAAAAGTGCTGGCCATCGGCGAGGAAGGCAGCGGCACCGCCGTCAACTCCCAGATCATCCTCGAGCAGCTCGGGCTCAAGGCGGGCGATTTCACGCCCAGTTTCCTGGGCCTCACCAAGGCGATCGCCGCCCTCGAAGGCGGCTATGTCGATGCGGTGTTCTTCACCGGGGGCCTGCCGTCGGAAGGGTTCGCCCTGCTCGGCAAGCGCATGCCCATCCGCCTGCTGAGCTTCTCTCCGGAGATGCGCCAGAAGGTGATCGCCGCCTACCCCTTCTGGCAGGAGGAGATCATTCCGGCCGGCACCTACCCTGGCCAGGTCAACGACGTGGCGACCGTCGGCCTGCGGGCTTTGCTCTGCACCACGGCCGGTTTCGATGCCGACCTGGGCGAGCGGATGCTCGGCCTGATTTTCGACCAGGTTCCCTACCTGGCCACGATGAGTCGGGCCGCCGCTGGCCTGCGCCTCGACACCGCCACCAAGGGCGTGCCCGCCGAGATGCTGCACCAGGCCGCCCGTCAGTTCCTGACCGGCCGCGGCCTCGCCGCTCCCTGAGGGCTGATCCATGAGGCGCGGCAACGACCGAAGCAAGATCTTTGGGAAAGGGGACGGGCGTCGTCCACCGGTAGACGACGCCCGCTTGTATGATGACTGGAGGATCGCCCGGATGAATCCGGGGCGTGCCTCCAGGGATCACGGAATCAATCGTTGGTCTGGTTGATCATGATGACGGTCACGTGGTCGCGCTGTTGGCCGGTTCCGAAGCGGAAGAGGATCGGATCGACGTCAAGACCGCTGAGGTAGTTCCCCTTCTCGTCTTTGGAATCGAGGTAGGCGACGATCTTGTTCAGCCTGAGCTGGCGGCCCTGCTGCTGGAGGTAGCTCGACAACGCCTTCTGGCCGGATTTGGACCAGGCGGGGCTCAGGTGGTCGGTACCGGCCAGGTGCTTGACCTCCTGTGGAGAGGCGGGTTTGACGTCGATCTCGTCGAGCCAGCGGCCCTTGGCCTCGTCGGGATCTCTCGCGGCAGTCGCTTTGCCATTCGGTCAAAGACGAGTCCGGCGGAACGGGGGTTCTGGTATGATGCAGGGCATGGACCGTTGGCACCCTGCAACCTGCCCCCGTTTCCTGCCGACGAGTGCCGTCACGGGTTGACCGATGGGTGAACCTGCCCACACCGGCGGCAACAAGGAAGGCCGGCACCAGTTCGGCACCTTCGAGGGTGTCTTCACCCCGAGCATCCTGACCACGTTCGGGGTGGTCATTTTCCTGCGCGCCACCTACGTCACCGGGGTGGCCGGCGCCTGGCGGGCGGTGTTGATTCTGCTGCTGGCCAAGTCGATCACCACCATCACCACCTCGTCGCTGGGCGCGATCGCGACCAGCATGAAAGTGCGGGGCGGCGGGGTCTACTACCTGGTCTCACGGGTGCTCGGCCCGACCCTGGGCGGAGGGATCGGCCTGGCCCTCTACGCGGCGCAGACCACCTCGATCGCCTTTTACACGTTGGGGTTCGTGGAATCGCTGACCGCCACGATTCCCGACTTGCAGGGCTGGCAGTCGGCGACCGGCCTGATCTCGGTACTGCTGATGTTCGGTTTGGCCTACTTCGGCACCGAGTGGGCAATGCGGGTGCAATATCTGATCATGGCAATACTTGGCCTGTCGATCGTCAGTTTCCTGGGCGGGGCCTGGGCGCTCTTCTCGCCAGTGCGGTTCTGGGACAACTGGTCGGCCGTCTGGACGGGGTCGCAGAACGGAGTTGCCTGGTCCCACGGGTTCTGGGACACGTTTGCCATCTATTTTCCTGCCGTGACCGGCGTGGTGGCCGGAATCAACATGTCGGGCGACCTGAAGAACCCCGGCCGCAGCCTGACCGTCGGCACCTTCGCCTCGATTCTGGTGAGCGGCCTCGTCTACCTGTTGCAGATCGTGCTGTGGGCCGGTGCCGCCCCTCGCCTCGACCTGATCGGCCGCCCCTACCTGGTCATGTATGAAGGGGCATTGTTCGGATGGGGGAAGGTGATCACCGCCGGTGTCTTTGCCGCCACCATCTCGAGCGCGGTGGGCCGCATCGTCGGCGCCCCGCGCGTCTTGCAAGCGATCGGTCGCGACGGCATCCTGGAGTGGCTGCGGCCGTTCGGTCGAGGCAGCGGACCGACCGACGAACCGCGGGCCGCCGTCGTCGGCACCGGCGTCCTGGTCACTGGCATCATGCTCTGGGCAGAGATGGCGGGCGGATCGGCCGGCGCCCTCAATCTCGTGGCCGAGACGATGTCGATGGTCTTCCTCTACACCTTCGGCATGATCAACCTCGCCGCCTTCGTCGAGGGGTTCGGAGCCAATCCCAGTTTCCGGCCACGCTTCCGCCTTTTCCATTGGAGTCTCTCGTTGGTGGGCGCCGTGTTGTGCGTGGGGGTCGCCTTCCTGATCGAGTGGCGGGCCGCCGCCGCCGCCCTGGTCGGCTTGGCCGGGCTGTTCTGGTTCCTGCAGCGACGCACTCTGCAAGTGACGTTCGGCGATGCCCAGCGCGGCTTTCTGTTCTCGACCGTGCGTCGGCAGTTGTTGCGCCTGCAGGACTATCCGGAAGATGCCCGCAACTGGCGACCGACCATCCTCGTCTTCACCGGCAACCCCAAGACCCGCCGGACCCTGGTGCGGTTTGCCGAATGGTTCGAGGCCGACCGCGGCATCGTCTACCTGGCCCACATCGTCATCGGCCGCCTTCCGGAGCAGACCGCGCACCGTCTCGCCGCTCTCCGGCACCTGCGAGAATTCTGCCGGACCAGCAATTTACCGGCCTTCCCGATGGTGATAGTGGCTCCCGATCTGCCCAGCGGCGTGCAGAATATTCTGCAACTGGCCGGCAGCGGGATGATTTCCCCCAATCTCGCCCTGTTCGGCTGGCCAAGCACCCCGGCGGGCGATCCAGTTCTGGCCCGTCACCTTGTCGCGGCCAGCAACCTCGGGTATAGCTTCATCCTGATCGACGGGCACGGGTTGTCGGCAGCCCGCCCAGGGCAGCGGATCGACCTGTGGTGGCGCGGCCGCGAGAACGGGGATTTGATGTTGATGTTGGCGTTCCTGCTGACCCGTTCGCCTCACTGGCAAGGCGCCCATCTCTTTCTTCATCGCATCGTCAAGCACCCTGACGGCATCGCACCCGCGCGCCACGATCTGGAGGCCCTCCTCGACCAGCGTCACATCGAAGCCACCCCGGAAATCCTGGTGTCGGACGCCCCCTTCGCCGAGGTCCTCCGCGACCATTCGGCGGGCGCCGACCTCGTCTTCCTCGGCATCGAACCGCCCGCCCCCAAGGATGTCCCGGTCTGGTTCGCCCGACAACGAACCCTTTTGTCCCCCGCCCACACCACCATCATGGTCTGGACGAGCATTCCCATGCGCCACACGATGCGCGCCGCCGACACCCCCGGCGGGCCCAAGCGATGATTTCACCACCGACCGCCGCTCGGAGGAACACCAAAGACCCGGCTGAGATCCCGACCTCGTTCGCCGTCGTTTCACCCCTCGACTCGTCTCCGGGAGGTAGGCGCGCGCGCCAGGTTCACCGCGAGGGTCGACAGTCTATCCGAAGCCTCCACCAACGGGCGAGCAGAAGATATGCGGCCCCACGGGTCAGCTCCTGAGCGGGTTCGACCAGGTCGGGAGGCCACGGCGGAGCGAACAGGCCGGCCGCCCGGAAGGCGGCGAGGGCAACTTCAGGCCCTTGCCCCTCAAACGCGGTCGCGGCGGACGGGCTGGGCCCCACCTCTGGCGCCACGGGCGGCGGCGGCGAGGGGGTGACAGCGGGCGCCGCTGTTTCCGCCAAGGTGGGCACCAACGGGACCTCGGCGACCGCCTGCCGTACCGGTACGGCCGAGGGAGAAACGGCGAGCCCTTCCTTGAATGCACGCTCCAGGCTGTAGAACAGAGCGCACGCGGCCCCCAAGGTCAGCGGCGAAGGAGGCGTCGCGTTCCCGATCGCTTCGAGTCGATGGCGAGTGGCCCGATCAACCTCGCGCCCAAGGAAGAGCAGGCGGTTGGTCAGGGCCTTGACCGGCATCGGCGCGTCGAGATCGTAGCGGTTCTGGTACCCGCCGGAAACCTGAGCCCGCCGCCGCAGGAAGCGTAGGCCGGCATACGCCCAATGAGTGGTTTCGGGGCCGGGGCGGGCAGGGTTCGGCCCCAGCGCCACCCCCTGGCTTTTGAGCAGACGGTGGATCTCGGCGATGGCGGCGGGGTCGGCGGCCAGACGTTCGACCGTCAACCCCTGACGCACACTGACCACCGCCGCCACCCCGGCGCCCTGGCCTGCTGCGATGCCAACGGGAACGGTGCGGGCGCTGCTTTGCGCCAAGGAATCGTAGCCGGCGCTGCGACCGACGACGAAGAGGTTGGCGAACCCGCGGGGAATGAGACTGCGCAACGGCACTGCGTAGCACGCGGGCTTGCCGATGATGTCACCCGGGAAGCCTGGATCTGTCGCCTGCACGTCGAGTGGGTAGGAACCAAAGGCCACGCGGTCAGGGAAATCGCGGTTCTCGAGGAGGTCATCGACGGTCAGACGATGCAGGGCCTCGATCTGTCGCGAGGTCCGCACGTAGAGTTCAGGCGCGGTGCCGGCCAGACGAGCGGTTTCGAACCCGGGCAAACGGCGGCGCAAAAAGTCCACCAGGGAAGGCAGCTCGGCTTCCGCGATCTGACGGGCGAGGCGCCGCGCCGCCGGATCGAGCCCGTCGACGCCGAACACCTGCAGGGCATTGATCAGCACGGTGTCATCATCCTGGCGACCGATATTGAGAGCCCGCACCCCGACCCGCGGCGAGCGGGGCTTGTACTGACGCAGAATGTCGCCGAACCCCCAGGCGCTGCGGTCATTGGCCCCGACGAGGCCGGTGCCGCCGCCGCGCGCCCGCAGGTCGGCCCGCAGGCGTGACCAGCCGTCCGCGCCGATGCCGTCAAGGCGAAAGACGAGAGTGACCGCCATGTTCCGAGGTTCCCCCCACACGTCTTCGCCATAGCCGATCCAGCGGGCGCCGGCCGCGACAGCCAGGTCGGCATCCTGGGTGGCATCGATGAAGCGCGCGCCCTGGATCGTCGTCCGCCTGCCGTCGCTCCCCACCAGTTCGATCGCCTCGATCGACACGGGCCTCGCCGGGTCAAACGCAGGCTGGACCACGGAGGCCAGCCAATCTGCGACGCCAGAGAGCCATTCCGAGCGGAAAACCGCCCGCGGGTGGGTGGCCGGAGCCCGCTCACCATCGCCATCGCCGATGGCCGCCCGGGCTGGGGGCATCGGGCGGGAACCCCTAACATCGTCGGCCTCCGTCAGTGGCGTGACCTCTCCACCTGCGACCACCTCTTCCGGCCAAAGCGTCTGGCCCGGCCGGAACAGCAGCCGGGGGTGTCCGGCCACCACAGGACGCACCGACACGGCGTCGGTCGCCACCCAGAGATTGGGGGTGGCGGCCACCAGGGCGCGCAGATGCCGTTCCATGGCAGCCACATCGAACGAGGTGCCGTCGAGCCGTCGAAAGAGCTCGCCGAAAATACCGCCGTTCAGCGGCTTTCCGGCAGCATCGAGGTTCATGTCGAGCATGTTCAGCCAACCGCGCGTCCACAACCCGCCCAGGCGGTCGCGCGGATCGATCAGCAGGGTGCGGGCGCCGGCCCGCGCCGCAGCAACGGCGGCCGCCACCCCTTCCGGATCTCCGCCGACGACGACCACATCCACACGCGATGCGGTGAGGGGAGTGCTTCCGGAGGAAGAAGGGTAGCCGAAACCATGGACCGGAGCTCTTGCCGCGAGGGAAAGCCAAACCACCAGGATCGGAAGAGTCAGGCGAACCCATGCTCCCACCCACCTCATAGTCCGTTGTCCTCCCATTTCGAGATCAGCCGAAGGTTTCCCATCGATGCGGCGCCAGTCAATCATGTCACATTTTTCGGTTTCGGTTGGTCTGAACGGTCGATCTCCGAAAGAATACCCATAGTTCAGGAGACAAGCACAAGTCCTTCACAAAAAAGCGATGATCCGCGTCAAAACTAGCCGAAGGGGGCTTCGCCCCTTCGCCCCACCAGAGCCAAAGGCCCTGGACCTTTTTGCCGACCAGGGGAACGCGGCGTGTTCCCTTGGCGGCAAGTCCGCGGCGCGGACCATCGGAAAGGAGACATGGCCGGCCGTTCGGTAAAAAAAAATCGATTAATTTTTGCATTCAAATAATTCATTTATGGCCTATTTATGGCAAATAGCTTGGCACGCAATGTGACAAGCATGGTTTCGATTTTAATAATTTTCACAGATAATTTTAAAAATGGAAATAGCAAATAAACTGTCGTTGAAATGCTTAAAACTCAACATTAGCGAACCTATCGTCGATGACGCTTGCCACGGCAATTCTCTGAGGATAAGCAAATCGCTGTCGAAAACCTTTTGGCATGACAATTGCTTTGAGGGCCTCGGTGCACATGGTGATCATCACCAGCCGCATCGAATCCTGACGAGCCAACGCGAAAGAAGGTCGTCATAAGAACAACGGAGGTTAGTATGAAGAGAACGGTTTTATTGGGGATTGTCTTGGGGGCTGCCCTCACGGGGGTGCCAGGGTATGGCGCAAAACCGCCACAATCTCTCCAGAGGGTTCCTCTGTCCGCTGAGGCGAACGTCGAGGAAAAATTCGATGAGAGCGACCTGCAAGAGGCGCATCGACTTCGGAACCACTTCGGCATCATGTCATTCGAGAAAATGCAAGAAAGCCTGCTGGAAGCCAGGATTCTCTACTATCGCATAGCCAGGAGTCCGAGGACCGACCCGCAGATTCGTCGCGAAGCCGCGTATTATCTTGCCGTTTGCGATTATCGGTTGAATTTTCAAGCCGGCGATGCCATCCGCAGTTTTCAAGCCTTCCTGAAGACCTATGACAACGGGAATGAGGCCTGGGTTCCCGAAGCATTGATCGGTCTTGGGATCTCTTATCAAGACGCCCGCTTGTTCCGCCAAGCTGGGCAGGCATTTGCCGAAGTCATTCGTCGATTTCCCACCCATCCGGCAGCTCAGGTGGCCGAGAAATATCTCAAAGACATGCAGCAGGCCCGCCTCATCGGAGAGCCCACCGAAAGATCCACCCGCGCGTATTTCCAGGAATTGTTCGCCGATTGAGTCTGTGGGTTTTCGTCGGTCATCCCAGGGGCAAAACGTCCATCGCGATCGCTTCTCGGGATACTTTCAATGAGGCCCATCGCCCCACCAGGGGCAGGGGGGCGACCAAGCAGCCCCCTGCCCCTGGTGGTTTTTCCACACGTCTCGGCCGGGACGACCCACCTCGGCCCCGGAGCGCCATTGCCCAACCGCTCGCTGGCCCAACCGGCGCCAAGCAAGGGTCTGGCGTGCGACGCTCGCGATGCCGCATGGTGCCCCGACTGTCCCACCGCGCCTCAGAATTTGTTCTCGCCGGCCACGGCGTTGACCTTGTAGTCGACCGTGATCGTGGTGGCGGTCATGGTCTTGATCTTGATCAGGGCATAGTGGCCGGTGGCGGGGAAATAGAGCGAGAACACGTCGCCCACGGTGGCGGGGCCGGTCATGTTGAGGGCGTCCTTGGCGGCGGTGGTATGCGCGGCGAACCGCGTATCACCCTGCACGAAGGGTTCGGCGTAGGTCATTTCGGCCAGTTCAGGTTTGCCTTGGTAGGCCCGCACCAGCTTGACGGCATCGCTGGTCGAACCGAGGCCGCGGGCGGCATCGAGAAAGCTCAGGTTGGTGGCGGCAGCGGCCCCGTCGGTCAGGAAGTCGGAGGCGGCCACGGCGCCCGCCTCAGGGTCGGCTCCCGCCCGCAGGAAGGTCTTGGTGCCGGTGGCGACGGCGGTGGCGGTGGCGGTGACATAGCGATACTCGGCGACCACGCCCCGGAAACTGCCTTCCACGAGGTCGATGCGCTTGATGAACAGTTTGAGGTAGGTGTCGGCCACCGCGCTGCGCTTGAAGTAGAGGCCCAGGGCGAAATTCTTCGCCGCGGGGTCATGGAAGCGATCGGTGCGGGTGCGGTTGGCGGCGAAGTCGGCGAGCAGTTCGGCGTCGCGGTATTCCCCGACCGAGGTGAGATCGCTCTTCAGCGAGCTCGAGGCCGAGAGGGCGGTGAAGATCCGGATGGCGGTACCGTCGATGTTCTTGACGATCTGCAGGTCGGGAACGCCGTCGCTGTCGAGATCGTTGCTGGTCTTCAGGTAGGCCACCATGGCGGCAGGGTCGAACCCGGAGGTGGTCTTCAGGAAGTCGGCCTGGCTGGCCACCTCGTTCTTGACTTCGGGAACGTCGAAGATGGTGGTGGGCACACTGGCGGTATCGGCCAGCCAGGCGGTTTCGAGGCGTTGGGCGACGAGGCCGACCATGGCGGGGAAGGTGGCGAGCAGGGCGTCGGCCTCGAGGCCGGAGGCCTGGGCCAGCAGCGCGGCGGCGGTCGTGCGACTGTTGATGGCGAACGCCGAGCGCGACGCTTCCCGCACCCGGGCCTTCAGGCCAACCTTGCCGACGTTGACGTCGAGGCGGTAGAGCTGATCGGCCGCCTGGGGCACCTGCAACCGGAACTCCCAGTCGCCTGAGAAGGTCGAGGTGGCCAGGGTGAAGGCGGTCACCACCTGGTCGTTGACCGCCACGGCCGGCTTCGACCAGGCGTTGCCGGTGGTGGTGTCGGTGTTGCGCACCTCCTGTACCGCCGCCAGCAGGTTGCTGTTGAGCCGGGTCGGCAGCGTCAGGGTGCCGGCCAGTTCGACCGTCGCCGCCGGCGGGGTCGGCGACGACCCGCCGTCCTTGCCGCCGAAACAGCCGGTCAGCAGCAGAATTCCCGTCAGAGCGACACCAAGCACCAAGGGCGGCACACATCTGTTCATCATTATTGTTCCCCAATCATCTGAATTTCCCGGTCATCAACCGTTCCTGAGCCAATCCCCTCGTCGCGGGGCTCCGCCTCCACGACAGGGCCATTCCCGCGTTGGAGCGGGCGGGCCTTCTGCAGGAGGCCGAAGACGGCCGTGGTGAGATCATCGTTGAGTGTTCCCGGAAGCGAGGCCCGGGCCAGCACCAGCCCGCGCGGGCCCTGGTAGATCACGGCGGCGAGCCGCTGCCGGCCGTCGGCCGTGCGGGCCCCCAGATACAGCAGGCGCATGGTTTCCTGGACGTCGACATCTTCTTCTTCCCAGGTCAGGGCCCCGAACTCGCCGGCCAGCCGGCTCTTCACGGCATCGCGGACCACCGCCGGCTCTTTTCCCTCGATCAGGTCGACGGTCACGGTGGCGGCCGCCTTCCACTGCAGCACCATCGTGGCCGAGGCCTCTTGCACCTGCCACTCGGCGGTGAGGGGAAACACGATGCCGCCGGCGGAGAACGTCGCCACCCGCCGCTCCACTGCCAAGGATGGCCCACCCATTACGAGCAGGCATCCCAGGACCAGCGAGACCACCCATCCGCGACATCGACCCGGCACTGGCACCATTCCTCCACCTTGTGGATGCCCTATCGTACCTGGAACCTCCGCCCACGGCAACCCACCCATTCGGGGCAATTCATTGGGGGTTCAAACGGCGAAATGCCGGTGTCCATCTCCCGTCCAGAGTCCTCCCCATGAAAGGGTCCCAGTCGGTAGGAGGAGGTCTTGGATGAGGACTATGTGAAAATTCCGAGGTTCGTGGCGCCCGTTCCAGGGTTGCTCACGGGCAGGATGGCCGGAGGTGCTTTTCCGATCAAAACGGAAAGAAGCGGACGGCAGCTGCGTCCTTGCAAAGCCGGAAGGGTTGATCTACTCTTTCCCTCGAACGCCCCCGACGGGGGCCGGTCCCCAGTTCGCCCGCGCGCCGCGGAAGGAGCCTGCCGTGAAGACCCTCATCGAGCCTTTCAAGATCAAGATGGTCGAGCCCATCCGTCAGACCACCGAAGCCCAACGCCAGTCGATTCTCAAGAAGGCCCACCACAATCCCTTCCTCATTCCCGCGCAGGACATCCTGATCGATTTCCTGACCGACAGCGGCACCGGCGCCATGAGCGATGCCCAGTGGGGCGCCATCATGACGGGTGACGAGGCGTATGCCGGCAGCAAGAGCTTCTTCCAGTTCGAGGCAGCGGTGCGCGACATCACCGGGCTGAAGCACATCATCCCGACCCACCAGGGACGCGCCGCCGAGCGCATTCTGTTCTCGCTGGTGGCGAAGAAGGGGCTGAAGATCCCCAACAACACCCACTTCGACACCACCCGCGCCAACATCGAGTTCACCGGGTGCGAGGCGGTCGACCTCGTCATCCCAGAGGGGAAGATCCCCTCCTGCGTCCACCCCTTCAAGGGGAACATGGACCTCGGCCGGCTCGAGGCGTTCCTCGCCAAGCATCACAAGCAGGTGCCGATCGGCATGCTGACCGTCACCAACAATTCGGGCGGCGGCCAGCCCGTCTCGATGGAAAACATCCGCGGAGCGTCGCGGCTGTTCAAAAAGTACAAGATTCCCTTCTTCCTGGATGTCTGCCGATTCGCCGAGAACGCGTGGTTCATCAAACAGCGCGAGAAGGGCTACGCCGGCAAGTCGGTCCGCGAGATCGCCCGCGAGATGTTCTCGTATGCCGACGGCTGCACGATGAGCGCGAAGAAAGACGGCATGGTCAACATCGGCGGATTTCTCGCCCTCAACGACGAAGACCTGGCCATGCGGGCCCGCAATCTGCTGATCCTGACCGAGGGGTTCCCCAGCTACGGGGGATTGGCCGGCCGCGATCTGGCCGCCCTGGCGGTCGGCCTCTACGAGGCCCTTGACGAAGACTACCTGCGCTACCGCATCCGCACCGCCGAATACATGGGCGAGCGGCTGCTGGCCGGTGGGGTCGAGATCATCCGGCCGACCGGCGGGCACGCCGTCTACATCGACGCCCAGGCCTTCTACCCGCACATCCCGCCCACCCAGTTCCCCGGGCAGGTATTGGTCTGCGAATTGTACAAGAAGGGGGGCCTGCGCGGCGTCGAGATCGGCTCGGTCATGTTCGGCAAGAACGCCACGATGGAGCTGGTGCGCCTCGCCTTCCCGCGTCGCGTCTACACCCAGAGCCACTTCGATTACGCCATCGAGATCATCCTCGAGACGTTCGCCGAACGGAAGAAGGCCAAGGGTCTGAAGATCACCTGGGAACCCCCGTTCCTGCGCCATTTCACCGCCCGCTTCGCCCCCGTCGCGCGCTGAGCAAGGCAACCGATCCCAGGCGGATATCTCTTGCCGAAAGTCTGATCCACCGGGAGCGCCCGATGAGCCAACCCGATTCCCCAGGGTCTCGAGCCTGTTGCATGAATCGGTTTTTTGCTCGTCGTGTACATAACGCCCCTGATCCGATAGGCATCTCCGAATGGACGGTACATGAAAATGGGCTGTTTTGGGCCTTCGCGCCACAGGCTCTCTCCCCCCGGAGGGACCAGGGAGCCATCTCTCCCCGGCCCAGGGGCCGCCGCCACCCCGCCGGGGTGGCGGGACCAGCTGCGGCAGTGGGCGCGCGCACTCAAGCGCGACGCCATCGCCATCTTCCTGGCCCTGCGCGACCCCCGCACCCCCTGGTCAGCCCGCGTGGTCGGCTTTTTGACCTGTGCCTACGCGTTCAGCCCGATCGACCTGATCCCCGACTTCATCCCCATCATCGGGCAACTCGACGACCTGCTGCTGGTGCCGCTGGGTGTCCTGCTCACCCGCCGCCTGATCCCCGACCCGCTCTGGGCCGAATTCCGCGCCCGGGCCGACGAGATCTCCAGCAAGCCGCTCTTTCCCGGCAGTCTGCTGGTGGTGATCGCCACCTGGTTCCTGGCCATCGGCCTTGGCGCCGGACTGGTCATGGCCCTGCGATGACCCGTCCTCCGAACATCGCGAGATCGAAAAGAACCCCCTGAATGGTCAACACCCCGCCGGAATCGCTGCCGGCGGGGTGTGACAAGCGGTCGGAGAACGGATCAGAGTTTGCGGTAGACGACGACCTTCTCGTAGGTCTGCAGGCGGAAGGCCTTGGTGACATTGTACAACGACTCCTTCGAGCCGATGAACAGGGCCCCGCCGGGGGTCAGGATGTTGTAGATGTTCTCGGCCAGGCGTTCCCGTTGCCGCTGCGCGAAGGACGAGAAGAGGTTGCGGGCCACCACGACGTCGAACTCGCCGAGGGCCTCCATCTCCTTGGTGGCACTGGCGTTCACGTATTTGAACTCCACCAGGTTCTTCACTTCATCCTTGATGCGCAGGTCGCCGCGGTCGTCCTCGAAGTAGAGGTCGATGTACTTCTGGTCGACGTGCCGCAGCATCTCGCGCTTGTAGATGCCCCGCTTGGCAGTATTCAGACAGATGTGGGAGATGTCGGTGCCGGTGACCATCACCTTGACCCGGTCGGAATGGACTTCCTCGAGGATGCTCATGGCCAGGGAGTAGGCCTCCGGGCCGAACGAGGAGCCGATCGACAGGATGCGCAGGGTGTTCTTGC
The DNA here is from genome assembly GCA_937998695.1 of Candidatus Ozemibacteraceae bacterium. Lineage (GTDB taxonomy): Bacteria > Muiribacteriota > Ozemobacteria > Ozemobacterales > Ozemobacteraceae > Ozemobacter. Next base: position 19,300 of record CALLCO010000278.1, read on the forward strand.
CCTGCCGCACGCACTCCTCGATCAATTCAGGAATGGTAGTGGTGATGAGCACCTTGGTCTGCTCGGGCTCCGAGAAGAAGTTGGTACGGGGGTCGGTGATCGAATCGTAGAGGCTGATAAGAATGTTCTGGTCGTCCGCCCCGTAGCGCAGGCAGTGGTAGTATTCCATCCACGAGGTGATGTAGAAGCGGTCGAGGTTCTTCTTGAGGGACCGCTCCAGGGACTTGCGGTCGGCCAGACCGATGCCGCAGCGCTCGGCGATGATCTCGCGCAGCAGATAGCCTTCCTCGGCGTTGAGGACGCCGGCGGCTTCGCTGCCGCCCGATTGGCGCTCGATGCGGGCCAGCTCGCGGGGGGTGGCCACCGCCTGCAGGATCGAGTCGAGCAGCGGGCACTTGTTGTTCTGGTAAGCGGCCAGGAAGTAGGCGCGGGCCCAGGGGTGCAACTGCAGGATGTTCTTCAGCTTGGCCTCGAGGTCGGCCACATCGGGGTTCTGGAAGATCAGGAAGAATTTGACCGCCGCGATGATCAGATCGCGATCTTCGTGTTCGAGCAGGGCGAGGGCGGCATTGACCGATTTCTTGTCGTTGATCCGGGCGAGGGCCAGCAGGGCTTTGGCGCGCACGCCGTTGTTGACGTCGGTTTCGGCGAGCTTGATCAGGGCATCGACGGCCTTCTGGCTCTTGATCTTGCCCAGGGCTTTGACGATCTGGTACCGCACCTCCCATTTCGGGTGCGACAGGTATTTCCGGAACGTATCGTCGAGGGTGCGATCTTCCAACTCGCTGAGAGCGACCACGGCGAGCTTGGCCACCTGCGGGTTGGCGTCACCCAGCAGCGGCACGAAGAACTGCTTCAGTTCCTTGCTCTTGAACGCGCGCAACGCCGACAGGGCCGCAATGCGGATCTGCCAGTCGTCGTGCTTGAGCAGTTCCTTGAGCGGGAAGATGGACTTGAGGTCCTTCATGTTCTCGAGGGACTGACAGGCGTTGACGACGACGCGCCATTCCTTGTCGTTGAGCTTGTTGATCAGGGAATCGACGGCCAGGGTCGACCCGCACTGCCAGATCGTCTTGGTGATCGTCTCGCGGATGCGGGAGTTGTCGCTATCGAGCATCTCGAGCAGGCGCCTGGTGATCTCGGGGTCTTTGCGAGACGCCAGGACGGTGGCGGCCGCCTCCCGCACGTCGCCGTAGGGCTCCTGCAGGATGACGTTGAACAGGGGCTCCTCGATCTGACGGGAGGTGGTGCCCATCATCGCGAAGGCCGCCTCACGCCGCACGTGGCCGTTGATGTCCTTCAACGCCCCGATCAGGGCGGTGAGGGCACCATCGTAGGTCAGCATCTGGCGCAGACCCATCACGGCCGACTTGCGGACGATCTCGTCGGGATCGTGCAGCAGTTCGCGCAAGGCGGTGAAGCTGGTGTCGGAGGGGTTGGCCCCGAAGGTGCGGGCCAGCGCTTGTCGGACGGCGTCTTCCGGGTTACGGGAGAACAGAACGATGCCCTTGGGGATATCGGGATGCGGTACCTTCTCGAGCAGTTCGAGGATCCGGATGCAGACCGGGGCGGCCACGCGGCCGATCCGCTCGAGGGCAGCCTTGACGACCTTGGTTCCCAGGCGCACCAGCCCGTGGAAGGCGATCTCGACGATCTCGGGCTCGGGGTTCTCGAGGGCGGTCAACAGGGCCGGGCCGTAGCATTCGTTCTCGAGGGCGGCGGCGATGCGGACCAGGAAGATGTATTCGGCGGCATCCTGCTGTTCGAGCAGTTCGAGTAGGATGGGTTTGAGCGCGTCATGGTTCAGCTTCTTGACGGCACCGGGGTTGGCGTCCTCGATCTGGGAGATCGACTTGAGGATCAGCCGGCGGGTGCCGCCGTCATCTTCCTTCAGCAGCTTCTTGAACAGCGGCTCGAGGCATTCAGCCTTTTCCATGGCGCCCATGGCGCCGATGGCGGAGAAATACTCGAGCACGTCTTCCGACTCGAGGGCGCTCATGACGACCGGCAGCACGTCTTTGGTGGCGATGTTGCCCAGCGCCTCGACGATGGAATACTTCAGGATGTCGGTCTGGTGATAGGTGTTGATCAGGGTCTTGACGGCCCGCGCATCCTGGATCTTGCCCAGGGCCTCGACCGCGGTGGTCTTGACGTTGTCGTCTTCATGCGCGACGTATTTCAGACAGGTGTCGGTGGCCAGGTTCGATTGGATGTTGCCCAGTACCACAAGGATCTGGATGATCTCGTCGACGTCGGTGGCTTCGCTGATGGCCTTGATCAGATGGGTCACGGCGGGCGGGCCGTATTCCTTGAGGACCGACATACCCGCATTGCGGGTATTGAGATCGGACCCGCGGATGACCGGCAGCAGGGCCGCAATGACGTTTGGGTGGCGGATCTGCGACAGGGTCTCGACGGCGGTATTCTGCACGCCCTTGTTGGGATCGCCCAGGGCCTCGACCAGACCTTCGACGGCTTCCTTGTCGGGAAAGGCGACGAGGTCGCGCACGGCCCGCCGGCGCACGCCAGCATCGGCATCCCGCAACTTCTCGAGCAGCATGGGGAGGGAGTTCGTCATGGCTCAGGCCCCCTTTCCCGGCCCGCCGGCCCTCTTGCCCAAAAGACGCTCCACTTCCTGCAGCATCAGGTCGGGCTTGATCGGCTTCTGGAGGAACGAGTTGGCGCCAAGCGTCAGCCCCTTCATCACCATGTCCTTTTTCCCTTCCGTGGTCAGGATGATGATGGGGATGTGCTTGAACTTCTCGTTCTCCTTGACTTGCGTGATCAATTCGAAGCCATCCATGCCGGGCATGTTGAGGTCGGTGATGATGATGTCGACTTCGTTCTTGGACATTGCTTCGATCGCCTCGATGCCGTTGTTGGCTTCGAGCACCTTGTAACCCGCCTTCTCGAGCGGGAAACAGGCGACCTTTCGCAACATCAAGGAGTCTTCAGCCACCAGGACGGTTTTGGCCATTGCAGAATCCTCCGGTAAGTTACTGGGAACACTGGTAGCAGATTATACCGAGAGCCCGGGGGAAATTGCAATCGCTAAGAAAAGGGACGAAAACCATCCCCCCGACGCCGGATTTTCCCCTGGCAAGAGACTTGAGGCCATCCCGGCATGACCATGGGACTACCGGCCTGGTACCCTATGGGGCCGGGGGAAGGGTACCTGGCAGGCCCAGGGGAATTCTGGCGAAACGAGGCCGCCTTCCCTGGGAGCTGAGTTTGAGAGCGGGATTTGGGGGGTGGGGGGGAGATCAGGAAGGCCTCTGAGCCGGGTCTTGACCGCCCCCCACGGCTTCCCCTTTCCGACCGGGTGGGTCACTCGCACACACGCAAACAGGGCCCTGCGAGCAGGAGGGGAAGGGAAAACGGCTCTCCATCCGGATCGCCAATCGCTGGGCTGACCGTGGGGAATCTCCCTGCGGTCAGCCCTTCACTTTGCCGTAGAGGGCCCGCAGATGGCGACGGGTGCTGGGTTCGGCCTGGACCTGGAGACCGGCCTCCACCCGCTCGCGGGCTTGTTTGTGCTCGCGGCGCTCGAAGTGGTACAGGGCCAGGTAGAGGTTGGCGCGGGCGCACTCCGGGTTCTTCTGCAGCTCTTCGCGCAGGGCCTGCAATCCGAATCCCGCGGCCAGAGCACTGTTGTCGGCATCGCCGGCGGCGAACAGGTGGGAGGAGAGAGCCAGGTAGGCCCGGCCGATCTCGGCCAGATCGCGGGCATCGTGGAAACAGCGCAGCGCCATGAAGAAGGATCCCCGCTTCAGGAAGTCCTCGCCGATGGCCTTCAGGTCCTCGGCGTGGTTGCCCCGGCTGCCCGGCAGGGCCAGCAGGCTGGCGACATCGACCCGCCCGCCCTGGCGCTCGACCCGCTCGCATTCGGCCAGGACACGCCCGGCCAGGATCTGCACCTGCGGGTCGCGGGTCTGCTCGAGGCCCTGCCGAAGGGCCGCCTGGCCCTCGCGCAGCTTCCCCTGCATGCAGATCAGCAATGCGCGCATCACTCCGACCCGGGGGTCGCCGGGGGCGAGCCGGTCCACCAGGTTCAGGTATTTGGCCACCCCTGCCGGATCGAACCGGGCGGTCAGATAGAACTTCGCCAGGTTCATCGCCGCTTCGGCCGAGTCGGGGTTGGCCCGCATGATCTGGACGAGCGTCCGCTCGGCCCCCGCGTAATCACGCATGCCCATCTGGGCTTCCGCCAGCATCCGGGACAGGAACATGTCATCGGGCACCTGGCGCAGCAGGTTGGTGAACAGGCCGGCCGCCACCGCATAATGTTCGGCACCGAGCGCCACCCCCCCGACCAGGCGGGCGACATCCTGGGGTGAAGAAGCGGTCTGGGCGCGGTTGTAGACGTCGAGGAACGAGGCGTACGTCTCTTTGCTCAGGAGGGGTTTGAGCTTGAACAACTGCTGTCCGAACTCGCGCAGATCCATGCGGTAGAGGTTGAGGAGACTGCGGTGGATCTGGGATTCCAGGAACCGGCGGGTGTCGCGGGCCTTGAGGGCAGCCACTTCGGCATCGCGCAGATGATCGGCGGCCTTGTCCAGTTCGCCTTTTTCCATGCAGAACTTGGCGTATTCGAGACTGATGCCGAAGGCGCCCTTCGTCTGCTGCAGAAAGTCGGTGACCTTCCAGGTCGAGACCGCCCGGGCGGGAGGGGGAACCGGCGCATCGGGGTCGCGGGCGGGAGCGGGGACAGGAGCTGCGGGGGCGACCGCTGGGGAGCGGGAGGCTCCCTTCCGGGGGGCGGGGGCGGGCTCCTCGTCCACCACGACGCCAGGGCGCATGGGAAGCGGCTGGAAGCCGGCCGGAACGTTCTCCCGGCCATCTTCCGCGGAAGCGGCCACCGGGGCGGCGGGCGAAGGGGCAGCCCTCCCTTCGAGCGTGGCCATCAAGGAACGGGCCTCGGCGTGTTCCGGCTGAACCTGGAGGATCCAGGCGAGCTGCTGCCGGGCTTCGGTCGTGCGTCCAAGGCTGATCAGACCCTGCGCCAGGGCGACCCGGGCGGTCACGTGGTTGGGATGTTTCCCGAGAAGCGCAGCGAAGTGGGCGATGCTCTCCTCGGTGCGACCGAGCGCCTGCAGAGCCTGGCCCAAGCGGAACCGGGGACGGACCTGGTCAGGTTGAACAGCCAGGGCGTTCGAGAAACAGGTCACCGCCTCCTCGAACCGCCGCTGTCCGAACGCCGCTTCCCCCGCTTCGAAATTGGCAAGGAACACGTCGCGACTGGCAGCCGGGATCGATCCGGACACGGGGATCAGGGCCCCTCCGACCAACAACCATACCACCACGACGCCTGTCGCGATCTTCCGCACGTTCATGGTCACCTCGCTTCGGGGATGACATCCCGATCCCGTCTGGAATGCCCGAATCTGCCGTTTCTCTTAATCTCATCGACCAGATCGGGGAATTCCCCCACCCTCTCCTCTATCACAGAAGAAAAATCGACCGCCACATGGCCCTCCTCCCACCATGGTTCAGGTGATCCCTGGCGGCTCAACAGAGCCGAGGCGGAACCTCCTGCCCGGCTGGGAACCCAAGCCAGCAGGTCAGGAAACCTGAAGCCTGGATGGGATTCAGAAAGAAGGGAGATTCTGCTGATACGAAGGTGGTGGTGATTTTTGTGGGGGAAGGGTTAAGTTCTGGCCGATTTTGCCGATAATGAAAGTAGGAATAGGGAAAATAGGCCCAAAAAACAGGGGCCGATTCCACACGGATGTACGAGGGAGTTCGGATATGGTCGACCCGATCAAAGGTCCGGGCCACAAGCCCATCATCGCTGACAAGACCCAGGGCAAGGACAAGGCGGAGAAAACCAAGGACGGCGACTTCGACAAGCGGCTCGCCGGCAAGGAAAAGACCGCCAGCGCCGAGCCGCCCAAGGCCGGCCAGGTCCGCACCGCCGGGGACCAGACCGCCCGACTCCTGCAACAGCAGCAGCTCGAGAGGATGCAGCGCATCGCCGAGATCACCCGGCAGGTCCAGAGCGGCACCTACAAGATGGCCGATCCCACCGTGCTGGCCGATCGCCTCTACCGCATCATGACCGACCGCAAGACCCGAGACAAATTCATCAAAAAAGTGCTCGCGGAAGAGGCCGAAACCCTCAAGGAACGGGGCCTGCCGCTAACCAAGTTGGAGCTGAAGAAACTCATTTTCCTGGTCAAGAACGCCTCCGACGAAGAGTTCTCTGACCCGCACCTGGAAGCCCTTCTCAAAGAACTGAGCTGACGCTCTCCGGGCCTCCGACCGGCTTGCTACTCCCCGCTGGGTTCCTCAGCAGGGTCCGCTCCATGGGGTCCATCTCGAGAGGGAATTTCTCCAGGGCTGATATGGTGGATGGCAGTTCAACGTGCCATTCCGTTTTGGGGGAGCCCCCCCCTCACTTAACCTGGAATGGAGTGGCCTCCGAACCTGAGACAATGGGCTTGGTTTGATCGATGGTCACACTGCCTCCGCCGCTGGCCGGGGCCGGCGGAGCGGCAAGGATGGGGTGCCGAGCAGCGAGGGCGGCCCGGGCCGCGGGTGAATTGCCCAGGAACTCGACCAGCTCCTTGTCGGAGAGCTTGCCCAGGGTTTCCTTGTCGATGATCCGCAGGACGGCGGCGGCGTCTTCCGGGTGAACCACGATCAAGGGGAGGTTCCCGCCAGCAATCGCGGCAACGTGCGGGTTACACGAGCGCGGGAAAAATGGCCTTGCAAAAATAGGCTTTTTATATTACTTTTTATATATATGACTTCAACTATAAAAAAACTGGATTCTGCTCTGCTGCCCCGGATGGCCCGGGTGCTGAAAGCGGTCGGGCATCCCCTGCGGCTTCAGTTGTTGGAACGGCTGGCCGAGGGTGAGTGCTCCGTCCGGGATTTGGTGGCTGAACTCAAGCGCCCCCAGGCAATCGTATCCCAGCATCTCAAGGTCATGCGGAACGGGGGAGTGGTCATCCACCGACGGGAAGGCACCCGAGTGATCTACGCCTTGGCTCACGACGGGCTGCTCAACCTGCTCACCTGCCTGGCCACCTGTCAGTCTCATTGCCTGACCCAGGGCGGCCGACCCTGACCCTGAGCTAGCCGACTGGCTCATCGATACAAGGAGGAACCAACCATGTCCAAACGCATCGTCATCGTCGGCGGCGTCGCCGGAGGGGCTTCGGCCGCCACCCGGGCCCGCCGACTCGACGAGAACGCCGAGATCGTCGTCCTCGAACGCGGCCCCTACGTCAGCTTTGCCAACTGCGGCCTGCCCTACCACATCGGGGGGATCATCAAGGACCGCGACGACCTGCTGCTGCAGACGCCGGAATCGCTCAAGAAGCGGTTCAACCTCGACGTACGGGTCAACACCGAGGCGGTGCGCATCGTGCCGGCCAAACGCCAGGTGCTCGTCCGTGACCTCGAGAACAACCGAGAATACACCCTCGACTACGACGATCTGATCCTGGCCCCGGGGGCGGAACCCTTCCGCCCGCCGTTGCCGGGCATCGACCTGCCCAACGTCTTCACGTTGCGCACCATCCCTGACATGGACCGCATCATCGCCTGGCTTGAATCGCACCCGGTGCGCCACGTCTCGGTCATCGGGGCCGGGTTCATCGGGCTCGAGATCGTCGAGAACCTGCGCCACCGCGGCCTGGCCGTCAGCCTGATCGAGCGCGAGAAGCAGGTGATGCCGCCCCTCGACCCCGAGATGGCAACCCTGCTGCATAAGCATTTGCGCTTTCATGGGGTCGACCTGCGCCTGGGCCAGACCGTGACCGGCATCACCGGAGGTGGACCCCGCAGTTCGGTGACCTTCGCCGACGCCGGCCCCCTGGAAACGGATGCGGTGGTATTGGCGATCGGGGTCAGGGCCGAGGTGAAGCTGGCGCGGGAAGCCGGATTGGAACTCGGGCCCCGCGGCGGCATCAGGGTCGACGCCCGCATGCGCACCTCCGACCCGCACATCTACGCGGTCGGCGATGCGATCGAAACCGTCGACCGCGTTTCGGGCGAGCCGACCATGGTCTGGCTGGCCGGCCCCGCCAATAGACAAGGGCGACTGGCCGCCGACACCATCTGTGGCGCCGCCACTCCAGACTTCGGTGGCACCCAGGCCACCTGGATCTGCAAGGTCTTCGACCTGACCGTCGCGGCCACGGGCCATTCCGAGAAGCTTTTGAAGCGGGCGAACCGCTCCTACGCCAAAGTCTACACTCATCCGGCGAGCCATGCGGGGTATTACCCCAATGCTTTTCCGATGAGCCTGAAACTCCTGTATGATCCCGCTGACGGGCGCATGTTGGGAGCGGCGGTGGTTGGCAGCGATGGCGTGGACAAGCGGATCGACGTGCTGGCCACGGCCCTTTACGCCAAACTGACCGTGCGCGACCTGGCCAACCTCGAACTGGCCTACGCGCCACCCTACGGGGCGGCCAAAGACCCGGTCAACATGGCGGGCATGGTCGCCTCGAATCTCATCGACGGCATCCACCTCGGAATCACGCCGGATCAGATTCCCACCCTTGTACCTGGGTCCTATCAGTTCGTCGATGTACGCACCGCCCCGGAGCACCAGACCGGGCACATCCCTGGATCTCTCCACATTCCGGTGGATGAGCTCCGGGAGCGACTCGGCGAACTTCCCACCGACAAGGAACTGATTCTGTATTGCCAGGTCGGGGTGCGCGGGTTCATCGCCCAGCGAGTTCTGAGCCAGAAGGGTTTTCGGGCCCGCAACCTGCTGGGCGGGTTCAAAACCTGGGGGATGTTTCATGAGGAAGCCCTGGACATCGGCGGTATTCCCCGACCGCTGGGAGAAGATGCGACCAGCTCGGCGAAACACACCTCGGATCAGCCGTCAGGCGGGGCAGACACCTTCGAACTGGATGCCTGCGGCCTGCAGTGCCCAGGCCCCCTGCTGAAAATGCGGGAACGGATGGACCAGCTCCAGCCCGGCCAGCGCCTGCGGGTGGTGGCCACCGATCCGGGCTTCCCGGCTGATGCCGCCGCCTGGGCGCACCGGTCGGGAAACCGACTGGTCGAGACGGTTCCCGAAGGCGGCCGGTTCGTCGCCGTCATCGAAAAAACCGCCGCGGGGATGTCACCGGCGGTGGCCTGTCCGACCACTCTGGCTGGTGGTCCGCCCCGGAAGAACGCGCTGACCATGGTCGTCTTCAGCAACGACCTCGACCGGGCCCTTGCCGCCTTCATCATCGCCAACGGCGCCGCCGCCATGGGCATGGAGGTGACGCTGTTCTTCACCTTCTGGGGGCTCAACATCCTGCGCCGCCGGGATGCCCCGCCCGTCGAGAAATCGATGCTCGAGTCGATGTTCGGCATGATGATGCCCCAGGGCCCCGAGGCCCTGGGTTTGTCGAAGATGCACTTCGCCGGCCTGGGTACTGCCATGATGAAGCATGTCATGGAGTCAAAGAAGGTCACCTCGCTACCGGAGCTGATCGCCTCGGCCAAGGCGGCCGGGGTAAAGCTGGTCGCCTGCACCATGAGCATGGACGTCATGGGCATCAAGAAATCCGAGCTGATCGACGGCGTGACCGAGGGCGGAGTGGCCGCCTACATCGATGCCGCCGCCGCCTCCGGGATCAATCTCTTCGTCTGATCGGCTTTCCCACCGCCCGGCCCGCCTGGCCGGTCGATCCGCACCCCGGATCGACCGGCCATTTTCCACAAGGGCACATTCCAAGCCGTCCCCCCCGCTCGGCGCCTTCGTCGGCCCGCCACAGTCGCCACCAAAGAAAGGTACAATCACTGATGCCGGCCACAATCGCGCCCGCAGAAGAAGCGCTCCTCGCTCATGCAGCTTTGGAAAGGGTTGTCAAGGGGGCACCCAAAATTGTTTTTCCACTTGAAAACCCTTGGTGGAATCATTATCCCCAGGGTTTTCCACAATTTCCACCCAGGAAAATGTACCTCTTCGTCGATTGGTGGAGGGCAGAATTCAATGGACGACAGGCTCCCCGGAATGGTTGATACGTCAATGTTTTTTCTCGTCCACGAACGTCTTTCGACTACCCCGACCCCAAAAGTTGTTATCACTTTTTTGATTGATGATGTTTTCCCTGATCAACTGTCAGGGGATACACCTCCATAAGGGCCCATCCAAGCGGGAAATGGCCTCCAACCTGGAGCTGAGCCGAACAGGGAGACCCTCGACGAGAGGATAGATTCCTGAGAGCAGCCCTGAATCAGCCGGTCAAAGGGGGAAAAGGCCTCCGGTCAGGGTTTCTCGACCTGGATGATCTCGCCACCGAAGACGCTCAGGGCGTCGGACACGGCGGGTTTGTCGATGATCGCCTGGCGGGCGGCCCGGTCGATCTTGGCGATTTCCTCGGCATGGTTCGGGCGAGCCCGGGCGGCGGCAGGAGGCCCCCCGGCGCCCATTCCAGGCCCGGGACTTCCGCTTCCCGAGGCGGGCGGCGATACGGGGGTTGCGGGCAAAGAGGCCCCGGCGGCCTGCCGGTCGGAAGGGCCCAGCAGGCGCAAGGTCTGGAAGGCGCCCAGGTCGGCTTCGAAATGGGCTTTCAGTGTCTCGAGCGATTTCGGCTCGCGGCATTTGACCACGGCAAAGTCGTTCTCGAGAGAGATGGTCAGAATCCCATCTTTCAGGCTCTCGAAACTGGCGGTTCGCACCAGCGCACCGAGAACCTTGGAAGACTTGGCCAGGCGAGCTTTCGACTCGCGGAACCGGTCGGCCACCGAGCCTTCGGCCGGCCGGTCGCGGCCGGCCGCGGGGGCGACCCCAGCCGGGCGGGGTTCGCTGCCGGCCGGGGGGCGCAGGGGCAACGGGGTCGGGCGGACCGCCTCGGTCGTCGCCATGCGGACGGGCACCCCCACGGAGGTCTTCAGCCGGGCCTCGACCTGGTCGAGCCGTCGTTCCACCCCTTCCTGGCCCACCGAAATCTCGCGCAGGGCCATCCGCACCAGTTCGACCTCGAACAGGATGCGGGGGGCGACCGAGGTGCGCAGTCCGGTCAGGGAGCGTTCGAGACGGGTGACCACCCCGACGAGATACTCGAGAGGAACGGCCGCCACCTGTTCGATCATCTCCTTGGCCTGCTCGGGGACCACCTCGAGGAACCCCGCCGAGGTGCCATCGAGCTTCAACAGCAGGCACTTGCGCAGGTATTCGAGCAGGTCGCGGCCGATGGGGCCGACGTCATAGCCGCCGTAGAACAGGTCGTTGAGTTGGCGCAGCAGGCCCTGGGTGTCACGCGTCAGCAGACTGCCGGCCAGTCCGCGCAGCACCGGGTAGCCAAGCCGGCGGGTGATGGCGAGCACGTGTTCGACGGTGGCCACCCCATCGCTCTGGAACGAGGTCACCTGGTCGAGCAACCCGAGCGCGTCACGAAATCCGCCTTGGGCGCATTCGGCGATCAGATGCAGGGCTTCCGGCTTCACCTCGGGGAACCGGTCGGGCCGCTCGGTGCGCTCCCGAGCCACGACGTCGGCCAGGCGGGTGATCAGCACCTTCTGCGGAATGGGGTGGAAATCGAAGCATTGACAGCGGCTGACGATGGTGGCGGGCACCTTCTGCTGCTCGGTGGTGGCCAAAACGAAGACGACGCGCGGGGGCGGCTCCTCGAGGGTCTTGAGGAAGGCGTTGAAGGCTGATCCCGACAGCATGTGCACTTCGTCGATGATGTAGACCTTGTACTGGCCCTCGACCGGCATGAACTTGACCTTTTCGCGCATCTGCCGGATGTCCTCGACGCTGTTGTTGCTGGCCGCATCGATCTCGATGATGTCCATGAAGGTGAGTTCCTCGATGCGCTTGCAGACATCGCAGATGCGGCAGGCATCGACCAGGCCCTTGGCCAGGGTGACCGGCTGCCGGCAGTTCAGGATCTTGGCCAGCAGGCGCGCCGCCGAGGTCTTGCCGGTACCGCGCGGCCCCGAGAACAGGTAGGCGTGGTTGATCCGGCTCGACGACACCGCCGCCTGCAGGGTGCGGGTGATGTGGTCCTGGCCCAGCAGTTCGGTGAACGACTGGGGGCGGTATTTGCGATACAGGTTCTGCTTGGCGATCTGCTGCATGGATGCCTCCGCGAGGGGAAATGCGCTGGCGCCATTCTACCCCGAACCACCGCCCGGCGGGGAGTCCTCCCCATGTCCCAAGTATCGCGATGCCTTTCGGGATTTGGTAGCCAGCCTGATCCGCCGTGGGCGAGCGATCATTCCACCTGGGATCCCGAAGATTCTCTGCCCGAGCAAGTTCAGAGAGGAAACCATGATCCCGCTTCCTGCAACGAGCTCTTGACGAAAAAAACCCGTCTTGCGACGGGTTTCTTTCTTGCAGATCGTGCACCCATCCTCGAACCCGGCTAACGGCTCAATTCCCAGACCTTCGGCTCGGGACAGGCGCCTCCACATCACCCGGAAGCTGACGCTTACCGTTGCTTCCTTCCGGACCTGGCGGGGTTCACGGGCTTCCGCCGTGTGGAACCCATCCTTCGACACTTCGGGAAAGGGCTGTGGCCACCAACCGGGCCCTCTGACAGGAATTCGGCCCGCCATGACGGGGATTTGCGATGGATAGAGGACCCCGAGCCCTCCGCCTAGCACGACATCGGAAAGGGCGGGATTCGAACCCGCGGTGGAGTTTCCCCCACTCACGCTCTCCAGGCGTGTGCCTTAGACCAACTCAGCCACCTTTCCAGGAACCTGGGGACACGACACAACAGGGCGGAGAGAGAGAGATTCGAACTCTCGAGGCACCATTTCGGGCGCCTACTCGATTTCGAGTCGAGCGCTTTCGACCAACTCAGCCATCTCTCCTCGTACAGCGCGCCTGAGAGGACTCGAACCTCTGGCCACCAGATCCGCAATCTGGTGCTCTATCCAAACTGAGCTACAGGCGCAAAAACATCGTTTGATTCGGCGGAGAAGGGGGGATTCGAACCCCCGGTAGAACTTTCGCCCTACGCCGGTTTAGCAAACCGGTGCCTTAAGCCAACTCGGCCACCTCTCCCCATTGGAGGACGGAGGAAGTAGGATTCGAACCCACGAACCTTTCGGTTTCCGGTTTTCAAGACCGGCGCCATCGACCGCTCGGCCATTCCTCCCCGGGAATGTCAGTGTAACACAGAGACGTCGGAAAAGCAACCTCAGCAGTCGGCCCACATCCAGGTGGTTCTCCCCCAGGAAAAGGGCACGCGGTCCGCGTGTCCTGTATTTCCTCGGAATCCCTGAAAGAAAACGTCGCTCGCGATCAGGGCGCCCCTGTTGCCCCTGGCGTCCCTGATGGACCGCCCATCCCGGGCACCCCTTCGACGCCGGTCGCCGGAATCGGATAGATGACCACCTCCTCCGGCTTGACCAGACCGAGCCGTTCGCGCGCCAGCCGCTCGATGCCGGCCGGGGTCGACAGCAGATCGAGATTCTCTTTCAGGCGCCGGTTCTCGCGTTCGAGATCTTGCAGGCGCTGGGTCATCTCCTCTTCCTTCTGCAGCAGGGCCCGGATGGCCGAATAGCGCGACAGGTAGATGACCGACAGCGCCACGCAGAAGACCACCGACACGATGAACATCACCTCGGCCGAGAACCGCACCCGCTTGCGGCGGGGCTGTCCTTCGTCGGTCACGATGGGGGACCGATCCATCGGAGCGGGACTCAATCGACCTTCTCTTC
>CALLCO010000279.1 GCA_937998695.1 Candidatus Ozemibacteraceae bacterium
CAGAATCGCCATCCATGGCGATCTGCGAGGCGCGAGGCCATCCAGGCCTCGCGGGACGTCGAAGCGGCCTCTCCCTCGGACCGATCCGGCCTGCTCCATGTGTGTCTTCCGGCGAATCCGGCCCCAGGGCGGATGTTTCAACTACGGTAGTCATAGTCAGCGGATGTCCCTGCCCCAGCGGAGAGGCGGGGAATGGTCGTTGCCGGAGTTGGCTGGCGCTCGGAGGGCATGGAGCGGCCTGACGTGAAAGTGTCCACCGGCCCGCCTCGTGCAAGAAAAGCAGGCATTTGCCCTGGCACCCGGTCGGGTGGAGTGGCAGGAGGCGGCCTCGCTGTGGTATTCATACAGAGAAACTTTTCTCGCGGTCCCAGGTAATATTAGAGAGTTCCTAGAGCTGGAGGCAGGAAGATGCGTATCAATCCAGTCGTGGTTTTCCTGGGGATCGTGCTCATGGTGATCGTGAGCCCGACCTGGGTGTCTGGGGGGTCCCCCTTCTCCGATGACCGGTTGAACCCCCCCCAGAAGGGCACCCGCCAAGAAGGTGAACCGTTCGTACCGGTGCCTCCCGACAAAGCCCCTGACCTGGCCGAGCCTGATCCCGATCTCCCGAAACCTCCGGCAAATGATCCCCCTCCCCCTCCCGGCAAAAATGGCGTGACTGCGGGCTCAGCGGATTTTCCTACCTGGTTCGATAACGCCATGCGCCATGCCTCGGACTGGAACTTCCCCGCCGTCAAGAACATCTACGGGCAATGGGTCACCCCCACCGATTTCTTCAAAGCCATCATCTGGATCGAAAGCAACGGGGTGCATAAACACGGCAACGGTACCCTTCTGCGTAGTTGCGTCGGGGCGATGGGGTTTGCCCAGTTGATGCCGGCCACTGCCAAGAGTCTCGGGGTCAACGCCCAAGACCCCGCCCAGAACCTGAAGGGGGGCATCCTGTTGCTCAATCAGATCTTCCAGGTACCGGCGGTGAAAGAGGCCACTGGCGAAGAGAAGCTCATCAAGGCGGTAGTGGCCTACAATGCGGGCATGTATTCGAACCTCCTGAAGAAATCCTGGCAACAACTGCAGACGGGCCGGGCCCGCGAACCCATCGGCTATGGTCTCAAACTCAAGATGTGCCTTGGGCTAAAGCTTACCGAGACGGAAAAGCAGTTAGTCTCGAAGATGTTCGACGTCAAGCTGGCCAAGGTCGATGCCTTCGCCGCCCGAGAGTTCTATGCCACTTCCCATGGTTTACGCTGATCCCTGGAGAACCGACCCATGAAAACCCCTTGCTTCATCGCCCTTTTCGTAAGTTTGGTCAGCTTCTGTGGCATCCCCGCCCTGGCCGCCGACCGGCTGATGCCGGCTGACGAGGTGCCCCTGGTGCCGGCCCGTGACAAGATCGCTTCTTTCCACCTCGATCTAGGGTCGGTCGGTCGGCTCTTCCTGGTCGAAGGTGAACGGGAAGGGGCCATCGGTCATTTCGACGAGATCGTCCTGGAGGTTGGCCATGGCCGGACGACGGTCCTGAAGACCGAAGGCCGCCGGCTCATCGACGCCGTCGTCGGCTCGTTCACCTCGCCGACCGCCCACGACGTGGTTCTGGTCCTCGACACCGGCGGCGCCGGCGGGTTCGTCGATCTCGTCCTGCTGGGCGTGGTCGACGGCAAGGTCGTCGTCCTCCACGAGGAAGAAGCCGTCAAGGGCGGTCGTGCCGAGTTCGTCGACCGCACGGGCGACGGCCGGCCCGACCTGCTTATCCACCGCCTCGTGGAAGACATGGCCACCAACCAGGTGAAGCAGGTGACCGAGGTCTGGACATTCACCGCAGGCAAGGTCACCGCCCTGCCGGGCACCGAGTGAGTTCCACCTTTCGTCGCCTTCACGAATCTGGCCGATCGCCCCCAGGCGGTGGATGAGATCGACACGTTCGCGGCTCGGCCAGTCGGGTGTGAAGATGTGCCGCGGGTGATCGGCGCGGTTGATTGACGCGAAGAATGTCCCGGGTTTCCCGATGAAATCAACGACCTGGGACCAGGCCGCTCCCGGGCTGCCCCTGCCGACCGATGGATGGGTTACCGCTATCGCTTCCCGTGCTTCAGGAAGGAATAGGCGGACAGGATGCAGAGCCCATGGATGCAGAGGCCGAAGGCGTCGGTCCCGAACAGGGAGAACAGGATCTTGTGGTCACGGGTCGCGGCCAGACGCAGGAAATCGGCCACACCGATCCATCGCAGGGCGCGGTAGCTCGAGGTCTTTTCCGGCACGGCGGAAGCCCCGGCCAGTTTGACCACGACGTTGACCATGGCATTCCGCTCCCGGAAGTATACCTGACCTTCCAGGGTGACCTTCTCTCCCGGAATCTCGAACTCGGGGCCCCGGTCCTTGTAGAGGACGCTGCCGTCGAGCAGTGCGCCGGGAAAGGCGGTGAAGGAAACCGCCCCCTGCTCGAGGGCCTCGGCGAGCCCGAGTTTCCTGGACAGGAGGGATTCCACGGCGTAGACGAAGGGATCATGGCCGCGGGTGGTCCGGCTGTCGATCCCTTCGGCCTCCAGGATGAGCGCTTCCTGCAATCGCTCCGGGAACGGCAGGTCGAGGGCCGGGTGAAGCGTCGCCTGGCTGCGGGCCTGGATGGCGGCCAGGACCTCCGGTGGGATACGCTGGGTGGGAACGCTGACCACGTCGGGGTGCGTGGCATGCGTGCGGGGGTCCCGGACGCCGAGGAGGAGACGGGAATCGTCCCGGATCGACCCGTCTGGGCCCAGGGTGGTAGCGTCGAGAATGGTCAGAGCGATGACGGGAGCACCACCCTGGGGGGTATTTGACACGGGCATGGTGCTATAGTCCCGAATCTTCAGGCGCTTGTCAAGTTCCCCCCGTGGCGAACAGCCTCTCGCGATTCCGTGGTCAGGGTGACCTGGCGGTCATTTCTCCTGATGATCGGGGACAATCCGCAGGCCAAGACTCCCGACCGGGGTTTCCCGGGGGAACGTCGCCGTTGCTGCCGCTGATCATGGCGTCGAGGGTATCGACGTGGCCGCTGACGACGAGGCGGGGGCGGGGGTGGTTGCCGACGATACGGCCGCCCTTGTTGGTGACGGTGGCCTGCAGGCCGGCCGCCTGCGCCACCGGGCGGACGTGGGCGATGGCGTCATGGGCGAACCCGGACGGGGACGGCGACCAGATCCTCGAGCAGGTCGACGACGCGTTCGCGTTTGGAGGAGCGGATAGCCATCGGGGGTTCCTTGGTTGGGCCAAGGCAGCCACTCACCCCCCGCTGATGAGGTGGATGATCTCCACTTCGCTGCCGTCGGGAACCTGGCGGTTGCCGTACTCGTCGCGCGGCACGTAGACGCCGTCGACCTTGACGATTAGCAGAGGGAAGTTGAATTTCATGGCGTGGATGACGTCGGCGACGGTCATGCCGTTTCGGTATTCGATCTTCTCTCCGTTGACCTTGAGCATGCAGAATTATCTCCTTGCCTGTTCCAGGCGGGCGATGTGGGGGTCGTGGCCGAGCAGGATCTCCATCACCTGGTTGGCCTGCAGATGGGCGACGACGCCGACGCGCGGAGCCATCAGCCCGCCGTGGGGACCGGCTTCGGCGAGGTCGTCGCCGCACACGTGGAGGGTGCCGCTGTGTCGGACCCCGAGCAGGTCGTTGCGGCCCCAGCCGGCCATGCCCAGGCCCATGACCAGGGGTTTGTCGGGAAACTCGCGCTGGGCCGTCTCGAACAGCATCGCCTTCTGGTCGGCGCGGTCGAAGGCCTCGACCAGCACATCGACCTTGCCGAACAGCGAAGCTACATTGTCGGGAACCACCCGCACGGCGTGGGGATCGACGCGCACGGCGGGGTTGATCCGGGCCAGGGTGGCGGCGAGGGCGTCGACCTTGCGCTGGCCGATCTGGTCGACGAAGAACTGCTGGCGGTTGAGATTGCTGGGTTCGACGACGTCGAAATCGACCAGGATCAACGTGCCGACCCCGACCCGGGCCAGGGCCACCGCCACCGTCGACCCCAATCCGCCGCACCCGGCAATGCCGACGGTAGCCCGCTTCAGGCGGGCGTGCACGCCGGGGGTGTGGCGGGCCGCCAGCAACACGTCGAGCTCCTCGGCGGTGGGCATCTCGCCCCGCCGGATCAGCACAACGCGGTCTCCTTCCTGCAGCCGGGTGGAGGTGGGCACCGGAAAGCCGTTGCAGATGAAGATGTCGGCCGTTGGCTTGTGCCTGGTCGCAACGAGGGCGACGGTGGCGTCAGCCTCGACCTCGGTGGGGCGCTCGTTGACGAAGATGTTCACGGGCGGGCCTCCTGATCCACTGGCGTTGTGGCGGGCCGGCTTCGGCGAGGTGCGGGGTGCTTCCAAGGGGCGCTCCGATCGAGGGCAGGGGGGCAGGGGCGATGGCCGAGGGGGGCGCCAGACACGTTCAAATTGAATTCCCAGGGTTCCTTCATGTGACTACCATACAGATGACTACCGCATTTGAAACATCCACCCTGGGGCGGATTCGCCGGAAGACACACATGGAGCAGGCCGGATCGGTCCGA
>CALLCO010000280.1 GCA_937998695.1 Candidatus Ozemibacteraceae bacterium
CTGGGGCCGGGTTCGCCTCCAGACACCATTCCGCAGGCTCGGATCGGTGGCCTCGGGTTCGGCTCGATTCGTCGTCCGAACCTCGCAGAATCGCCATCCATGGCGATCTGCGAGGCGCGAGGCCATCCAGGCCTCGCGAGAGGTCGAATCGGCCTCTCCCTCGGACCGATCCGGCCTGCTCCATGTGTGTCTTCCGGCGAATCCGGCCCCAGGGTGGATGTTTCAAATGCGGTAGTCATACTAGGTTGTCCGGCCGGCTGATTTCAGGATGGCGGTCGGGGGGGCCTGTTCGCATGGCTGTCCGGCCGCCGATTCCGGTGACCGGGGCTCTCGCATCAGAGGCGGCAAGGCAGGAAGACAGGCAGGAGAACGAACCCGCCCGATGGGTGTGGCATGGTTGTGCTGCCTGCATTGATGGAATATCGTCGAAATGGAGGTTGAATTCATGGCACATTTTTCCTCCGACTCAGCATGTTCTCTGCCCCGCGTCCTGACGCGGCCTCAGACACGCCGCAAAGGACATGCTGACCGAGCCGCCCTGGGATTCCCTCGGGCGATGAGCACGGCCCTGAGCCTGGGCTTGGGCTTGGTCGGTCGATCATTTGTGCTGTGGCTGCTGCTGTTGCTGCTGATCGGGCGGCCGGCCGAAGCCCGGCTGGCCTGGATGACCTGGAACGCGCGGTCGGGCCTTCCCAGCAACGATCTGACCTGCCTGGCCATCCGGAAAGGCCAGATCGCAGTGGGCACCCCGCAGGGCATCGCCGTCTTCCATGTCGACCGCCCGCGTTGGATCAACCTGGCCGGCTACGGCGAAGAGTTCGGAGCCCTCGTCGTGCGCAACCTCGATTACGATGCCGACGGCAATCTCTGGGCGGCGACCCCGAACGGGCTGGCCTTTCTCGACATGGCAGAGTTTCCCGACAAACCGCCGCGGCTCGAGATGTACGGCACGGATCGGGGCTTGTCAACCATTGACGTCGAGGTCGTGCAGGTGGTCGATCGCACGTTGTACGTCGGCTGTTTCGGCGGCTGGCTCTTCCAAGCACAGATCGGGCCAGGGGTCCCTCCCGTCTTTCGCCAAGTCCAGGATTTCGGGGAAGAAACGGCCGAGGACCGCAAGTTCATGGACGTCGGAATTACCGCTCTCGCCATGGACTTCCCCGGCGGGGGCATCTTTGCGACCAAGGGGCGGGGCCTGATCGACGCCCGCGACAGTCAACCCTACCCGTTGCAGGAAACGTTGCCTTCCGACTGGGTCGATGACTTCTGGGCCTTCCAGGAGGGGGGCCAAGCCCGGGTGATCGCCTTGACCCAGAACCAGATTACCCTTCTCAAAGACCGGCGGGTCGTGGCGACCGTCCGGCTGCCCGACCCCGAGGCTGCGGTGAGCTGCTTGACCACCTGTCCCGACGAAGAGACCAACACGACATACATGGGGGAAACCCCGGAACAGACTTTATTGCGCACCTTTCTCGGCAAACGGATCCTCTATGTCGGCACCAAGGGACAAGGGGTGTGGAAATGTGACGAAGGGATATGGAGCCGCATGACCACAGCCGATTCCCCGCTACCGTCCGATACCATCAATCGCATCCACTACCTGCACGGAGCCAGGCGGGTGGTTTTGCTCACCGATGGCGGCCTGTGCATGTTCGGCACGGAGGAAGCCGATGCCTACGACGAATTCAAGTTCTTCGGCGTCGGCCCCGTCTGGGGCCGGTCGTTCCTGCCGTTCATGTCGCGCTGGGGGCCACGCATCATGGGATACCCCGACAAACACTCCTATCCCATCGAGCCGCATCTCTCCTACCATCGCATCGCTCGTGGCCGCGACATCTGGATCTCGCACGACAAGGGCATTTCGCGGTTCACATACCCGCAGGCCTTCTTCCTGGGTTCGTTGCAACTCCCCTACCGCCTGGCCGGACGATTCGAGAATCCCCTGCACGACCCGAGCAAAAACCTGCTGCTCGAAGACAACTCCACCGCTGGGGGCAAGCCTCCCGGCGAGGCTGGCGAGCGGATCTGGCACCACTACTGCCGAGAAAAACCAAATGACGTTGCCACCGTCGATCTGACCAAGGTTTTCACCACTCTCGACCGTAAAACGCTGGTCGGCCCCCTCAACCAACTGCTGCTCAACGGCCCCAGTCCTGGCACAATGACTTCCACGCTCCGTAGCCAGCTCGAAGCAGCCTCTGGCACCCTACGTTACCCGGCCGTACCTGTGTTCCAAGAGGGGGGGAGGCTCTTTGATGTTCGCGGCCATGAGCTTTTTTCGATCGATGCCCTTTCCCCTTATTGTCCCATCCATCCGCTGCCGGGCCTGCCAGTCACCGATCTGGCCATCGATGGCGGCGAACGATGCTGGGCGATCATCGACCAGAAAGCTCTGGCCTGCCTCGACGAGCCGGCCTCGGTCATTCCCGAGAGCAGCACCCGCTTCGATACCGGCGGCGACTATTGGCACACCCTGACCATGGAACAGGTCCCCTGGCCGGAGGGGGCGACCCTGCGCTGCGTGCGACGGATCGGGGTCGATCTCTATGTCGGCACCCAGAAAGACGGCCTGTTCATCCTGCCGCGGGCTCACCTCTACCCCGCCGACCGGCTGACCACCGAACCCTGGGTCACGGTGGCACCGCGCGGGTCCCCCGACGATCCTAACCGGCCGGTCTCGGTCATCGATTGCACCATGTGGCGACGAGCGGGAGGCACGGTGGTGGCCCTGCTCCACCCGGACGGCTTGTCAGTCTACGACGGCAGCAAGATCGAACCGGTGATTGTCCCGAAGCGTACCTATACCGTGCTGTGCGCCGACCGCACCGGGACCTTGTGGGTGGGTTCGTTGAGCGGGCTGCTGCGGATCTCGGCCACGGGCAAGGTCGAACAAATCTCGGGGAGAATGGTGGGGCTCAATTCCGATCGCATCACCGCCATCGCGGCCGCCCCCGATGATGCCAAATATCCCTTCCTGATCGCCGTGGCATGCGATGAAACCGCCCGTGAACACCAGGGGGGGCTCGTGACCACCGCTCGCAAGGCAACTATCGCCGGCAATGCAAATAATCCCTATGTCATCCGGTTCGGCGAGGTCGGCGCCGCCGATTCCCAGATGGTGCTGCACGACGGGAAACAATGGGATCTGTTCCAGAGCCCCGGCATCCGCGATCTTCACTTCGACGAGATGTATTTATGGACCACCGACAGTTGGCGGGTGAAGCGCTATTACATCCCCACCATCAACCAGTTTTATTGATTCCCCCTTCTCCCCTGTCGTCGCTCACAGCGAGTGCAAGGAAGTCGCGCGTTCGCTGCGTATGTTGGCTGAAAGCCGCCTATGGCCAAGAGGCAGCCGGGCGGAGCACGGCCGCCGGGGCTGTCCGGCCCCAGGTCCGAGGCATGGCAGGAATGCGATGCCGATCACCCCTACCGCAGCAGGAGCTGGCTTTCTGAGGGCCTTCACCCGACGCCCCCACCCCGACCGATGGCTCGTCGTTCAAGCTCCGCGTCCGCGCTGCCGCTCGCCGGGGTCCCCGTTCTGGTCAAGGTTCGGAGGCCGGCTTGGGCTCGGACGGGGGTTCCAGTGGCGCATAGGGGCCGGGGCGGGCGAAATTGGCCGCGACGAATTCCCAGTTGATGAGGTGATCGAGCACGGCTTTCACGAAAGCAGCCCGCCGATTCTGGTAATCGAGATAATACGCGTGTTCCCAGACATCGATGGTGAGAAGCGGTTTCAAGCCCTGGGTCACGGGGGTCTCGGCATTGCCGGTCTTCACCACCTTGAGAGTGGCCCCATCGGCCACGAGCCAGACCCACCCGCTGCCGAACTGGCCCAGCGCCGCGGTCTCGAGTTCTTCGCGGCATTTCGCCCAACTGCCGAAGCTTTTGACGATGGCCTCAGCGAGCGGACCGGTCGGCTCTCCCCCGCCGTTGGGTTTGAGGCATTGCCAGAAGAACTCGTGATTGACCGCTTGGGCAAGATTGTTGAAAAGACCGGCCAGGGCAGGATCCTGGGCCGCGATCATCATGACGTCCAGCGGTTTTTTCCCCTCGAACCGCGGGGCGACCATCAGTTCGTTGGCTTTGGTGACATAGGCCGCATGATGCTTGCCATGATGGAACCCGATGGTCGCCGAGGAAATATGGGGTTCAAGGGCATCCTGGGCGTAGGGCAGAGGCGGCAGAACCACCTTGGGACAGGGCGCATCGGCAGACAGGATCGCGGGCGACAGCAGCGACAAGCCGGCCAGCACGAAGAACGCAAACAACCAGGAATCTTTTGGCGAGGGCATGCTTCGCTCCTCCAAAGTGAGATAGGTGAGTCGGGCACCATGATCTCATCCATCGGCGGACTTTTGCAAGACCCCTTCCTGAAGCCCGCCCGGACCGCGGAGGATCCGCGATGACGGCCAGCGACACCGGCGCCTGGACGCTGCTCGTCTTCATGCTGCTGGCCTTTCTGCCGACCGTCGGGGCGGTCGCGGCGCCTCCCGGCGACTGGTACGCCCAGTTGCGAAAGCCGCCGTTGAACCCGCCCAACTGGGTGTTTGGCCCCGTCTGGACGGTACTCTACCTGCTGATCGGGGTGTCGGCCTGGCTGGTCTGGCAGCAAGCGGAGCCCGGCACCCGCGCCCTCCCCATGGGGATCCTGGCCCTGAACCTGCTCTGCAACGGGCTCTGGTCGTGGCTGTTTTTCGGGCTCCACCGCCCCGACCTTGCCCTGGCCGACCTCGTGGTGCTGTGGGCGACGATCGTCGCCATGATCTGGGCCTATGCGCGCATCCATCCTCTGGCGGCCGGCCTGCAGGTTCCATACCTGCTTTGGGTGAGCTTCGCCGGCTACCTCAACTACATGCTCTGGCAGCTCAACCGTTGAGCCGCCCCGCGGCCCCGGACGGGTGATCCGATGCACCCCCGACCGTGGAAAGGACACACCGATGCCCCGTCTCCCCCACCCGACGACAAGATGCCGCACCCTTCCCCCTGGCGACCGGAACTTCCCCGGGAACAGCGCACCCGCTCACCCTACGGGGGAGACTCTGCCGCAACGAGGCCATGCGGAACAGGAGCGGCACCCGGGGCCGGGCCACCGATCGACCGGAGACTGGGAGAGCCTCCTTCCCGCCACGCAGGGAAAACGCCGCCCAATCGCGGTGGCCCTCTTCCTGATTCTGTCCTTGGCGGTGGGCCTCGCGAGGGCCGCCTCGCCCGACGCCTCGGCTTCCGTGACGCTGGTACTCATCTCCGATCTCAACGAGGCCTACGGATCAACGACCTACAGCCGCGAGGTCGAGGCGGCACTGCGCCATATCGAAAAGGTGCGCCCCGACCTGGTCATCTGCCTCGGCGACATGGTGGCCGGTCAGAAAGCCCAACTGACCGATGAGGATCTGCGAGCCATGTGGAACGGGTTCGATGCCGCCATCTTGCACCCGTTGTCGCGGCTCGGTCTGCCTCTGGCCTTCACCTTCGGCAACCACGACGGCCCCGACACCCCGGCCTTCGCCCGCGAACGCCGCATCGCCCGGGAGTTCTGGCAGACGCGACGGCCACCCCTCGCGTACGTCGATGCCACGCGTTTTCCCGAGAACTACACCTTCATGCTCGGCGGCCTCTTCATCGCCGTCCTCGACGCTTCGACCGCCACCCTCAGCCAGACCCAGCGGGACTGGCTCGCCGCACAGATGGCCAGCGAGACCGCCCGCACCGCACGACTGCGGCTGGTGCTTGGCCACCTGCCGCTCTACGCGCTGGCCGAAGGCCGTAACCAGCCCGGTGATGTCCTGGCCGGGGCCGACCAACTGCACGCCTGGTTTTGCGAGCTGGGGGTCGACTGGTACCTGAGCGGCCACCACCACGCGTTCTTCCCCTCGCGGAAGGGCTCCCTGGGCATGATCGGCGCCGGAGCGCTCGGGGGCGGGCCCCGCCGGCTCCTCGGCTCCGCCCGGCCCCCCGTGAAGACAATCACCACCCTGCACCTGGCGCCCGGAGCCACGCGCTTCCAGGTGGTCACCCACGACGTCACCAACGGCTTCCAGGTGATTCCGCTGTCGGACCTGCCGCGTGAGATCAAGGGCTGCAACGGCCTCTCGGTCCGCGACGACCTGCCACCCCTCGACGCCCCCTCCGGCCCCCCGGCACCTCCAGGGCAACCAACGAAACCAGGGCAACCCGAGGAACCCTGACAAACCTGCTCGAGACCCCGGTTATTTCCTTCCGGAAACCTCTCCTGGCCTTCCTTCCAGGTCTGCAGGGCCGCTTCGACCTCCCCGGCCCGGAACTGGGCGACGCCCAGCAGATGGTAGTGGTGCGGGGTGAACCCCTCAGCGGTTTCCCCAGGCACTTCCCGAAGCACGTGACGAACCCGCTTCCAATCGTCCTCCTCTGCCGCCTCTGTCGCGACCCAGAGCCGGCTCCTCGGGTGGGCTGGAAACGTCCGCCGGAACCATTCCTCCATGTCATCGGCTTCATCGAACCGATGGGCATTCTGCAAAGCGCTGCGGAACTCCAGGATCTCCTCGGGAGCATGCGCTCCCGGGCGCTTCGCTGCAGGGCCACCAACGTCTCCTGACCGGCCAGGATGACCATGGGCAGGCCACCGGAGGCCATCTTCCGGGAAGGCCTCTGCCGGTCGAGATCCATGATCTCGAGGAAGGTCTCATCGGTATTCTTAGGTCGCTGCTCGATCCACACCACCCCTTCCCGGGGCAACAGCCGCAGATGTTCCTACAGGTGGTTGGCGGGCAGGAACCTCGAGGCGGGAATCCAGCGGCGAATGGCCAGGGGTGCCAGACTGAGCTCGATGATATCCCCCCTCGCTCCCGTGATCCACAGGGAGGATTCCCCGGCCACACCATCCACGAAATGGATGCAGCTGGCCGTGGGAGGCAAGCTGCCGGGTCACCCAGTCCTGGGCTTCGTGGTCAAGTTCACCGATCAGGGCATGGCAGGCGTCATCGTCGAAAAAGCCGGTTCGCCGCGACCCGATCAACTCGGGATTCCCCGGGTCGGGCCATTCGACGGTCAGCGCGTCCGGAAACCGGCGGATCATCAGACTCTGCAGTTGGGCTTTCTGCCGATAGCGAACCGCCGCTTCATGCGAGGGAAGGTTTTTCCCCGAGGAATTGACCCGATGACCCGATGGATCAGCCGGATCACCTCATCGAGGATGATGATCTTTCTCCCCTCCAGGACTTCCTGGATGTCTGGTTCAAGGGGTGATGAACGCGACGGACGGGCCTTGATCTCGTAAAATAGCCTTTGTTTCAATTGTCGAGCCTGGACAGAATCCGCGACCTGGCCGGCAGTCTCCGGCGACCGGCGCCATCCTGTTCCCATGGGTCTTTGCGCCAGGTATCCGGGTCCTCCGTGCCCACGCCCAACGAGACTACAGTAACACCACCGGGAAAATTCATGCCTGCTTCGGGTCCAGAGAGCGGACAGCCCCCGGCACTCCACAGCATAGCCAAAATCCGACGGGCTCCTTCCATTGGCAACGCCAGAAAAGTGAGAGGTGGGGCGCCCCGCCATGACTTCTGGCAGAAAGCCATGGCGAAAGGGGAACTTCGCGAAAGGAGGCCGGTCAGATGCCGCAGATGGGAGCAGCGAGGCCGGCGTGCAGGAAGGCGCGGGCCATCCGCGGGGTGTTGTAGGCAAAGGCGGGAACGCCCTGACGGTCGAGGACGATGACGCCGCCCAGCCCCTGCACCTTACGGGCCAGGCGGTCGATGCCGGCGGCGGCCGCCCCCTTGGGGTCGCCGGGCCGCGCCTCGAGCCGGTCGACGACCGTTTTGGCCAGCACCACCTTGATGATCGACTCGCCCCACCCGGTGCAGGACACCCCGCCCACCGCGCTGTCGGCATAGGTGCCGGCGCCGATCAGCGGCGAATCACCGACCCGGCCGGGCATCTTTTTCGGAGTACCGCCCGTCGAGGTGCCCGCCACGATGGTGCCGTGCCGGTCGAGCGCCACCGCCCCCACCGTGTCGCCGGGCCGTTCTGGAAGGCTGGTCGAGGGAACGACCCGGAAGGCCTGGGGGGTCGAGAAGTCGGGACGGGCCTGCAGTTCGCGCCAGCGATCGAGTTCGCGGCCGACCAGTAGGTCCTCGGGCCGGCAGGGCTCGAGGCCGTGCTCGCGCGCGAAGCGGGCGGCGCCCGACCCGGCCAGCAGCACGTGTTCGCTCCGTTCCAGCACCAGGCGCGCCAGAGTGATCGGATGCCGGATGTTCTGCACCGCTGCCACCGCCCCGACCCGGAAGGTGGTGCCGTCCATCAGGCTGGCGTCGAGTTCGATCTCACCGGCGGCATTGAGGAAGGAGCCGCGCCCGGCGTCGAAGGTCGGATCGTCCTCCAGCAGCCGGATCGCCGCCTCGACCGCGTCGAGGGCGGTGCCGCCCGCCGTCAGCACGGCCCAGCCAGCGAGCACGGCGGCCCGCACCCCCTGCAGGTGGGCCTCGACCGCCTCGTCGGGAATGTTCCAGGCCCCGCCGTGGACGATGATCGAGATCCCGGGCGGCGGTTCACCCCTCGACATGCAGCCCCGCTCTTCTCCCAGAGCGGGCGCGGAACACCGGCCGGCCAGGCCATCCCCGCTCGTTCATACCGCCCCGCTCAATCGACCCGGCCGGGGTTGGCCAGGCCTTCCGGGTGCTGCGTGGCTTCGAGGTGCCGCACCAGCCGCGACGCCCGGTTCAACCGGCCGGCCCGCACCACTTCCTCGGTTGTGCCGTCGGCCAGCTTCACCGTGATGGTCAGCGCCGGATCGCAGGGGATGGCCCGGAACCCTTCCTCCTCGAGCTGGAAGGCATCCACCAGCTCGTTGCGACGGGCCAGCAGCTTCTCGGTGAACAGCCGTTGCACGAAGACCGGCCACCCGCTGTCGGCCAGGATGTCCTCGAGGTGGGAGCGCGTCAACCGGGCGATCTGTCGGGCCATCCAGCGGCCATCGGCCCAGGTGGTCTGCTGCCACGGTTTGACCGGGAACAGCGGCCGGTAGCGGAACCGGATCTGCCGGTCGGTCAGGGCGAGCATCGACGGGCCGAACAGGCTGGGGTCGCCCTTCCGGTAAACCAGACTGGCCGGACCGCCCCACCCGCCCAGGGAACACCCCAGATCGCAGAGATACTCGGTCACCCGATCCCAGGCCCCGGTCGCAGGATTCCGGTGCAGGGCCACCCGAGCGTTGTCTTCCTTGATGTCGGGGTTGTCGATCCAGGCGTTGAAGACGAGAGCGCCGCGCGCCACCCGGTCGGACTCGGCGCCGAGACCGTTGATGGGGGCCCCACCGAGCCGCTTGACGGTGGGATCGAACAGACTGAGCTGCAGCTCGTGGAACAGGGCGTAATAGGCTCCCACGTACTCTTCGGGAATCCCTTCGCGGGAGGCCAGTTCGACATCGATGCGCCCCGACCCGAGCAACGTGCCGTCGGAGGCCACCAGGCGGGGCCGATCGAGCAGGAAGGGGGTAGGGTCGAACCGGAACATCGATCGCCGCAGGACCGCCGCGAACTGGGCAAAGGTGCGGATGGCCTCCGGATCCTGGTCGCCCGGCGCGGCGAATATCAGGAGAACGGCGCCGGGGCCGGTGGGCAGGGTAAGATCGACGTGGGAACCCCAGGTCTCGAGCAGAAGGCGGGCGGCCACCGGGTCGGAATGCACCTCGCGGCCCCACTTGCCTTTCCATTTCAGGCCGTAGCGGTCGGTCGTCTCGAACTTCGGAGTGGAGCCGCTTTCGCGGATCTTCCGCAGAAACTGCACCCGGGTGGCCAGCGACAGATCGAAGGTCTTGGTCTTCTTGCCGCGTTGGCGCACCCGCTGGGTCAGCTCTTCGAGGAAGGCCCGATAGCGGAAGCCGGGCACGCCCCCGGCCGCGAACCCCGGGTGGCCGGGCCGTGGCTGCAACCGAGACACCTCGACCGGGGTCATGGCGGCCAGTTCGGCCACCGACACCGGGCCGCGACCATCGGGATGATACAGGCAGGCAGCTTCCCGGCGGGCGGCTTCGAGGCCCAGGGGCCGCCAGGGATCGGCGGGACGCGCGATCGTCGAATAGGCGCCGGGACGCAGCACGGCCGGCGCCCCCCGTCGGATCGTCCCGATCAGCGGCTCGGGGATATCCTCGAGATCGGCTTCGATGCTGAAAGCCAGGCGTTGCAGTTCGACAAAGCGGCGTTGTTCCTCGGGCCCAGCCGTTTCCGGAACGAGGTTCGCCCCCAGGGCCTTTCCATGCTCGAGAATCAGGCGACAAGCCAGGATCACCCCGTCCTGGGCGATCTTCTCGGCATCCTGGCCTTTGGCGCGCAGGGCGGTCCGCCGCTGCTCATGGAACCGGGTCACCCGCAAAAGAAGATCGGCCAGGGAAGATTTGGTCAGCGCGCCGTCACGATACGGTGGCACCACCGATTCCCGGGCCGTGGCTAGCCAAGGGCCAGCCGCCAGCCAGGCGACGGCGACGAGGCAGCACCACCGCACCGGCCAGGAACACCGAGTCGCCGGCGACCGCGGCATCAGCGACCGCAGCGCCGGCGACCTGGACACGGCTGCCCACCCCACTGGCGATTTCCCACCATCGAATGGGTTCATGCGTTCCTCCGGGGGGGATTTCTGTCTCAGACATCCAGTGCCGGGCGTTCTTGCTCCAGAAGCGGCCGGGGGGCTATCCACTCTGGGAGGCGCATCACCGCTGGCCTTTCACCAAAGCCTGAATGCGTTCCCAGATTCCTTGACAGGTAGCTTTGAAGTTGAGGTCGACCATTTTGCTCAGGGCCTCCCGCACAGGTGGCGGGGGGGCATTCTGATAGACCACGGTCCCGGCCTGTTCCAGGAGGTCGGCGGTGATGAAGGCCGCATCGAGCTTCTGCACGACGCTGCGCGGCATGCGGGGAATGCGGCCCACCGCGCCGGCAAGCCCGCGCCGGATCTGGGTGGTCGGCACCTCGATACCGGCCTCGCGCAAGCCCCGCCACACTAGTTCGGTGCAGTAGAGAGGAACCGGATTGGCCGCCAGATCGAACCACAGTTCCCCTTCGCGCTGCCGCACGATCGCCTCTTCCTTTTCGCTCAGATCGAACCCCATGTCGTAGGTAGTGCCTTTCCAGACATGGTAGGTGAGGTATTTGGCGAGCAGGCGCACCATTTGCTGCGTACCCAGCCGGGGCCGGATGATGCGGATGTGTTTGGTGGGATACCCGATGGCCGGGTCGCACAGGTAGTGCATCAGGTTGAGGGCGACCACCCGGCTGATCGTTGTATTGATCGTCACTTCTGGAGTGATGACATAGGTTCCTTGCGGGTCGATGGGGTAAGGCATCCAGTTGAAGGTCCGTTTGACCTTGCCGTTTTCGACACGGGGGGGACCCACCCGATAGTAGGCTTGGGTGGTGATGACTGAATCGTGGGGTCGGAGCTCCTGGATCAATTGGTTGAGTACATGCCCCTTCACCACGACCCCGGCGTGGACGAACCGACAGTTAGGCACCAGCCCCCCGATCATCGCATACCATTGGGGAAAAGCCCGGTTGTTTTCAATGATGATGTCGCCGGTTTCGACGAGCCGTCTCACCTGCACCTCGTCGATCTCGATCTTCGGCGGATTGGGTACCGACGAGGTGTAGAATTTGATGAGCGCATCGAGTGGCGAGGCCATTCCTATCGCCCCGGGCCAGAACATCAAAAGTCCTAGGACGACCACTGCCTTCCAGGCTTTCCCTTCGCAACGTCCAGACATCGGCCTGCACCTCCAAGAGGGATGGTAAATTCGAGCGTTCCTAGAAACAATTATACTATACTACCACACCTCGCTCGCACAAAACTGCGGCCAAGAACCCAGGGCAGTCGCATGTTGCCCACGCCCACCAGCAGATCGAATTCATCGAGAACCGCAAAGTTCCAGTTCGGGTTCATCTATCAAGCTATCTTCAAACGTGTATTGCGCTTGTTTCGTTCAAGGGCGTGATAAATCTCACAAAAAGCTCGGCGTACGATTCCCTAAAACCGCCGCTCTCGACGTACGGGTCATCGGCCAACCCTGCCCAATGTATGGCTTTTGTGAGGAACACCGGGGCATCCTCTAGAGGACTAGTGCACGAACGCCCCAAACAGCCCGTTTTCATGTACCGCTCATTCGGAGATGCGTACCGGATCAGGGGCGCTATGGAAACGACGAGCAAAAACCTGATTCATGCAACAGGCCTTAGTGAAAAGATGATGGAGGCCACAGACTTTTCCTCTCCCTGGTGCATGACAATTCATGGTAGAATTTAAGAACCTCAAATATTCACCTTCAGGAGGTCCGAGAAGCTGTGAACCGACGTTGCGTCACCGTCTTGATGGTTTTGGCTGGCTGTTTCCTGGTCCAGACAGGATGGGCCCAAGTCAATTATCGCCTCACCGGGATCCTGGAGATCGTCCGCCATTCCAGCGGCACCTATCCGATTCTGCGAACCGGGGATGGGCGGTTGTTCAATCTGACAGGGATGCCACTGGCCAAGCTCACCCCCTTCGATGGCCAGCATGTCGTGGTCGAGGGAACGGCCCGCCAAGCCGACCAAGTGATCGATCTGAAGGTGAAGAGCGTTGCCGCCACTCCCCTTGATTCCCGAGCGATCGTGCTGCCCTCGTTGAAAGCCCACCAGACGCCGGTCAAGCTGGTTTCCCAGCGCCCCCCTCTCTATCAGCTGGCCAATGTCCGCTGGGGGTACATCCCTGGGAAAGCCAGGACCAATGACAATTTCCGGTTCGTCAAGGCAACGCTCGACACCTCGAAGGTCGAGCGGGCCTATTTCGTGCTCAAGCCATTCCCCCCTGAGTGGATCGCCGCCCACTCGCTGATGTATTGGTCCCTCAAACCGGGCGGGCTCGTCAGCGAGACCGGCGAGCAGGCCAGCGGGATTTTCCTCAGTATCGAGGCGTATCAGCGCACCGACCAGTCCTACTCGTTGACCGGCGGCCTAAAGAACACGTTTGGTTCGGCCTGGATCATGGGCACCTGGGAGGACTACACCACGCAATCGTGCGAGGTCCAGAACGAGAAACTCTTCCTCTACCCGCTCAAGCTCACCCAGGGCCAAATGAGCACTCTCCTGGCCGAAGCGGTGTTGCAGGCCACCGTCAACCGCACGGGCGAGTTCTATCATACGGTGACCAACAACTGTACCAACAACCTGATCATCCTGCTCAACCGCGTGCTCCCACCCGACCGCCGCATCAACCTGTGGATCATCCCTTCGATGATTTACAACCTGCGGGCGACCATGCCTATCATCGTCCCCAAGATGTTGATGAAAAAAGGCCTGCTGGGGGAACCGCTGCCTGAAGTCAACGGCCGCAATTTCCGGCAGGTGTTCGGGTTCACCGCGCCTGCGACCCGATGAACCGCCCCCTGACTGCCCGGCCGCGGCAGGGTCTGCGGTTCGTGTTCTCGGCGGCGGGGATGGCGGTGGCGGTGGTGGCGATCCTGGCCGCCTCGCCGGTCGCCCAGGCCGCCCGGATTGGCCTGCTGCTCGGCACCTTCGATCCACCCCATCTGGGCATCGCCCGCATGGTGGGGGAAGCCCGCACCCGGCTCGGCCTCGACACCGTCTACGTGCTGCCCACCCCGATGCCAGTCGACCGCCCGGCGGTGACCCTGCTGCGCCATCGTCTGGCCATGCTGCACCTGATGGCCCAAGACGTAGGTGGCCTCGAGACGCTGACGGAAGCTGACTTGCTGGCCATCGCCTCGCGCCGGCCCCATAACCTGTTCGCCGCCTTGCGCGAAGACCTGGTACGCCGACACTCCCCCGCCGACGAGTTCTTCCAGATCGTCGGCGAGGACGCTCTGCCCAAACTGATCGCCCGCCGCCAGCTGCCCCGACCCGGGGAACGCCGCACCCTCGTGGTCTTTTCCCGCCAGGGGGTGTCCGAGACCCGACACCCCGCCCTCGACGCCGCCGCCAAGACGGGCCGATTGATCCGGCTGACGACGGCGATACCCGACCTGGCTAGCCGCGACCTGCGCGAGGTATTGCGCCAGGGCCTGGAGCCGACCGACGCCCAGCTCCACCCGGCCGTCCGCGCCTACATCAAGCGGGAGGGACTCTATGGCATGCCGCCCGCGCCCATCACCCCCGAGGTCATCGCCGGATTCGCCCCGGCGGGGTATCTGGCCAAACCCGTGCTGCTGCACGGTCCGACCACCAACACCTCGTTCGTGCCGGCCCATGTCGAGAGCTTCCTCACCGACGATCCGGCCGCTCCGACGCCCGCTGGAGCTCCAGGTTCCGATGTCCCCGTCGCCCTCACCGGCCTGCTGACCAATCACATCGTGCAGGTGACGGTCTTCCAGGCGCCAACCACCGACGCGCTCGACTGGCTGCAGATCGAGGGTTGGCGCGCCCTCCACGGGTTCGTCCCCTCCGGCGTGGAGGACTGGCCCATGCTGTTCCTGGGACGCCGCGGAGCCGACTGGCATTTGTTCATCACCGGGTTCTATGCCCACAACCGCTTCGTGCGGCTGATCGCCGACCTGCGCGAGTTGTTCCGGCGAACCGAAATTCCGTTTGAACGTTTGACCGTTCTCGTCCCGTACCGGCCCGACAATGCCAACGGGCCCGGTAAGCCATAAGACCGTGAGGCCCGACCCTGATGAACCAATGTCTCCGAGCCCTCTCCTCTCGGCCCGAACACCTGAGACCGGGAAGGGAATCGCTAAGGAAGGCCTTTCTGTCAGGTTTCGACCGAGTTGAGAAGCGAAGGGGTAATCGCGCAGCGTCTTCGTTCGTCTGGCTACCTAGAACCATTGTTTCGGACCTCAGGCCGGGCCCGCGGAGGCGCGTCATCCCAAGCGCCCACGGCCCATTTCCGACCTCCTGGCGGTCTGGGGAGGGAAAAGATCCCCGACTACCAGGAAAGAGAGCGCTATTCCATCATTCCGGAGAGCACACATCATCTGGAGGACCCCCTCGGAGCGTAGGATTACACCCGGCTCTCGGCCGGGAATCTTCCTGTATACGACACCGCATTCCACACCATCCACGGAGGGCCCCATGAAGTACAACCAGAGTCGCCCGGGGGTTCACCCTGGTCTCGTCCTTATTGTTCTCACCCTCACCGGACTGGTAGGGCTGTGGTCCGCCCCCGCGGCGGTCGCCGCTTCGCCCGTCGACGTGGTCATGCTGCGGGCCGGCAAGGGCATCGTCGCCACGCTGGGCCGGGCCTGTGCCATCCTGAGCCAGATCGGGGGGAACACCTTCTCGGCCACCGTCGCCTCGACCGCCTTCGCCCCGGGCAACCGGAAGGTGCGGGTGACGATCACCGGCGTCATCCAGGTGCCGGGCCGCTACATGCGCGGCCGGGTGCTGGCCAGCCTGAACCAGGACTGCCCGCTACCCAGCCGCCCCGAGTGCCAGGGCCTGTTCCGGCTCGACCTGCCGGCCAACGCCGCCCAGGCCGATGTCCATGCGTTCCACCGGGTGCCGTTCCGGCTCGACCTGGCGGTCGACGTCGAAGCGACCCTGAAGGTGCTGACGATGATGGGCCTGGGCTTCGGCCTCAAGCAGGTCGACCTGTTCCCCGACGAGGCGTTTCTGCGGCTGATCAACGGCATTCCCGCGCAGAACCTGCAGGTGATATTGGG
Organism: Candidatus Ozemibacteraceae bacterium; assembly: GCA_937998695.1. Taxonomy (GTDB): domain Bacteria; phylum Muiribacteriota; class Ozemobacteria; order Ozemobacterales; family Ozemobacteraceae; genus Ozemobacter. Next base: position 15,617 of record CALLCO010000280.1, read on the forward strand.
GCGGTTCTTCCCCAGTTTCGTTTCCTTCCTCGAGAAGCGCACCGTCTCGCGCGCCGTCGACGAGGTGTTGTCCAGTGGGCGCCTGACCGGCACCAAGGTGCTACAGGGGCTGGGCCTCGATGAACTGGTCAGCTTCGGCGTCAACTTCGGCCTGGGCCTGGCCCAGATGGCCGCCACCACCTACGTCAAGGACGCCGTCGCCCTCGGCGCCGGGACGGCCGCGTTGGCGATGCCTGGCATGGCTCCCATCGCCATCGGTGCATTCATGCAGGTGTTGGCGGTCAAGGCGACCGGCATGTTGATCGACATGGGCCGCGACCAATTCATTCAAGGCATCTACCGCGACCGGTTCGCCAAGATCGAGGCTTTCTTCATGGGCACCTGGTCGCCCGGCGAACATCACATTCCTTGGCTAATCGACACGGTGACCGCCGAGGCGAAAAAAGACCGTTTCGACACCATCCAGAAACTGATCCTCTACCTGCGCGCCAAGGATCCCCTGAAACGCGGCTGGTGGAGTCCTCTCCATCCCAAAGTGCGCGCCCCGCTCGCCTTCCGTTCGCAACAGGAAGGCTCCTGGCTCGCCGCCCGCTACCTTGCCATGTGGGACCTGCTCTTCGCCCGCTGATCATCATGATCCAGACGCTGCCGTAACACCCCCTGCCCACCGTGAAGATGGCCTGCATGCCGATTCCCCATCTACGGCTTCTACCGATCCTGCTCGGTTTGTTCCTGATCACCCAGGGGGCATGGGCGGATGTCGGTTCGTTCCCCCCCCCCTCCCACGCCTCCGCCACGATGGATCCCGCAACCGGCTCGATCCGGATCCATTACCAGCGCAGTGACGGCGCGTATGACCGGTGGGGACTGTGGCTGTGGGACGACGTGCGGACCCCGACAAGCCCGTGGCCCACGGGGGCCCATCCTTTCACGGGACGCGACGCCTTCGGGGCCTGGGCCGACGTGCCCCTCGCCGCCCACCCCCGGAAGATCGGGTTCCTGATCGTCGACCGCGCCACCGGTGACAAGGAGGCCGGCAACAAAGGAGCCAGCGTGACCACCGACACCCCCCACCTGTATGTCAGAGAAGGCGACGACCGGGTCTACTCCTCGCCCGACCTGCGGGTGACCCCCACCCTGAAGGCCGCCACCGTCATCGCCACCGGCACCGTCCGGGTCGTGATCGCCGATGCCGCCGCGCTGGGCGATGCTTCGCCAGCGCCCGGGCTCTCCCTCACCGATATACATGGCCAGCCGGTCCCGGTGAATGAGGTCATCGCCTCCGGCACCGACACGTTTCTGGTGAAGGCGGAGTTCGCCCTGGGCTCCGACACCCCTCTGACCGTGACCTTCGAGGGCAGGAGCGTGCCGGCCCCGCTGGCCTGGCAGGTGATCGACGAACTCTACGCCTACGACGGCAACGACCTTGGCTGCACCTGGCACCACGGCCAGCCCCGTCTGGCCCTCTGGGCGCCTCTGGCCACGCACGTCGAACTCATCGTCTTCGACCGGCACGACCAGACCCGCGAAGTGGGAAGGATGCCCCTGACGCGCACCGAGCGCGGAGTGTGGCGCGCCACCGTCATTCCCGGGGAACTCCGCCCCCCCGTCTCCCCCGCTTCTCCTGCGGCCGGCCTCCCGCCCACCCCGCTCACCGACATCCGCGGCTGCTTCTACCAGTTCGAGGTGACCAACCCGGGCCGGCCGCCCAAGCGGGTGCTCGACCCCTATGCCCGTTCGATGGCCCCCGTGACGGTCGACCCCACCGGCACCTCGCCGGGGCCGAGCGGCGACTGGGTCGGCAAGGCGGCTTTCGTCGACCCCGACGCCATCGGGCCCGATCCTTCCCCCGCCCGCCTCGAGGGGTATGCGAAACGCGAAGACGCCATCATCTACGAGGTGCATGTGCGCGACTTCACCTCCGACCCCAACATCGCCGGCGAGCTGAAATCGCGGTGGGGATCGTTCGCGGCCTTCCGGGAACGGCTGGCCTACCTCAAGGAGCTCGGGGTGACCCACGTCCAGTTGCTGCCGGTCATGGCCTGGTATTTCGGCGACGAGACCCGCATGCACGAGCGCGAACTCGAATGGTCGGCCCGTGGGAACCAGTACAACTGGGGCTACGACCCGCAGTCCTATTTCTCGCTCGATGGCGCCTATTCCGACCGCCCGGACGACCCCGAGCTACGCATCGCCGAGTTCAAGGAACTGGTCGAGGCGATCCACGCCGCGGGGATGGGCGTCATCCTCGACGTGGTCTACACCCACATGGCCAAGGCCGATTTCCTCGAGGACATCGTGCCCGACTACTACTTCTTCAAGGATCCGCACGGCAC
>CALLCO010000281.1 GCA_937998695.1 Candidatus Ozemibacteraceae bacterium
GCGCACCGGCGCTTTGCTGATGCCGTACTGGCCTTGTCCAAGGCGTTCGCCCTGGCGTCCGCCTCCGACGAGGCGCGCCAAATCCGCGAGGAAGTCGGCTTCTTCCAGGCGATCCGCGCCGCGCTGGTCAAGCACAGCACCGGCTCCGGCGTGACCCAGCAAGCGCACGAGCTGGCCATCCAGCAGATCGTGAGCCGTGCCGTGGTCTCGACCGAGATCGTGGACATCCTGGCGGCTGCGGGCATCAAGAGCCCGGACATCTCCATCCTCTCGGACGAATTCCTCGCCGAAGTGCAGCAGATGGAGAAGAAGAACCTGGCGCTAGAAGCCTTGAAGAAGCTGCTCGACGACAGCATCCGTTCGCGCGGCAAGACCAACGTGGTGCAGACCAAGGCATTCTCGGACCGACTGCAGGACGCGGTGGCGCGCTACCACGCCAACGCCATCACCACCGCCGAGGTGTTGCAGGAGCTGATCGAGCTGGCCCGCGACATCCGCGCGGCGCGAAGCCGAGGCGAAGAACAGGGCTTGTCGGAGGAAGAGATCGCCTTCTACGACGCGCTAACCGAGAACGAGAGCGCGGTGCAGGTGATGGGCGACGACAAGCTCAGGCTGATCGCCCACGAATTGCTGACGAGCCTGCGCGAGAACGTGTCGGTCGATTGGGCGCACCGCGAATCGGCGCGCGCGCGGCTGCGGGTACTGGTCAAGCGCATCCTGCGCAAGTGGGGCTATCCGCCCGACCTTCAGGATGGCGCAGTGCAGACGGTGCTGCAGCAGGCCGAGGCGCTGTCGACTGAATGGATCATGGGGTGACGGACGGCCTAGCCGGCGGTTCGGGGAGAGGTAAATTCGGCCGATTGCATCGAGGCCACCAAGATCGAACGCGATGCGTTCATCGGCGCCCGTCCCTACGAGCGCACCGCGCTACGAGAAGGTGCGCATGGAAGGCAAGATCGTCGATGGCGCGGTTTTGATCGCCGTCGGCATCGAGGCGGCTGGCAAACGCCGGGTGCTGGGCTGCGGCAACCATTGGAGCGTCGAGAATCAGCTCCACTGGCGAATCGATGTCCTCTTCCATGAGGATCAGGCGCGTATGCGGGCTGAGTTTTCGGCCCAGAACCATGCGGTTCTCCGCCGATTGGGCATTGGATTGTTCAGTCGTGACACCACCAAGGGTTTGAGTATGCGGCGAAAGCGCGTACGGACTGCGTGGAGCATGGAATCCATCGAAAGCCTGATCTTTGGCTGAGATGATTCCCATACGCCCGGTGTCGATCGATGAGCGGTCGTGGGGAAAGCCTCGAGATGTGCTATATTGATCGCCAAAATCCCCCCGCGGAGGTTGCGCATGCCCAGGCTGATCGACGACGGCGCCATCGAGGCCATCATCCGGACCGACCATTACGACCCGTTCCAGATCCTCGGAATGCACCAGGTGGAACTGGCCAAGGGGCGACCTGGCCTCGTCGTGCGGGCGTTCCTGCCCGATGCGTGCTGCACCCAGGTGGTAGACATTCGTACTGGCCAGCGGTTTTCCATGAACCGTCTGCATCCCGCCGGGTTCTTTGAAGCCATCATCGAGGAACGGAGCGACCCGTTCCCCTACCGGCTGGGAGCCGAGTACGGCAACGGGGCGACCACCGAGTTCTTCGATTCTTATTCCTTCCTGCCCACGCTCGGCGAGATGGACACCTACCTGTTCAACGAGGGCAACCATCATCAAATCTACGAAAAGCTGGGAGCCCACCTGCGGGTCGTGCGGTATTATGACCTGGCCATCGGCGGCATCTCATTTTCGGTCTGGGCCCCCAACGCCAAACGGGTCAGTGTCATCGGCGATTTCAACCATTGGGATGGCCGGCGCCACGTGATGCGTTCCTTGGGAAGCTCAGGAGTGTGGGAAATCTTCGTGCCTGGTTTGCAGACCGGCCAGAACTACAAGTTCGAGATCAAACTGCAGAACGGGGCCCTGGTCGAGAAGTGCGATCCTTACGCATTCTACGCCGAAGTTCGGCCCAAGACCGCCAGCCGCATCTTCGACATCGACGGCTACGAGTGGCATGACCAGGACTGGGTGCAGAACCGTGCCCGGCGCACCTGGCGCAAGGAGGCGATCTCCATCTACGAGTGCCACCTGGGCTCCTGGATGCGGGTCTGGGAGGAAGGCAACCGCTTCCTCACCTACCGTGAGCTCGCCCCCAAACTGGCAGAATATGTCAAATCCTGCGGCTTTACCCACATCGAACTGCTGCCCATCACCGAACACCCGCTCGACCTCTCGTGGGGATATCAAGTGACCGGGTTCTTCGCCCCAACCAGCCGCTTCGGCAATCCCAAAGATTTTATGTTCTTCGTCGATCACCTGCACCAGAACGGCATCGGGATCATCCTCGACTGGGTGCCGGCCCATTTCCCCAAAGATGGCCACGGACTGGCCCGCTTCGACGGCACCGCCCTCTACGAGCACGCCGACCCGCGACTGGGCGAACACAAGGACTGGTCGACCTTCATCTTCAATTTCGGCCGCAACGAGGTGAAGAATTTCCTGATCAGCAGCGCGTTGTTCTGGCTCGACAAGTACCACATCGACGGGCTGCGGGTCGACGCCGTCGCCTCGATGCTCTACCTCGATTACTCCCGCAAGGACGGGGAATGGATTCCCAACAGGTTCGGCGGGCGTGAGAACCTCGAGGCCATCGAATTCATCAAGTATCTCAACAGCATCACCCACGAGAAGTTCCCCGGCACGCTGATGATCGCCGAGGAGTCGACCGCCTTCCCCGGCGTCAGCAAACCCTGCTTCATGGGCGGGCTCGGCTTCGGCTTCAAATGGAACATGGGCTGGATGCACGACACGCTCGAATACTTCCAGAAGGATCCGGTCCATCGCAAGTATCACCACAACAATCTGACCTTCCCGCTGATCTATGCCTTCCACGAAAACTTCATCTCGGTGCTGTCCCACGACGAGGTCGTGCATGGCAAGGGCTCGATGATCAACAAGATGCCCGGCGACTTCTGGCAGAAGTTCGCCAACCTGCGCCTCTTGTACTCGTTCATGTGGACGATGCCCGGCAAGAAGCTGGTCTTCATGGGCAGCGACTTCGGCCAGTGGAACGAGTGGAACTGCAACCAAAGCCTCGACTGGCACCTGCTCGGGTTCCAGTCCCACCAGGGGTTGCAGCGGCTGATCGCCCACCTGAACTGCCTCTATCGCACCGAGGGTTCATTACACCAACGGGACCATGAACCCGAGGGCTTCGAGTGGATCGATTTCAGCGACGCCGACGCCAGTATCGTCAGCTGGCTGCGCCGCGGCGACCATCCCGACGACATCACCGTGTATGTCGGCAATTTCACCCCCGTCCCCCGCGAGGGCTACCGCATGGGTGTGCCGCGGCACGGCTTCTACCGCGAGATTCTCAACTCCGACTCGGAGTTGTACTTCGGCTCGAATATCGGCAACGCCGGCGGTACCTGGTCGGAAGACACCCCCTGGCAGAACCGGCCCTGTTCCATCCGCGTCAACCTCCCTCCGCTGGCGCTCGTCGGCTTCAAACCCTGACCTGACGGCTGGGTTCGTTCTTCCGGGGGCAGGCTCTGCCCACCGAGTCTGGCCGGTATCGGAAGCACCATGACCGGGTCGATATGCCTGATCCAGGCCATCGAAGGTCTTCGACCGGGTGATGACGCCACCCGCTGACCGCAGCCATATACCTGGGGAGCTCTGGTTCCCGGGCGTGTCCATCCGCCAGTCGCGGGGGTATTCGCCAAATCCCCCGTATCTCCCAGGCAGCCATCGGAAGAACAGGCCGGGGGGTGCGGGCGGACAGAATCTCAGCTTGCCAATTTCCGGAGCAAAGGCTGACGCTGGGGAAGCCAGGCGGTGATGCGGCTGGCGAGACTGTCGGCGTCAAGACCGAAGATGGCCCGTAGCTCGGTGGCCTTCCCTTGCGGGATGAAGGAATCGGGGAGGCCGATCCGCAAGACCCGGGGAGCGAAGCCCAGATCGCTGGCCGTCTCGAGCAGGGCACTGCCAAACCCACCAGCCAGGGCTCCCTCCTCGAACGTGACGATGGGCACCTGTCGGCGCAGAACGCGCTCGAGCAGGGTCTTGTCGAACGGCTTGACGAACCGGGCGTTGATCACCTGGGGGCGGAGCCCCTGGGCCACCAGCTGCCGGGCCGCCTGCAGGGCGGGATGGACCATGTTGCCGATGGCCCACAGCGACAAGTCCTGGCCTTCCATCAGCACCTCGGCACGGCCCACCACCAACGGCGGCGGGTCGTCGCCGTGGGCCGCTCCCAGGCCGGCACCCCGGGGGTATCGCAGGGCCACCGGCCGGTCGAGGGAGTGCGCGAACCGGACCATCGCGCGCAGTTCGAACTCGTCGCGCGGGGCCATGACCACCAGGTTGGGAATGGAGCGCAGGAAACTGATGTCGAACATGCCGTGGTGGGTCGGGCCGTCCTCGCCGACCAGGCCGGCCCGATCGAGGCAGAACACCACGGGCAGGTTGGGCAGGGCGACATCGTGGACGATTTGGTCATACGCCCGCTGCAGGAAGGTCGAGTAGATGGCGACGAAGGGGCGCAGGCCGCCTTTGGCCATGCCGGCCGCCAACGTGACGGCATGCGACTCGGCAATGCCGACGTCGTGGAACCGGTTGGGGAAGGAGGCGGCAAACGTGTCGAGCCCGGTCCCTTCCTTCATGGCCGCCGTGATGGCGACGACCCGGGAATCGTTCTGGGCCACCTCGGTGACGGCCTGGCCGAACACTGCGGTATACGAGGGCGGTTCGGGATCTTTCTTGACCTTGCCGGTGGTGATTTCGAACGGCCCGACGCCGTGGAACAGGGGCAGGTGTTCCTTGGCCGGGCGGTATCCACGCCCTTTTTCGGTCAGTACATGGACGAGCACCGGCCCCTTGCGATCACGAGCATAGGCAAGGGTTCGTTCCATCAGGTCAAAATCGTAGCCGGAAATCGGACCGAGGTATTTGAAGCCGAACTCCTCGAACAGCATGCCGGGGGTCAACAGGTATTTCAGGGTTCCCTCGAGGCGCAGCAACAGGTGGAACAGGCGGGAACCGATGCCGGGGATCTGCTTCACCACGTATTCGAGGTATTCCTTCGGATTGAAGAAGGCCGGCTCGAGCCGCAGTTTGTGCAGGTAGTGGGACATCGCCCCGACGTTGGGTGAGATCGACATCTCGTTGTCGTTGAGGATGACGACCAGTTCCGATCCCCGGTGCCCGGCGTGGTTGAGGGCTTCGAAGGCCATCCCGCCGGTCATCGCCCCGTCGCCGATGACCGCGACGACCTTGTGCCCCTGGGTGAAATGATCGCGGGCCAGGGCCAGGCCAAGGGCGGCCGAGATCGAGGTGGAGCTGTGCCCGGTATCGAAGGCATCGTGCTCGCTCTCGGAGCCCTTGGGAAAACCCGAGATGCCGCCAAGGGTGCGCAGGGTGGGGAACTGGTCCTGCCGGCCGGTGACCATCTTGTGAACGTAGCACTGGTGACCCACGTCGAAGATGATGCGGTCGCGCGGGGAATCGAACACCCGATGGATGGCCAGGGTCAGCTCGACGATGCCGAGATTGCTGGCCAGGTGCCCCCCGTTGCGCGACACCACCTGGATGATGCGTTCCCGCATCTCCTGGCTGAGTTCTATCAGCTCACGCCGGGAGAGAGTTTTCAGGTCGGCGGGGCTGCGAACTTTGTCGAGAATGGGCATCGGGGCAATTTTTCCTTGTGGGGGATGGAGCCTTTTTGCGGAGAAATATGAGGGAACACTCTAGCACAGTCGCTCCCCAAAGGAAAGGGCCTGCTCCACCGTCAGTCAGAAGGAGGGAGTCAGCCAGGAAGGCCCGCGCAGAAAATCCGACATCGGCCCGGCCATCCGTCGATCGCCAGGGTCTACCGCGAAGAAACCTGGTGGGACAACCTATTTGTTGAGGGCGGCCAGCAGTTGCTGCAGGTCGATGCCGTGCACTTCGGCGGCGGCAGCGAGGCTTTCGCCGGTCGAGACCGAGCAACCGATGCAGTGCATGCCGAAGGTCCGCAGGATCTGGGCGGCATCGGGCTTCTGCTGGAGAACCTGGGCGATGGTCATTTCGGGGGTGATGGTACTCATGGGTGTTCCTTTCTTGGGGATGGGCGGGATTCCTCGGGGGGAGGGGCTTCCATCCGGTCCATGGCGTGGTGAACGTCCTCCAGGGCCTTGTCGGATTCAAACAGCAGGACCCAGACGGTCTGGAAGACGATCTTGACGTCGAGGATGATGTGGTAGTGGTCGAGGTAGTAGAAGTCGTACAGCACCTTGTCGACCAACCGGAGGTAGTACCGGGCATTGACCGCGGCCAGACCGGTGACACCGGGGCGAACCGACAGACGCCGCCCCTGGAACTCGTAGTGTTTGCTGACGAAGAACGGCCGCTCGGGGCGAGGCCCGACCACGGACATGTCACCGGTCAGGACGAGGAAGAACTGCGGCAGTTCGTCGATCCCGAACCGGCGCAGGTAGCGGCCGACCTTGGTGGTACGGGGATCGTCGGCCGTGGCGATCTGGGGACCCGACTGGGCTTCGGCGCCGATCCGCATCGAGCGGAACTTGATCAGGTCGTATTCCTTGCCGAACCGTCCCACCCGGCGCTGTTTGAAAAAGATGGGGCCTGGCGAATCGAGGCGCACGAGCAGGGCCGCCACCGCCATGACCGGCGAGGTGACGGCCAGGGCGAAGAGGGCGAAGACGATGTCGAACCCTCGCTTTACCACGCGTTGCAGAGGGGTCAGCGGCAAGGCGGGAATGGTGGTCATCGGGAAGTCTTCCAGACTGGCCAGGCCGATGTTGCCGGTTGCCTGCGAGGGATCGTAGGCGATCCGAACGTTGAACGGGTGCGGCTCTTCTTTGCGCAACCAGAAGATGCGCGCCCAGAAGGCATCGAGGGAAACCTTCGGGTCGGTGACGATCACCTCGTGGATCTGGTGGAAGATCACTTCAGAAGCGATGGCTTCGATCCGGTCGGAGGGATGGACTCCCATCAGACGGAACCGAACCCCGCCCCGGCCGTGGAAATGCTTGAGGATGCGCTTGCCCTCGACCTCGTCCCCCACGATGATCGCCCGGCGCAGCAGGGGCTGCGGTTTGAACAATCGGGCCAGCAACACCCGTATCAGGAAGATGACCAGGATCGACAGTGCCGTCGACAGCAGGATGATGGGCCGGGGAAAGGTGTGGACCAGGTAGGCCAGCGGCCGCCACAGGAAGACCAGGATGTTGAACGCCAGGAAGGTCGACAGCAGGCTGGCGGTGGTGTGGGAAAAGATGTCGGAAGCGGCCAGCAGGGAGCGCAACCGGTAGATGTCGAAGAACGCCCCGAACGCCAGGAACATGGCGAACAACCCCACCCGCACGTGATAGTAGGAGGCGAGGTAGAGTTCCTGGTTCGGGTTCTGGGCCAGCCACAGCGCGAACACCCACAGGAAGATGGCGTTGAGGAAGAGGGCGTCGAGGCCGACCAGCCCGAGGCTGAACAGCCATTCGGCGCTGGGCGGCACTCGCAGCATCCACCGCCGCCGCTTGGGAACCTTATGAGCGGTGTTCACCGTCGTCGTTCCTGGACCCGGAGGCCCGGGCACCTCCTCAGCGGCGGCCACCCATCAGCGCATACAACTGGGCGATGTGGATCTTCTCCTGCCGGATCAGTTCGGCCACCGCCCGCCGATTGGGCTCGTTCTCAGGCAGCAGATCGTAGATCTCGTTGAAGAAGATGATCGAATCCTTCTCGAAGGAGATGGCGTGCCGGATCGCGTCGACGTCGGTCCGGATCTCCCCGGCGATCTCCTCGACGGGCAGCAGGTTCGAAAACACCTTCCCATCGGCCAGGGATCGCAGATACCCTTCCATCTCGGGGGTCAGGTATTCCTCCGGGATGTCGTATTCCTGTTGCGACAGGCCCGCCTCGATCTTCTGGAAATCCGTGATGTGCTGCTTTTCGGCAACCGCCAGGCCTTCCATGATCTTCTTGATGCCTGGTTCTTTGACCTGGGCGGCCATGCGGGTGTAATAGGCCTCGCCGTTCCGTTCGATCTGGATGGCGACCGTCAGCAACTCCCGCGGATTGAATCGGATGGTCATGGGAAACTCCCTCATTGCATGTGGTTCCCGGGCCGGCTGGTGCGCCGGCCAGGCTGTTCAGCCTACCACAAAGCAGGAGAGCGAGGCAAACCGCCGCCGCGGTTCTCGGGTATCCCTGAAGGATGTCGGGAAACCCCCAGGCGGCGGGGGCGGCGAAGGCCTACAGGCGCAAGGCCAGCTCGATCTCGGCGGGAATATCGCCGAGAGGCAGCACCCGGGTGACCGCCCCTTGCTCGAGGGCGGCGCGGGGCATGCCGTACACGACCGAAGTCAGGCGATCTTGCGCGAGGGTCAGCCCGCCGACCACTTTGATGTTCTTCAGGCCGCGAACGCCGTCCTCTCCCATGCCGGTGAGGATCACGCCGACCGTCCGGCGCCCGAAGCATTCCGCCGCCGAGAAGAAGACCCGGTCGATGCAGGGGGCAAAGCGCTCCTTCTCGGTTTCGTTCGACCCGATCGAGAAGTAGAAGGTGTTGTCCGGGCGGCGCATGAAGCGGGTCTGCATATCCCCCGGACAGATGTAGGCAATCGACCGTTGCAGGGTTTCCCCATCGACGGCCTCCTTCACCCGCAGGTTGCACAGCAGGTTGAGGCGCTGCGCGAAGGCGTTGGTGAAAGACTTCGGCATGTGCTGGGCGACGATGATGGGGGCGGGAATGGTCGGAGGCAGCGCCGCCAGGATCTGCTGGATGGCGGGGGGGCCGCCGGTCGAGGCCCCGATCACCACGACCCGGTCGAGGTGGATCTGTTGGTCGGCAGCGGGGGAGATCCGGCGCTGGGGGGTGGCGGGGACGATCTTCAGCCGCGGCACTTTCGGCAGGCTGTCGGCGGCCGCGTGGATCTTGTTCAGCAGGTCGTTCTTCAGACTCAGGATGTTGAGGTTGAGGGTCGAACCCGGCTTGCCCACGTAATCGACCGCCCCCAGGTCGAGGGCGTCGAGGGTGACCCGAGCTCCCTGCTGGGTCAGGGAGCTGACCATGATGACCGGCAGCGGGTTGGTGCGCATGATCTCCTTGAGCGCATGCAACCCGTCCATGACGGGCATCTCGACGTCCATCGTGACGACGTCGGGCTTGAGGCGGGCCAGTTTTTCCAGGGCTTCCTTGCCGTTGGCGGCGGAGCCGATGATCTCGATCTCGGGGTCTTCCTTGAACATGCGCTCGAGGGCCGTCCGCATGAAGGCGGAGTCATCGACGATGAAGACGCGGATCTTGCGGGAGTCGCTCATGGAGAGTGTACTGTGGGGTGCAACTTGCGATAACCGTAGGCCCGCAGACATGGGACCAGCTCGAACCCGGCGGGAACGACCGCGAGACTCTCGGTCTCGCCGAGGAACAACATGCCGCCGGGGTTCAACAGCCCCTGAAACATCTGCATCAACGCATTGCGGAACGTGTCTTCGAAGTAGATGAGCACGTTTCTGCACATGATGATATCCGAGCCCGCGTGGCATTTCAAGGCATCGAGGTCTTTCAGGTTGAGCGTCTTGAACTGGACGAACCGTCGCAGATCCTCTTCCACCGCATACCCATCGGGAATCTCGCGATAGAGGGGGAACCCGAATTCGTGCCGGAGGTCGCGACTGACCTTGCGGAACGAGCGAGCGCGGTACAGCCCTTCCCGGGCCTGCTCGACGTTGCGGGGGTTGATGTCGGCCCCGACCACGGTGATGGCCAGATCAGGATGCCGCCGCTGGAACCACAGGCAGATCGCCGCCAGGGAATACGTCTCCTCGCCGGTGGAGCAGCCCGCGCTCAGCACCCGGATCTCGCGCCGCAGGCCCAGTTCCTGGCGGTTTTCGGCCAGGCGGGGCAACAGGGTGCGGGCGATATAGCGGAACTGGTCGGGATTGCGGAAGAAATAGCTCTCACTGACGGTGATCAGGGAGATCAGCTCCCCGCGCAGAGCGGCGCTCTTCCGACTATGCAGCAGCAGCAGGTAATCCTCGACGCTGGACACCCCCAGCGACAGGATGTGCTGGGTAATCCGGTCCCGGACGCCCTTCTGGGCCACCCGGTCCATGATGATGCCGGAATACGACAGCACGAACTTCTCGAGAGCCCGATAGTTCTTCTCCGTCCAGGTCAGGGCGGGCGGGGCGGGAGGATCCTGGTGGCTCATGCTTTGTGATAGGGCTCCCCGAACAGGATCGAGACGCCCCGGTAGAGTTGCTCGCTCAGCACCAGCAACGCGAGCTGGTGGTTGAGGGTCAGGCGCGACAGCCCAAGGGTCTCATGCACCCGGGCCCGGGTCGGGGCGTCGAATCCCTCGGCGGGGCCCAGGCAGAAGGTCAGGCGGTTCCGGCCAGCGTTCATCTTCCGGCGTAGCCAGTCGGCCAGTTCCAGTGAAGTCATCTCGGGACCGCGCTCATCAAGGGCGACGACCTCTTCGGCGGGGAGCCGGCGCCGCATCTCCTCGAGATCGCGGCAGCCGATGACCTCGACGGGCAGCCGGTGCCGGCAACGCTCGAGATACTGTTCCACGAGCTGCCGATAGGGTTTCTCGGCGATACGGCCGATCATCAGGATCTCGATCCGCACGGCCCGTGCTCCTCGCGGTCGGGTTCCCAGAACACTCGCCCCGGAGTTCCCCCTGCACTGTCCAGCTCCGGTGGGCCGGGGTCGGGAGCGAAATCGAACCGGTGCTGGACGAACCGGCAACGCGGGGTCCGGGGCCGGGGCGGGGCGGCCGGCTCGAGGGTCAGGCGAGGGGTCGGTCCGTCCTGGGTCGCGATGGTCAGGTGGCAATGTCGCAGGACCCCGTGGCCCAGGGCCGGTTCGATGCCCAGCCGGACGAGATCGGGGTGATTGGATTCCTGGCTGAGATGGATCAGTACCAGGTGGCTGAGCGGGCGGGTCAACTGCTGCACGAGGGGAAGGACCCCGTGATTGGGGAAATGCCCCCGCGGACTGCTGATCCGGCGTTTGAGCCAGTCAGGATACGCGCAGGTCCGCAGCAGGTCGGGATCGTGGTTGCTCTCGAGGCAGAGCAGGTCGGTGCCGCCCAGGTGTTCCATCATGTCGGGAGTCACCTGGCCGAAATCGCTGGCGATGGTGATCGTGCGACCCAGCCAGGTGAGCCGCACGCCGATGGGATCGACGGCATCATGGGAAACCCGGAACGGCCAGAGGCGGACCCCTTCCCGCTCGTGCTCGCGCCCGGCCGGCAGCGGGATGTGCGAGGGCACCGCCAACCCCTGGTGCAGCAAGGCCCGGCGGGTCTGCTCGGGGGCCAGAATGGGGATCGGATGCTTCTTCAGCAGGGTCGCCAGCCCCCGCACGTGGTCATGGTGGTCGTGAGTCAGGATGATGCCCGCGAGGTCGCCGGGGGTCAGGCCTCGCCCGGCGAGGTGGGTCCTGATGCGACGCGCACTCAGGCCGGCATCGAGGAGGAACCGGACGGTACCGAACTCGAGAAGGGCACAGTTCCCTTCACTGCCGGAACCGAGATAGGTGACGCCGATGTCGAGTGCAGGCATGGAGATGGCCCCATTATGCACCGTTCTTCCCGAAATTGCCAGATGGGAAAAACAGGTCAAGCCGTGGCGGGCCCACCCGCGGGTTCGCCTTGCCGCAAACGCAGGAAGGCCCGTGGCAGCAAGGAAGCGACCTCGCTGATCGTCATCGCCTCGGGGCCCAGCTCGGCCCGGGCGATGGCCCCCGCCTCGGCATGCAGGAACACCCCGAGCAGGGCCGCCCGCAGACCGCCCAGGCCCTGGGCCAGCAGCCCGCCGATCAACCCGGACAGCAGATCGCCGGCCCCGCCCCGGGCCAGACCGGCATTGGGACGACTGCACAGGAACGCATGCCCGTCGGGGCCCATGACCACCGTCGTCGCTGATTTGAGCACCAGCACGCAGGGCTGGCGCGCCACGAATTCGCGGGCCGCCCCGACCGGATCGGCCTGGATGGCGCCGACCGGCCGACCGAGCAACCGCGACATTTCCCCCAGATGAGGCGTCAGCACGAGATTTTCCGCATCAGAACTCCGACCGCCACCTTCCGCCAAGGCATTCAGGGCATCGGCGTCGAGGACCAGCCCGCCCGGCCACCCTTCGAGGAGCACCTGCAGCGAGTGCTGCCGGGCCCGCCCCTTGCCCCAGCCCGGCCCCGCCACCAGAGCGTGGTAGACCCCCGAGAATCCGCGCACGTCGTCGGGCTCCAGCGCAAAGCCTCCATCGGCCTCGCCGAAGGTCCGGACAATGACGTCGGGCAGAATGTCGCAGCTCAGCCGTCCGGCCACCCCGCGCGGCATTCCGAGCGTAACCAGGCCCGCCCCCGAGCGCAGGGCACCATAGGTCGACAACACCCCGGCCCCCTGGTAGTCCTGCGATCCCGCCAGGATCAACACGTGGCCGAACGTGCCCTTGTGCCCCTGATCGGGCCGCGCCGGCAACAGCGAGGCAACGACTTCGCGGGTCAACAGGGTATGCTCGGAGGGCACCGCCTCGAAGGTGGGAGGGGGAAGGCCGATATCGGCCACCCACACCTCGCCTGCCGCATCCCGGCCCGGATAAAGGAAGAGGCCAATCTTGGGCGCGCCCAGGGTCACGGTCAGGTGCGCCTGGAAGGTGGTCTGGGCGACGTGACCGGTGGTTGCCTCCAAGCCCGACGGCACGTCGATCGCCACCCGCCGCAGGTTGCCCTCGTTGGCGATGGCCACCACCTCCCGCGGATACCCCTCGATCTCACCGGCGAACCCGGTCCCGAACAGGGCGTCGATGACGCAATCGGAAAACTCGAGAGCGATGCGCAGCCGCTCCAGGTCCTCGGTGCCGGCCATGACGATCGGCTGGTGACCGGACTGCCGCAGGATGGCCAGGTTGGTCCGGGCATCGGCCGACAGTTCCTCGGGCGGGTAAACCAGAAAGACGTGCAGCGGCAGGTGGTTGTTGTGCAGGTGGCGGGCGACCACGAGGCCATCGCCTCCGTTGTTGCCCTTGCCGCAGATGATCGTGAAGCGCTTGCCCTTCAACCCGCCCAGGCACTTCTCGAGCGTGAACAGCACTTTCAGGCCGGCGTTTTCCATGAGCACCAGTCCCGGGATCCCTACCGTATCGATGGCGTGCCGATCGATCGCCCGCATCTCCGCCGCTGTCACCAGTCGCATCCTTCCCCTCCTCCGGCCGATGTGCCGCCATTATACCAGAGACCGGGCACCACCCCCTTTGCCGCCCGCGGATGAGATCATCCCCCCCATCCAGGGCCGGGCGATGGCGCAAGGAGTCCTTCCCCGCCCCCAGGTTTTCCGCAGGACGGGTCGGAGAACCTCCGGCACCCCGCCTCGTAGTATAATAGCCTTGTGACCCGCCCAGCTCGGGTGGTTGGTTGGGATCGCGGCTGCCCTGCCCCACACCGCCGCCGATCGGCCGGGGTCGCGCCCGGAAACACCGCCCAGGAGGACCACGTGCCGCACACGCCGCCGCTCCAGGACCTCGGACTGGATCTCATCCGCACCTTGCCCTGGCCCCTGGCCATCGAGACGCTTAATTTCTCCCAGGGTTGGCACGCAGCCGAAGCCCTGGGGGGTGATTTCCTGGTCCGTCCCCCCGGGGATCCGCCCAACCGATCTTTTCCTGCCCGTTCCGACCGTCCGCCGGTTCCGTGAAACTCTGAGGTCCACCCCCCGCTCTCATGGGCCGATCATTTCCGATCGCCCATCCGCACGCCCCGACTCGGGCGGTCCTGACCGCCCAACCGCCATCAAGAAGACAGCTCCCCCGAAAGGCAATGCCAAGGCGGCAACCTCTTCTCCGCGACCTGCCAAGAAGGCGGCAACCCCGACAAATCGACACGGTCAGGGGAAGGCTGTCCCGCCGTCCGCCACGCGGGCCCCGCGGCCAGGTCAGAAGATGGCGCCGAAACCGACGATCAGGGGCAGGAAGTCGTAGAAGTCGGTGTAACTGCTCTTCGATTGGACGGCCGCGTCTACCCAGAAACCCCGGTGCGACTTGTACCGCCACCCCAGGGAAAAGACGTCGCCGTTGTAGTCGATCAGATAATGCCCGCGATACCCTCGCTCCCCGGGCCGCGCCGGCGGATATTCGGTGCCTATCAGCAGGCAGAGGTCTTTGGGCCGACGCCGGCCCCGATCGAAGGATCCATACTGGGCGATCCCCGAACCTGGGTTGCCGCCGAAGTTCCAGCCCACCCCAAAGCCGCCCAGGGTGAAATACATCGTATGGTAGTTGTTGGGATTGGTGTCGAGCAGCAATCCCACCGCGCTTTCGGAAAACTCTCCCGCCCCCATTGACGGCAGGCGGATCTTGACGTTGAGCGTGGCGTCGGGATCCTGGTCGGAGCTGCCGCGCCGCGAGTCGATGGCCTTCTGCACCCCGAGTTCGACATCGCGGATGGGTGAGAATCCGAAGGCCAGGTTGGTCAGGTAGCGCGAGGTTTTGGTACCGGGAATGAAGAAACGACGGGTATGCGCTCCGAACTCGACCTGCCCCGGCCGGATCGTCGTATGGGACGGCACCTGCACGAACCCGGACGGTCCCTGCAGGGTGAGATCGGCCCGGGCGGACGGACCACCTCCAGGCGGGACCACCAGCAGCAGGACAACCAGCAGGGTCAGGGCCAGCCGTCGTTCATTTCCTCTTGTCATGATGGGGGAAGTCCTCGGTGCCTTCCATCAGGTCGGGGTTCTCCTCGGCGAACCGCTTGTGGCACTCCCAGAAGTTCTGGCAGTAGGTACAGCAATTGCGGCGCTCCAGGTGCCGCTCGCCGCGGTACCAATTGATCTTGCAGGTCTGGTAGAAGGAGCATCTCCAACAACAGTGCCAGGTGATCTTCAGAAAGTTCCGACGCTTGATCTCCTCGATGATCAGGGCCATCGACATCAGGCTTTTCTCGTCGTTGGGCGTCTGCAGGAGTCCATGGAACTCCGCGATCTCCTCATCCGTCCCATAGATGTTGACGATGAAGATCTCTTCGGCGAAAACCGGCAGATACTCGCTCATCGATACGTTGCCCGATGCCTCTCCCTATCGGCAGGAAGACACCGATTCCGGAGCCCGGACTTATGGATAGGGAAGGACGTCGACTCCCGCGTTGGTGGCCAACAGCACGATCCGGCGGTCCGGCACCGGCTGGAAGCCGACCACCGTCTCGCCCGTCTTCGACCCAGCCGGGGTCAACACCCCGTTGACCAGCCGGTAGATCTGGGAGGTGCCGGCCACCCAGAGGGTGTCGGCGAAGACCATACCGCGCGGCTTCTGGTCGATGGCGCCGACCCTGGTCACGGTGCGGCCGCGGGCAGCGAACACCTCGCCGTTGGACAGAACGGCGTAGACCTGGCCATCGGGGGACTGGGCCGAGCCGACCGCCCGCAATGTCCGACCTTCGGCCGGGAAGAAGCTCACCAGCCACCGGCCCGACCCATCGCGGTTCAGGACCCCTTGATCGGTGACCACGACCGGCTGCCCGTCAACCAGGTGCAGGAACCGGGCACTCTTGAAGAAATCCTCGGGGATGCGGCTGACCGCTTCCAGGGTGCCGTCTTCCTTCAGGCGCCTGATGAACCCGCCCTGGAACAGGAACATGATCGACCCGGCATCGGCCGCCATCGACAGGTGGTCGCGCAGGAGATCCCTGGCCAGCACCGGCACCGCGCGCCCGGTCTCGAGCGACATCAGTCCCATGACCCAGGAATACAGGTGCGGACGGCCCTGGAGGACCGGCAACGACACGATCTGGTCGTCGACCAGGCCCCCGTTGCGGGAGTTGAGCGCCGACCATTGGCCGTCTTGTAGCACCCAGAGGCCTTCGTTGGCAGTGCCGACCCAGAGGCGGCGGCCATCCCAAACCAGAGCGGAGATGAACGGGCTGCGCAGAGCGGGCGGCAAGGGGGCAGACCCCAGGAAGGGATGGGCCGCCGGCGCGAGGGGCGGCACCGGGGTCGGCGCATAGACAGGGGGAGGAGGGGCTGGCGAATAACCCGGGGGAACCGGGGGCACTACGGCAGGGGGCGTCGGTTGGTTCACCGGGACCACCGGCGCGGTCAGCGGGGGGAGAGGGGGAGCCTGCGTCATGGGGGCCGGTCCGGACACGTTCCCTCCTGCCGAGGGCGCTCCTGAAGTCAGGAACGGGGGGGTCACGCCCGGCGGGGTGATGGGCGGCGGCTGCACCGCGACCGGAGCGGGGGCCACGAAGGTGCCCACGGTCGGTACCGTCGGCGCCACGGGCGCCGCAGGCAGGGTGGCGGTACCCGAGAACCGGAAGAGAGAGACGACGGTGGGGCTGACCGCCGCCACCAGCGCGGGACCGACGGCCAGGGCGGACAGGTTGGGGGTGGCGGCCAGCTTCTGGAAGCGGCCGTCCTGATACCGGAACAACCCTTCGGCGGCCGCGATCAACAGCACCCCCTGAGCGGCGACCAGGTCGCGCACCAGACGCGGCTCCCCCGGCGACAGCGGCGTCCAGACCCAGGTGCGGTCGCTGCGGTAGCCGATCACCAGCCCGTCCGTCGACCCCAGGTAGATGGTATTGGGCTCGGCGGCGAGGGCGGTCAGACTCTTGCCCGCCAGCACCTGCAACGTGAAGGGGGTGAAGGACGAGCCGTCCCCGCGCAGCAGGCCCCGCTCGTGCAGCAACCACAGTTCGTCGTCCATCCAGGAGAATCCGGTCAGGGTGAGCCCTTGCGTGCCCAGCAGCAGTACCGCCAGTTGGTCGCGTCCCTTGAGCAGGCCGTGGCCGACCGTGCCCAGAAGGTGCCCGCCATCGCGGGTCGGGATGACCCGGTTGATCAGATCGACCGGCAGGTTGGCGCCGACGTAGAGCGGGGTGAGCAGGTGCGCGTCGAGGGCATAGACGCCGCCGTATCCGGCGATCAGCAGGCGACTCCCCTCCGAGAAGAGGTGCCGAACGAAGAACATGGGGGGAAGTCCGGCCACGCCAGTGGTCGTGCGGGTGCTGGGGTCGACCACCGCCAGGCCGCCGTCGCCGCCGACGTAGATCTGGTTCCCGTGCCAGACCGCGCTGGTCACCACCGAGAACCCGGCCAGCGGGATGTCGGCGAACCGGCCCAGGTCACCGGCCAGGGTGAACGGGATCTCCCGCGGGGGAATGGCCAGGTCGGTGCGCGGCCGCAACCAGACAATGCCGGCGATGAAGGCGCACACGACGAGCAGCAGGATCAGCTCGGGCGTCAGGGCCCAACTCCGCTTGCGCAGGAACTCCTCGCGGGTGGCCAGCCGCGAAATCTCCTCCGACCAGGTCATCAGCTTCTCGCGGTCGGCGGCGGCCAGATCGGTCCCCTCGGGGCGGCCTTCGCCCGCCTGCTTGAGAAAGGCGGCCCGCCGCTTGCGCAAGGTCTTCAGGTCGAGGGTCAGGCGGCCGATCTCCCACCAGCGCGCCAGTTCGTCGATGGCCCAGAACAGGCCATCGACGATGTGGCCGAGAAACCGCGACAGGATCGAGCGACGTGACAGCGACCCCATGTCGAAGATGGGTTCCCCGCAGTGACGGCAGAACTCCGCGATGGGGAAGTTGGCCTGCTGGCACCGTGGACAGAGCTTCGGGGTTTGTTCCATGGTCATGCCCCTTCCTCACAGGAATTCCGGGACGGTCTGGGTCGAGGTCGAGCGTTTGTCCTCGATCTTCAGGATCGGTTTGGTCACCCGCACCTCACGGTATTTCGTCAGCGTGCCGAACGGCACCACCTCGAGCGTCACCTTCTGCCGGAACTTTTCGCCCAGGCTGTCCTGGATCTGCGCAAGCGGGTCGTGCCGGCCATATTCCTCGACCGTCACCCGCATCCCGGCATCCTCGAGCACGACCCGGTAATCGCCGAACAGCCCGTGGGCAAAGATGGCTTCCTCGAAATGCCGCACGCCGAGGCGTTTCCCATCGAGGCAGACGGTCAGCTCCCAGCGGCCGTGCGGCTCGATGCTGCGTTTGAACCCGTGGCTGCACTGGCTGGGATAGACGGTCACGAAATCGTCGAGCAAATACCGCACCAACGGAGAACTCTTCTTCAGCAGGTTGGTGAAGGCGAGACGGCCCTCGCCGAACCCGCCGATCAGCTTGAGATCGGCATCGAACACCTCGGTGTGGTAAAGGGGCAGCACGTGCAACTCCCCGCAGGGACAGGCCACCGTGAAAAACCCTTCCACGCAGGCGTAGATGTCGATATGGACGAAGCCGAATTCTCGGCGGATCGCTTTGCTGCGCGAAGCGGCGCACAGTTCGGCGGTCGACAGCACCACTTTCAGCTCTTCCAGGACCTTGGGGTAGTCCTGCGGGTGGTCTTCCTTGATGATGCGGAGCCAGCACAGGACGTCGATCGGCGTGCCGGTGATGATCGATGGGCGTAACCGCACGATGGCGCGGGCCGTGCGCGGCGGGGTGGCGATGGTCGACCGGCTGCCGACGTTGGCGATCATCCCCCCGTGGGCAGTCAAGAAGTCGCCGAAACTCATCCCGGCCACGGTGAACCCGAAGGTCAACCCGTTGACCACCGCCCGGTTCTCGGCCAGAACCTGGTCGAGCGCTCCGACGTAGGGGGTCAGCTTCGAATAGAGCCGGGCGGCTCCGAACTCGAGCGGGGTATAGAAGACGGGGGTCGGAAAACCGGTCGAGCCCGTCGTCTCGGCATACAGAGCGACCGAACCTCGGTATTCCTCGCTGAGAACGTCATACGGGTCGCACATCCCCAAGTCGCGCTTGCGGGTCAGGGGAAGGGCCAGGAAATCGGTGGGCAGGTTGCCGTAAAGGCGACGGTAGAAGGCGGTCTGCTGGTAGGCGTAGCGCGCCATGTCGAGTGGATTCTTGGCCAGCAACGCCAGACCGATCATGTAGGCGTCGCGGCGCAGGCGGTTGTACAAGCTGCCATAATCAAGGGTTGAGGGGTCGGTCATGGGGTATTGCTCCTCCTGTGGCTCCGGGTCGGGGAGGCCCCAGGCGAAGGCCCGGGAACCGCTCCGGCAGACGGTGATACAACGCCCGCACATCATGCAGGAGGTGCGGTCCAGGAAATCACGGAACTCCCGGGACACCCCCATGGGACAGACCTTCTCACACCCTCCGCATCGGGTGCAGCTTCGGGCCCGATGCGTCACCCGGACAAAGCTGACGGCGTGGAACAGCCCCCAGAATCCGCCCAGCGGGCACAGGACACGGCAAAAGATCCGCCCCGAGATCAGCAACATAGCAATCAGGAGACCCAATGTCAAGGCGACCTGGAGCGTCACGACGAACCCCCGGTCCAGCGGATCGCTCAGCCAGCCGGAGATTGGCAGGAACGAGGGGGCGGCGGTGGTCCAGTAATAGGGCGACAGCCCCAGGATCTTGCCCGACGCGCACAGGGTGCTGCAGAAGAAGTTGCGGTCCCGGATGCCCGCCTGGGCGTAGAGCAGCGGGGCCACCACCACCAGGACCAAGACCCAGTAGCGGATGTTCCCAAGACTGCGCGGGATCCGCCACAGGCGCAGGCTGACGCGGTCGAACAGGTCGGCAAGGAATCCGAACGGGCACAACCACCCGCAGATGCTCTTTCCCAGGGAAATTCCAAACAGGATCATCAGTCCGAGGAGGTAGTAGGGCACCACCGCCCAGGACAACAGGTTTTGCAGGTAGCCGATCGGGCAGGCCCCGGTCGCCATCTCGCACGCCTGGCAGTTTAGGAAGGGGAACGTACCCAGGCAGGAGCGCCGCAGCGGCCAGACCCCGCCAGCCCGTACCACCCCGAGGCGGGCGATGACGAAGGCGGCCCACTGCGTCCAGACCCGGGTGAGGCCAGCCTGCCAGAACTCCCAGTTCTTGTAGAGCCCCCAGAATAACGTCAGGGGGAAGAGGACGACACACAGAGCGATCAAGGGGTGCCAATTGATCCGGTCGAAGGTATAGACCTTGGCCGAAGCGTGGTCGGGCAGTCCCGGGACCAGGCGGTTGACGAAGGCGATCCGGCCAGGGAGATCGAAGTTGCCGTAGGTCATCTGGCCCGCCACCAGGTCGTCCTGGAAGCGAAGCTGCCCGACCAGGACGAGGAGCAGGGCGACCACGGCGAGCGTTCCCCAGACGCGGGGGCCGGCGAAGTTCACGGTTCGCCCTCCAGGGGCCGCAGGCGGCCGCCCCGGATGCGGGCCAATTGCACCGGTCGGACGTCATTGCCGGTCGCATCGAAGACCAGGGTGCCGGTGACTCCTTCGTAAGGCGTGGCGGCGGCCAGACGGTCACGCAACGCCGCCCGGG
>CALLCO010000282.1 GCA_937998695.1 Candidatus Ozemibacteraceae bacterium
ATTATTTGTGAAAAGAATGTGTCCCTGTCTGAATGCTGTCCCCTGGCTGGGAGATCCGGAAAATCCCTCGCCGCCGTCGGCGGTGCGCCCCTGCCCAGGAGATGACTTTTCCCTCGTCCAGAGCGGGAAACAGCCCGGGACACAAAGATTGTGCAGGAAAATGAGGTTGGTGGAACGGAGGTTTCTGTTACCATCGAATCATCATGGAGCAGGAACGGACCCGCGAATTCCAGGCGGCTTTGGAAAGCATGGACCGCGCCGGGGTGGCGGCGATGGTCCGGGGGTTGACCCGCCCCTGCTACGAGAGCCAGGTGCTCGAGGTGGCCTTCCCGGGGCTCGAGGTGCTGTCGTGTTCGGCGCTTACCCTCTACCGGAGCCACTTCCTGCTGTTCCACGAACTGTATCGGCTTCAGGAGACCCTAGATAGGGAAGGGATTTACCTGCACATCCACTGCATGCGGATTCTGCCTGTTCGCTATCCCGGGCCAGACCGATGCCGGCATTTCGAAGAGTCCCTGATGCGGTTCTGCGAGGCGATCTGCCCGGCGGGGGAGAGCCTGTGCGACCTGCACCGCCGACAGTGCCCGGATGGCCAGCTCGACGCCCTGTCGGCCCGCTGGTTCTACCTCGACGTCGCCAATTTTTTCCAGCTCGACGAGGAGACCGCCGAGGCCTTCCTGAACGGGGCGTGGGAGATCCTGCATCACCACCGCGACCTGCGCCGGGCCTTCGAGACACTGGGGTTGCCCGAGACGGCCGACCCCGGCGCGGTCAAAACCCGCTTCCGGGAACTGGCCCGCCGGTATCATCCCGATCTGGGCGCCGCCGAGGCCGGCCGGTTCGTCGACATCAACCGGGCCTATACGCTGCTGATGCGGGTGCTGCCCCGTCTGCGGCTGAAGCCAACCTCCCCGGCCGTGCCGTCGTCCGGGCGGGCGTAGGGGCACGGGTCAGGCCGGGGGGGCCGGGTCGGGGATTTCCCTTTTCTCGAGCAGGCGGCGCTGGCAGGTCGGCCACCAGGCCAGTAGCATGTCAGCCATGCGCCGGGCCACTACCACGTAGGGGAAGACCGCCACCACGTCGATGACATAGTGGTAGCGCAGGTAGACGGTGGCGGGCATCATCAATAGCACGTAGACGGTCGCCGCGGCGGCGGCCGCCCGGGCGCGGGCTTCCCAGGCGTAGAGGCAGAGCAGCAACGGAATGCCGACGTGCAGCGACGGGAAGCAGTCATGCACGACCCGGTAACGGTCGATCAGCAGAAACATGGGGTCGGAAGGGCGCTCCCACAGCGGCACAGTGAACCGCTCGTAGAAGAACTTCCCCGGCCCGATGGCGGGCACCAGGATGTAACTGACCACGCCCATCCCCATCAGCAACAACAGGCCGAGCATCACGCGCCGGAAGGCGGCACGCCGGCCGGTCACGTAGAGGAAGAAGGCGACGCCGGGAAAATAGAGCAGATACGAGACGTAGACGGTGTTGAGCAGGTCGGTCAGCCACGGGCGCACCCATGGTTGCAGCAGGATCGCCGCCTGGTCGCCCAGGAACCAGGCGTCGATGGCGGCCAGGCGGGCGTCGGCGGTGTGGGGGTTGACGCGCAGCATGAAGTTGGTGAACAGCGAGAAGTAGAACGCACTGAGCAGGAAGAAGGGGAACCAGTCGCGGAACAGGCCGACCAGCTGGCCGAGGAAGTTCCACAGGAACCCCTCGGGGTCGGTGCTGGCCTGCTCCGAGCAGGAGAAGGCGACGAACTCGGTGATGACGATCTTCAGTAGCAGCAGCAGCAGCGGCAGCAGGATGAAAAAGATGTCGAGCAGGCCGAGCTGGAACCGCTGGTAGGAGTCGGTGGCGACGAGCAGCACGAGCGCTGCCAGCGTGGCACCCAGGGCCAGCAGATCCTCCACCCGGCTGGCGGCGAGCACCCGCTGCCACAGGCCACGGGGGGCGCTCATGGGGCACCTCCGCCGCCGGTGGCCGACCCGGAAGCGGTGGCCTCGGGCCCGCCTGTCTCCCCGGGCGCGGAGGCATCACCCGGGAAGAGCCCAGGGAATGCGTCGAGCGCGGTGACGAACGGACCGTCGTCAGGCGGGGGAGGCGGAGAGGCAGTGGCCGGTATGGCTCGCCAGGGCGCAAACCGTTTCTCCCAGAAGGGAGGGAGACTACCGGGGGGAACCTGCGCCATCACCCTGGCCAGGTCGGCGGAGCGCCCCTCCCGCGCCGCCAGCAGAGCCAGCAGGTAGGCAAGGTCGGGACGGGTCACCGGGATGTCCTTGAAGGCCTCGACGAACGGCCGGGCCTTGGCTGGGCGATCCATTTCGAGATAGAGGATCGACAGCAGCAGCCTCGCGTTCCAGCCCAGGTCGCCATGGTCGACCACCGGTTCCAGGCGCTGCACGGCGCTGGCCG
Organism: Candidatus Ozemibacteraceae bacterium; assembly: GCA_937998695.1. Lineage (GTDB taxonomy): Bacteria > Muiribacteriota > Ozemobacteria > Ozemobacterales > Ozemobacteraceae > Ozemobacter. The sequence continues at coordinate 2,410 of CALLCO010000282.1, forward strand.
GCCGTTCCGCGAAAAAGTCGATCGTGCCCCACAGGTAGGTTTCGAGGGGCGAGGGCGGGGCGGGGTCCCGACGGCGCCGCACGTCGGCCAGCACCGCCTGGGCCTCCCGCAGGTCGCCGTTGGCCAGCAGGGCCCGGGCCAGCCGGTCGCGGGTGGCGAAATCGTCCGCCCACAGCAGCGACTCGACGTAGAGGGCCTGCGCCGAGGTCAGGTTCCCCTCCCGGTAGGCGAGATCAGCTTGCGAACGGTAGATGCGGGCCACGGAATCATGCACCAGGGCCCAGAAGGCGGCCAAGCCCGCCGCTCCCGTCAGAGCCGCCGCCAGGGCGAAGGCCAGCCGGCGCCGG
>CALLCO010000283.1 GCA_937998695.1 Candidatus Ozemibacteraceae bacterium
TTGGAACACGACAAAAGTTGAGGAAAAGTGGGAGGATCGGAGGGTGTGGGCGGATGGATACGGGAAGGTCCTTCGTGGTACCTTGAGTTTTCCGACCAAACTGCCACGAAAGGACCAACTCGCAATGAAATCATACACCGATTCCCTGCTCATGGACGAGGAATTTTTCGGCGTCAGGGATCATGTCATGCAGACCATAGCCCTCTTCAGCTCTTCCGAGATGCTGAAGTCTTCCCACGGTATGCTCCAAAAGAGCCACACCCAAACCGGAATCGAAGGCCTCGCCGTCAAGCGCGACCTGGAAATCGCCCATCGGGCGCATGAGTTCATCAAGGTCAGCCGCAGCTTCGCCCTCATCGGAACCCCGGGTGCAGGAAAGACCACCCTGGCCCGGGCGATCGTGAGCAGTCTGGAGCCGCGGTCATATCGCCCCATCTGGCTCTCCTACGCCGGGTGCAACCGAGGCGGGGTACTGCGTATCCTGGCCGACAAGGTCGGTCTCGAATTGAACCGGAAAGGACTGCCGCCCCTGCACAAACTCCAACGACATCTGGCCTTCCAGCAGAAAGAGCCGGGAAGCCCCTTCCCCGTCATCGTCGTCGATGATGCCCAGCACCTCGAGGTCGAGGCGATCATGGATCTCTGCGCCATCCTGGCCCATCCCGACGAGCAGAAGACCCTGGCGTCCCTGATGTTGATCGGCGATGAGTCCCTCGACCGGACTCTCCGACTGGAGAGTCACCGGGCCATCGCCTCGCGCATGGCCTGCATCTTCCGCATGGAGCCCCTGAACCAGGACGAAACCAGAGCCCTGCTCGGACGTCGCCTGGAGGCCGCCAAGGCACCCAAGGATCTGTTCGCCGACGACGCCATCGAACTTCTCGCAGCCCTGTCCAGAGGCAACCGCCGGGAACTCATGAACCTTGGGGTCATGCTCTGCATCGAGGCTCACTCCCGCGAGGAGAAGAGCATTCCCGCGGAACTGGTCCTCGCCAGAGCACCGTTGCAATAACCCCGGGAAGCGGAGAGAGTCGGTGGGAACCGGCTCCCAAGGAATACCGGGGCGGTAGACGGTTCTCCGTCGGGGCCTGCCGGACCTATGGCAGGCCCTCATCTTCATCTGGTTTTCAAAGACCGGCAATCCTCGGGCGCTCGTCAATCGGCCTGGTAAAATTCGCTGCGAAAATACCGGGACATCTCGTTGCAATTCAACAGCAGGGGATCCCGCAGACCCGGAAAAACCGGAATCAGACACGACAAACCGCGGAACAGCCCGGCCGGGAACAACCGACACCTTCCCACCAAAAGGCAGGAACCGTCGCGATTGGCCCCCCCCGGGGAACCCCGACCCATGGAACCCGGCCTCAGCGGATGAACGAGTAGATGACCAGCCCCAAGCCGAGCAGCCCGCTGACGATCATGCCCATGGTCGCGAACTTGATGCTGGCAGCCCCCGAGGCCATCAGCTCCTCTTCCGATTTCAGGGAAACGATGAACCGACCCTTGTCCTTGGGGGCCTTGATGACCAGCTCGCCGTCGGCATCGCTGGCTTCGCCGAGGACGTAGACCTTGCGCTCGAGGGGCAGCACGCTTTCGGTGAAGTTGTAGCCGAGGGTGCGGTTGCCGGCCTGGGGCTGGACCCAAGACCCGAAGTTGAAGCCCGAGGTGTTGAAGCTGAAATCACCGAACGTGATGGTGCGCCCGGCGTTCATCTCGCCCGGCTCGAACTTGTCGATGATGCGGACCGGGTCGAGCTCGGCCCCGTTGGGGTTGACCAGCACCTTGCCGGTGTTGTCCTCGACATAGAAGGGCAGGCTCTGGGTGTTCGAAGCGACGGTGTCGGTCTTCTTGCGGGTCTTGCGCTCGACCTTGCCCTGGGCGTCTTTCTCTTCGTAGGTCTCCTCGATCTGGCGGGTCACCGACATCGTGTAGTAGACACACTTCTGCTTGGCCACCTCGGAGGTCAGGGGGTTGTCGCACTTGATGACGCCCTTCAGTTCGACCAGGCGCCGGAAGCTTCCGCCCTTGCCCATGCGTTCGGTGATGGCCTTGACTTCTTCGATGAGATCACGGCAGTTGCTGGTTTCGATGGCCTTGATGTAGCCGAGTTTCTCCTCTTCACTACGCTTGACGAAGAACAGGATGGCGGCGAACACCAGGAAAAACATGCCTGCATACACCATGCCGGAAGGTCTCCTCTGTTGGTCTGATGTCAGCTTCGCCGAACGGCGGAGGTCAAGCCGGGAAGGGAATCATCATCGGGGGTGGATCGCCGGTCGCCCCGGGCCAGGAAGCCGTTGATGCCGGTGGTGATCTTCTCGAGTTCGGCCTCGAGAGCTGGCAGATCGAACTTGCCGGGCCGGTTGAGCGTGAAGGCGGCGTGCCGCACCTCGCTCTGGATCAGATCGATGCGTTGGATGAGCGACTGCCGAATGAAGTCGACGGCGTATTCGACCTCGTGGGTGACGCGTTCGAGCAGGTCGTTCTGCACCTGCGTGAGGGTTTCCCCGCTGACGGTGGCGGTCAGCAGATACTGCTTGACCGAGCGTTTGTTGGCGATGATCTGCGAGGCGAAATAGGCGGCGCCGGCGACCAGGCCGATGTTGATGCCGAAGAAGATGGCGGCCAGGTAGGCGAAGCTGAGCGAGGAGACGACCTTGCCGGGAACGTCGGTGAGGTCGTATTCGATCTCGAACGTGCGCTGCTCGAGGAAGGCGGGATCGTCGATGATGGCGTCGAACGAATGGCCCAACTCGCGGTAGAGATCGTCGAGGGTGCCCTTCATTTTGGCCGTGATGTACTCGTACAATTCTTTCAGGCGGGTGTTGACGGTGGCCGGGTCGCGCTGCAGGCGCAGCGTCCCCCCCAGGTCGCCGAACACCCGTTCGATCTTCGCCTTGAAGTCGGCTTTGAGGGCGTTTTCGGTCTCGACGATGCGGCGTTCGGCGCTCTTGAGGGTCTGGCGAAGCTGCTGCAGCTTGCCGGCGTGATCTTTCAGGCGGGCGAGGGTGGCCTCGCGGCCGCTCGATTCGTTGGCGCGGATGTCGGCGAGGGCCCGGCGGATGCGCATCGCGCCACGCCGCAGGAAGTGGTGCAGCACCTGCTCGACTTCCGATTCCCGCTTGACCCCGGCCAGTTCGAGAACCTTTTTCCAGATGCGGCGATTGCCCTCGGCAAGCGGGTTGCGGTCACCGGAGGCGGGGGCGAGGTTGAACCCGATGCTGCGCGAGATCGTCTTGCTCTCGATCGGGGCCATTTCGCGGCCGCAGGCGGGCAGCACGTCGACGGTGTCGACCTTCCGGTAGAGGTTCTGGCCGAGCATGCCGTTGATGCGCTCGAAACTGGTGTTGAGGGCCTTGGTCAGGTTGGCGGTGATGTCGGCGAGCAGGTCGGCACGCTCGTCGGCTTCGACCTCGTCGATGCGGTTGACCACGAAGACGATCTTCTTGAGGTCGGCGGCGAGCAGTTTCTCTTCGAGGAAGATTCGTTCCGACTCTGAGAACGGCTTCAGCGCCGAAATGACGAACAGCACGATGTCGGCCATCGGGATCAGCCCGTAGACGATCTCGGCGCGGGATTTGGCGATGTCGTTGATGCCGGGCGTGTCGATGATGGTCAGGTTGGGCGGCACGATGGGATGGGCGATGCGGACCTGCTCGATCTGGTCGATGTTCTTGGGGTCGGTCAGCAGCTTGCGGAAGCCGTCCCAGTCGAACGAACCGTCGGGAATGCCGTAGCCCGGGGTGCCCGCCTTGCCCGGCTCGATGTCGAAGGGGTCTTTGGTCCCCATCGGTTTGATGGTGACCTTGAACGGACCGTGGTCGAGGATGGTGACCAGGCTGGTGGTCGGGAGGATGCCGGTGGGCAGCAGGGGTTCGCCGAGCGCCGAGTTGATCAGCGACGACTTGCCGGTGTTGAACTCGCCGACGACCAGCACGCGGGCCTGGTGGTGGGCCCGGTCGAGCACCGTCTTGACCTCGCCGGGGTTGACCAGGAGGCGGTCGCCCAGCCGGCGCAGATCGTCGTACAGGGCCTGGAAGCGTTCGATCATCGGCTTATTCATAGACCTTCTTCAGGACGTATTTGCGGTCCTGGACCTCCACGGTGACCTTGTCCTTGCCGGCGATCAACCGGTCGAGGACGGCTTCGGCGATCAGTTCCTCGAGCTTCTGCACCTCGCGGCGCATGGGGCGGGCCCCGAACTGTGGGTCGTAGCCGGTCTCGACGGCCAGGTCGACGGCGGCATCGGAGACGGTGTACTGGATCTCCTTCTGCTCGAAGATGCGTTTGGCACTCTCGGCGGCCAGCTTGCGGAAGACGGCGCGCAGTTCGTCCTTGGTGAAGGGGGCGAAGGGGATGATGTGCTCGATGCGGTTGATGATCTCGGGGCGCACGCCGCGTTTGAGTTCCTCCAGCACCTTGGCCTGGATGGCGTCGAACTTCTTCTCGAACTCCGACTGGTCGAGGCCAGCGTAGTTGTGGGTGCCGACGTTGCTGGTGATGATGATGAGGGCTTCCTTGAAGCTGGCGGTGTTGCCCTTCATGTCTTTGACATACCCCTCGTCGAGCATCTGCAGGAAGATGTCGAACAGCTTGGGGTCGGCCTTCTCGATCTCGTCGAACAGCACCACCGAGAACGGATTCTGGTTCATCAGCTTGACCAGCAGGCCGTCCTCGTCGCTGCCGATGTAGCCGGGCGGCGAGCCGACCAGGCGGGCCATCGTATGATCGTCGTAGAACTCGGACATGTCGAACCGGATCAGGCGGCGCTCGTCGCCGAAGAAGGCGGTGGCGATGGTCTTGGCGGTTTCGGTCTTGCCGGTGCCTGAGGGCCCCAGGAAGAGGAAGCTGCCGATCGGCTTGTTGGGCTTGCGGATGCCGGCCCCCAGCATCTTGAAGGCGCCGAGGATGGCATCCTTGGTGCGGGTCTGGCCGATGATGTTGGTTTTGAAGGCCTCGGTCAGCTTGCGCAGGCGGCCGGTCACCTCGTCGAGCTGCTTGTCGCCGACGACGGCCCCGGTGCGGCGCGAGATCAGGGTGGCGACGTCCTCGACGGTGAGGGCGGTGTCGAAGAAGTTCTTCTTTTCGTCGTCCCACGCCGCGAGCGTGGCTTCCAACGCGACGAAGTCGCCTTTCTCGATGCACCCGATCTCGCGGCCCATGATCGGCTCGAGCAGGATCAGGTCGCGGCGGGAGCGGTCGCGCTCTTCGCCGAACCGCTTCTCGGCCATGGCCTCCTTCATCAGGTCGATCGCCTTGTCGGGGAAGTAGCGATCTTTGATGTACTGGTCGGCCATGCTGATGATCTGGTCGATCGTGTACTCGGGCACGACGATGTGGTAGCGCGAGCCGAACCGCTTGCCGAGCCGTGACAGCAAGAGTTTCAGCTCATCGCGGGGCGGTTCGCCGACCTTGACCTTGATGAACCGCCGGGCCAGCGCGGGGTCGCGTTCCTCGAGGTCGCGTTTGAACTCGGCTTCGGTGGTGGCGCCGATGACGGGGAAGTCGCCGCGGGCCAGGTACGGCTTGAGGTAGTTGGCGAGGTCGAAATGGCCGGTGGAGCAGGTATGGGTCAGCAGGTGGAGCTCATCGATGAACAGGATGGTGTTCTGGCTCTCGACCAGTTCGTTGATGACCTTTTCGATCCGCTCCTCGAGCATGCCGCGGTAGATGGTGCCACTGGTGATGGCGGCGAAGTCGATCTGGAAGATCCGCTTCCCTTTCAGCTTCTCGGGCACGTTGCCGGCGGCGACGTACTGGGCCAGCCCTTCGACGATGCAGGTTTTGCCGACCCCGGGCGGGCCGATCAGCACCGGGTTGCTCTTGCCCTCGAAGGTCAGGATCTCGACGAGTCGCTTGATCTCCTGGGCCCGGCCGATCAGGGGCTCGAGGGCCCCCATGGCGGCGAGGGTGGTCAAATCCCGGCCGAATTCTTCGAGCATGCTCTCTCCCCCACGATGGTCTGAACACCCATACTATCACAGGCTGGAGGGAAATTTCGCAACCATATCCACCGGTGGGGATTTCCGGAAAAGGGCGGTGAAGCCTCGGGGAAAGACGCCCCTGCGCGTTCTCCCGGTCGAGGCGGTGACCACCCCGAGCGGCTTTGCCCCAAGCCGGAGGTTCCACCGCGGTTGCTTCACGGGCGAACTGGTGTAGAATGCTCGACGACAGCCATGGACCCCAAGATTGCTACTTCCGTTTCCGGCATAATGTCTGAACTGGCCACTGCCGCCCCCAGTGTGGCCTTGCCGGCAGAAATCCCGTTGCGGCATCCGTGGGCGGCGGGGATCATCTTCGCGTTCGCCTTCATCCTGATCTCGTTCCGGCGATTGCGGTGGTTGCCGATCGGGCGTCCGGCGGGAGCCATGGTCGGGGCGGTGTTGATGGTGCTGTGCGATGTCATGTCGCCAGAAGAAGCCTACGCCCTGGTCAACTGGGATACGATCGTCCTCCTGCTGGGCATGATGATCTTGGCCGAGTATCTGCGCGATGCGGGGCTGTTCGAGCGGGTGTCGGGGCGGCTGCGCACGATCGGGTCGCCGCTCGCGTTCCTGGCCGCCCTGTCGCTGTCGTCGGGCATCCTCTCGGCGATCTTTGTCAACGACACCATCTGTGTGGTGATGACCCCGCTGTTGCTGATCCTGTGCCGGGACATGCGGCTCAACCCCTTCCCGTACCTGATGGCCCTGGCCACCAGCGCCAACATCGGCTCGGCCCTGACCCTGACCGGCAACCCGCAGAACATGATCATCGGCACCATGTCGGGCCTCTCGTTCGCCGGGTTCCTGGGGAAGATGCTGTTGCCCGTCGCGGTAGGACTGGGAGGCAATTTCCTCTTGTTGTGGTGGTACTATGGGAAAATCCTGACCACAACAGTCCCCCCTCCAGCCCCGAGTCTGTTGCGCAGCGCGCCGCGGGGAGAGCCGGCCAGTCTGCGCATCGGCATGATCTCCCTCACCCTGGTGGTGATCGGGTTCTTCGCCGGCTATTCGATGGCATTTTCGGCCCTGGCCGGGGCTTCCCTCGTCATCATCCTGCACCGCAAAGACCCCCGCCTGGTGCTCGACCGGGTCGAATGGAGCCTGTTGCTGTTCTTCGCCAGCCTTTTCGTGGTCATCGGGGGGTTGAAGACGAGCGGCCTGGCCGACCACCTGACTCGCGCTTCCCTGGCCCTGCTCGGCGGCGGCCCGGTCGCCCAGACCGCCATCTTCACCGGGTTGACGGTGGCGGGCTCCAACCTGTTCTCCAATGTTCCCTATGTGTTGCTGGTCGGGCACACCATTCCCCACCTCGACGCCCCGACCTACTACTGGTGCCTGCTCGCCTATGTCAGCACGGTGGCGGGCAACCTGACCCTGATCGGGTCGGTGGCCAACCTGATCGTGGCCGAGCTGGCCAAAGACACCTGCGAGATCGGGTTCGGCCGGTACGCCCGGTTCGGGATTCCCTCGACCATTTTGGTGACTTTGACCGGTACGGCCCTGTTGTTTTGGCTCTTCCGGTTCTGACAACCGGAAGAGAATGTGGTATTCTCTGGTGGCTTGACTCGTTCCGCGCCACGGATCGCGGCATTTCCCCCACACGGAGGTCATCGAGATGCGCTCCCCCAAAATCGTCTGGCTGGCCGGGTTCCTCGTGCTGCTGCTGGCTTTCGCCGTTCCCGCGAAGGCGCAACCCTACGAACACTACAAGCTGGTCATCGGCATGCCCTTCGTCTACTTCGACATCGAGGACATCTACCACCAGCGTTGGATCAGCACCTACCTGCGGGGCCGGCCGGTCATCCTGCTCACCGGCCACCGCTACCAGCGGTACGAGATCCTGAAATGGGCTGAATCACTGAAACGTGAGTTCGGCCTCCCCGGCTTGGTGCACCTGCTGTGGGTGGTCAACACCAGCAAATTCCCCTGGTCGACCAGTCGCACGACCCTGATCAACCAGTGGCGGCAGTTCGCCCCACCCATTCCTCTGCTGCTCGACTGGCACGGGGTGATCGGCAAGGCGCTGCGGGTCAACTACAATATTCCCAACATCATCGGAATCGATGCCGAGGGCCGGTTCGCCTTCCACGAGATGCACACGTTCACCCCTGAGGTCTATGCCGCCGTGTCCCAGCGGGTGCGCGCGCTGATCGCCGCCGGCCCGGGCCTGATGGGGGGCATGCCCCCGCAGGTGCTGCCACCCGTGGGCGGAGCCCTTCCCAAGGGCAAACGCGGCCTTTCTGAATAACCGACTGCGTGTCCCCAATCCCAGGAAAGGAATTCACCATGAACCGCTTCCCCCGTCTGTTTTCCTGTCTGCTGGTCGCGACCGTTCTCTGGGCCGCCGCCCCCGCCCCCGCCGCCCCGCCCCTGAAGACCCTGCATATTCTCGTGTCCAACGACGATGGGGTCGATTCGGAGGGCATCGCCGCCCTGGTCAAGACCCTGCGCACCTTCGCCCGGGTGACCGTGGCGGCCCCCGTCGAGAATTTTTCGGGCGCGGCCCACTCGCTGACCATCAAAGGTCCGATCATGATCCACGAGGTCAAGAAGAACGGCCAGTTCTTCACGCCGATCCGCCAGCAGAGCGATGTCCCCCATCAGCGGCTCCAATTCCGCTACCGGTGACGGTGCTGGAACGGTTTCGCTCGCTTGCGGCGCAGGCCTGGGCCGCAGCGTCTACGTCTTCGTCAAGCGCTCGCTGCGTCTGCC
>CALLCO010000284.1 GCA_937998695.1 Candidatus Ozemibacteraceae bacterium
GGCCTCGAATGAACCTCTTCACCGAGTATTTCTCCCTCGATCTCGGCACCAGCGGGCTGAAGGCCTTTTCGGTCAATCCGGGGGGGGGCGGGGATGGCTATGTCGTGGCCGACGCCATCCATCACCCGTTGCCGCCGGGCCTGGTGACCGGCGGGTTCACCAACCCGGTGATCCGCGCGATTCCCGAACTGTCCGCCGAGATCCGGCGGGTGTTGGAGCGGCTGTCCTCGCAGAAGGAAGGCTGCATCCTGGGACTGCCTGACCGCTGGGTCAAACTGCACCTCGTCGATCTGGTGCTCAAGCCCCACGAACTGGCTTCCCGCGACTACCTGTCCTGGCGGTTGCGCCGTACCCTGAACCTGCCCGATGGCCTGGACGTGGTCATCGACCAGCAGGTGCTGGGCGTGAAGCAAGGCGAGGAGGGATTGGCCTGCCAGATTCTGGCGGCGGCGGTGCGCCGCGACCTTCTGGTGACTCTGTCGACCTTGCTGGCCGACCTGCATGTCGAACTGATGGCGATCGACACGTCGTCCCTCGGGGTCTACAATCTGCTCGAGGATCAGCATCCCGAGAATACCATCGACCGCAGCTTGATCATGTGCCATATCGGGCACGAAACCACCGTGACCAAATTCTTCACCTGCGGCCGGCTCATCTACGAGCGGGTCATCGAGGTGGCCGGCGAGGAGTTCACCCGACTGCTGGCCGAAGCGGAGCATCTGGAGCCGGCCAAGGCCGAAGCGGCCAAGGCGACCCGGAAATTCTTCCCCCAGACCCGCGCTGAGATCCTGGAACAGGTCGCCCATCGGGAGACCCTCCGGAAGGTGTTCGGGAACTGGCTGCGCGAGCTCAACGTCACGTTCCGGTTCTACCAGGACAAATTCAAGGTCATGCGCCTGCCCAAGATCTACCTGACGGGCGGTTCGAGCCTGTTCCCCGGGCTGCCCGAGTTTTTGACCGACTTTTTCGAGACCTCGGTCGAACGGTTCAACCCGGTGGCCGGCATTCCCAGCCCCGGGCCGATCGACGAGAAGCTGGTCGCCCAGGGAACCTTGTTCGCGCCCAGCCTCGGCCTGCTCGCCCGGTAGGAGAAGCGCCATGAAGCATCTGTTGAACTTCGAACCGCCCGTCAAGTTTCGCAAGGGAAGCAGTTTCATGTTCCAGACCATCGTCTGCCTGCTCTATGCCTTGCCGGTGTTGATGGGCCTGGCGGTGATCATCGACTACCTCGAACTGGACACCCTGATTTCCCGCACCGGAGACGCTCTTGAAAGCCTTGAAAAGCGCCACATTCAGTTCGCCAAGGAAATGGCCGAGACCCGCGGCGAAACCATGGATCTGAAGGCGGACGAAGAGCGGTTGTTCAGCTATCATCGGGCCCTGGCCGGGCTGTCGTTCTCCTGGACGAAGCTGCTGGGCACCCTCGAGGGGATCATGCCCGAGAGCATCCGGCTCGTCCGGATCCGGATCCGGCCCCAGTCGGTGGTGAAGATCTTCCTCGAGGGCCAGGCCACCGACCTGGGCAAGGTGACCGAGTTGCTGCGGAAATTCTACGCTCTGGATCGGTTTGTGGAACCCCGATTGAGCCGGCACGTTCGGGAAGAGACCAAGAGCGGGGCCTTCGTCGGGTTTACCCTCGATGTCGACTACCTGCCCGCCGTGGAGGTGCGGCCATGATGAATCCCAAGGAAGTCCAGCGGCTGCGCGAACGGGCTCCCTTCCCCCTGGTGGTCACGCTCATCATGTTCTTCGCCCCCCAGTTCCTGATCGATCCGCAGGTGGAGAACCTCGAAACGACAGGGAAGACGTTCGACGGACTGGTCACCCAGGTGCGCGGTTCTCTGCGCCAGCGGACGATCGATCGGGGCCTGGCCGCCCGCCGGGCGGAGGTGGTGCGGGAAATGGACCGGCTTGGCGCGTGGCTGCCCCCCGAAGACTATCTGCCCGCCCTCATTGACCAGTTCAATGCCTTGGCGGGCATCACCGGCGTGGAGATCCGCTCCGTCGTTTACCGCTTCCCGCCGACAGTCCCCGAGGGCGGACAGTCGCGGCGAGTTGACATCCACCTGGCACTGGCCGCCTCGTATCGGGCCATGCGAACGTTCCTGCAAGCGGTCGAAGGCCTGCCTTCCCCCCTCGTCCTCACGGAAGTGGTGGCCAATCAGGACCAGACCTTCACGGTCTCTCTCCAACATCTGGTGAAGCCATGAGCGAACAAGAACCTCTCCTTCCGTCCAAACACCGGCTCGACGTCATCGACACCGCGCAACTGCAGCAGAAGGAAAAGCGGGCCCTGAAGTGGCTCGGCATCCTGCTGGGGATCGCCCTGATCTACGAAGGGTGGGATCTCCTGCTGTCACCGCTGTCGATGCCCGAAATCCCCATTCCCGAGCTCAACACCGCCATGCGGCGGGCCTTTCCCAGCCGGCGTGTTGGGCGCCTCGTCCAGGTTCTTCGAAACTTGCAGACGTCGCAACCGCTGGTCCGGGATGCTTTGACCCCCTTGATCGAGGAGCTGGGCTGGATCAAAGATCAGGATCCCGCGCGGGCCGGCCTGGCCCTGCTGCAGAAGCGTCTGGTCAAGAATCTCACGGGCTTGTGGGAGGTCTTCCATTCGCCCTTGTGGGAAGACCGCAAGCCGTTTGCCCCGGTCATCCTCGAGATCCGAACCCTGTTTGCCCTCCTGCGGGAAACACCCCCAGAGGAGTCTCCCATCCCGAACCTGCCGATCGGGCCCCGCCCCCTGTTGCCGCTGGAAACCCCGGCCCGCGACCTGTTTCGCTTCGAAGCTCCCGCGATTCCGGAAACCCCTCCGGTGGAGAGACGGAAATGAACCGCGCCATGGCGATTTCCTCTCTGATCAGGGGAAGCCGGGGCCTGGGACCGCGGCAACGGGGGTTCACCCTGATCGAATTGTTGGTGGTGATCTCGATCCTGGGCATCCTGCTCTCGGTCGCCAGTCGTCGCAACACGGTGGTTCTCGAACGGTCGCGTGACGCCGCCCTGATGATCGACCTGGGGCACCTGCGGAATGCCGTGCATCAAGCTGCCCTCGAGGCGGGTGGGGTGCTGCCGACGACCCTCGAGGAATTGTACCCGCGTTTCCTGAGTCGAAAGCCAGGGACCTGGCAGGGGGCGCGGGGGTCGGGAATCATCGGCTACGACCCCGTGACCGGCCGGATCGACCTGCGCGGCCCGGATGGCTCGACCCCCGCCGCCACCCTTGACAGTAAGGGGCGCCCATATGGGGAATACTGAACGCCGACACGGCCTGACCCTGATCGAGTTGATCGTCTGCACGGTCATCATCGGGGTTCTTTCCGGCGTCGCCTTGCCCTTGTCACATCATTTCGTGCGCTCCCAGAAAGAAATGCTCCTGAAGGAAACCCTGCGCCAGACACGGGAAGCCATCGACCGCTACCGCAACCGCCGGTTTGCCCAGGATCCCGGACGGGCCGAGGATGACTGTTGGCCGCGATCGCTCGACGACTTGGTGGCCGACCGGCTCCTCCGGCGGTTGCCGATCGATCCCATGACGGGGAAGGCCACCTGGCGGGCAATTTCCAGCACCGACGTCCCCGGTGTGCCCTTCAGCGATGGGCGCAACCTCTTCGATCTCCGCTCGCTGGCCACCGGAACCGCCCTCGACGGAACTCCCTACGCGGACTGGTAGGACCGGGAACACGATCCTCCCCAAGGAAATCCTCTGCTGATGCGGGGGCAGGATGTCGCGCGCCCACTTCACTGAACGAAACCTGCGATAGGAGCCCATTCCTGTGGATGCTCAACGTGTGCGCACCCAAGGAGCGGTGCATAACCCGTCTCCGTCCGAACATTGCGCAATGGCCATGAAATCCTTTGTGGATGCCTACTCGCATGGGCTCGGCAATGCTGGCATGGAAAATGCTTGGGACTGGACATCCCGAGAAAGGAGGGAACACGATGCACCCGAACCACCGTTTCCTGATCGTCACTGTCCTGCTGGCCACCCTGATGTGGCTGCTCCCGGGTCGTCTCGGTGCCGTGGGCCTCTGCGACGAGGACGTCATCGCGAGCCAGACTCTCATCTGCAAAGATGCCGACGGGGAAGTGAAGGTAACCATGGAATGGCACCGCCGCCCTGGCGAGATGAGTCTGACCATCGAATACTTCGGGTATCTCATCCAGGAAGGGACTGTCAATTTCTATATGGAAGTGAACGGTACCCGCCGCGAGTTCTGCACCTTCGTCCAGCGACTGCCCAGTCATGCGCAGCGGATTCGGTTCCGGTCCTTCCATCCGACGACTGCCGACCAGGGTGTTCCCAAACTGAAGCACCTTCCTCCGGGGGAGGTCGTCGATTACCTGCTCTTCCGCAACGCGGCCTATTACCCGCAATTCGGCAAGACCCGCGTCGAACTCAAATTCTTCGCCCACGGGCGATGGGATGGAGACAGCAACAATGGCAACGCCAACTACGTATTCGAATTTGAAAGTCCTGTTGAGGAAAAGGCCCAGGATCATTTCTCGAGCTGAGACTGACGGGCAGCGGTTGCCGGTGATCCGGCGCCCGGCGCCCGTGACCGGCTTCCGGCGGGGGCGTTGAAATGCTGCCGATGGAACGGCTCATGGGCCATGCCGCAGCCGAAGGCCGGGTGCGGGGGGTGGCGTTCTTCACGACCCCGGCGAGTGGAACCGCCTCCGGAGGGAATGAGTCTGCGGGCGGCCTGGCGGGGAGTCTGGCGTCAAGCGGGGTTTCCGGGGCGCTGCGCGGCGAGGTTTCCGGGGCGCTGGGCAGCGATGCTCCACTTGCGGAGGAGACGACGGTCGTGGCGAATGGGAAAACGGTCAGGGCAGAGGCAGACCCGCCACGCTGCGCGGATTCACATACGCCCCGTTCCGTTTGATGCCCATGTGGAGATGGGGGCCGGTGGTCCATTGCCCGGTGTTGTCGGAACGGGCGACCTCCTGGCCCATCGAAACCCGCTGGCCGCGGCTGACCGAATAGCCTTGCAAGTGGCAGTAGAACGACTCGAGACCATTGTCGTAGCGGATCTTGACGAAGGTACCGCCGCCCGATTCGAACCCGACCGCGGTTACGACCCCGTCGCCAAGAGCGTTCAAACGAGTCCCGTTGGGGACTGGTAGGTCGATACCGTAATGGAAGGTGAAGTTCATCAAGTTGCGGGGTCCGAATTCTGAAGAGACGCGACTAGGCATCGGCGTGCAGGGCGGGGCGCCGAAACGGCCTTCGCCCGGGGTGACGGGTGGGGCATTGACCGCGTCGCTGGTCGGATTGGTCGGATAGTTGACCGGGGTTTGACCGGCGGCTTTGCGGGCGGTCGAGACGTAGTTGGCGTGCACATAGGCGGTCTGCCCGTTGTAAGAAATCTTATACCAGTCGCCATTCCGGCCGATGATCGAAACCTTGTCGCCGTCGTGGAAGCTGCCGATGATGCTGCCCCAGGGCGAGGTGCGAATGTTGAGCGAGGTATTGACCCGCACGGTTCCTTCTTCCGGTGAGGCGAAGGCGGTTTCGCCGCCCGCCGCCGGGTCGCGGGCGTCCTCGGGAAGGTCGAGTTCCCATCCGGGGTGGATCAGGCTGGGATTGCTGGTCAGGGAAGGGTAGCGGTGCCGGTTTTTTTCGACGATCTCGAAATACCGGGCCCCATCCCCGAGGAAGCGGGTGGCGATGTCCCACAGTGAATCGCCGGGTTGCACGACATATTTGGTCATCTTGCCCGGGGCGGTCGCGTCGGTCTGATTGGGCGAGCCACCCGCGTTCTCCTGGCCGGGGGGTGGGGGGATGATGACCTCGGGCGGCGTATCCGTGCTGACTTCGAGGGTGGTCTTGACCGTATCCTCGGTGGTGGGAGCCGGTTCGCGGGCGCCGGCCACCCAGGCGGCCAGGAGGACCAGCAGCGAAGCCGTGACGATCGCCCGTGTTGCGCGCATACACCTTCCTCCAGGAAAAAGGGATTCCTGGTCAATTCTACCAGGAATCCCCGGGAAAGTTTGTGCAGGTAATGGGTTATTTCCCTACTGACCAGGTGGACAGGTGCCAGTTGGGTTCGTGGACATGGAATCCGAGGAGTCGGCCGTCAGGCATCACGGTGACGTGCCTGGGCAGATCGGGAGAGAGGTAGGGAATCACCCGAATGTCGGCACTGGCCAGCACCTTGCCCGCCGGCGACACCCGGGACACCCGGTGACGATGAATGACCCCGTCGTTGTCGCAGGCGACCAGTTCGACGTAGACATTGGCGGCGGCGTCGGTACCCAGAACCTTCGCCGAGACAAACCGGGCCTTGCGCTCGGCGGGAACGTCATTGGCGAAGGTGGCGAGGATCAGCTCGCGGGTCGGGGAGGCCTGGGTGAACCGGCAGAGGTCGACCGACTGCTCGGTGCCCCGGATGAAGTAGGGGTGCCCCTCGGGGCTCGTGCAGAGGCCGGCTTCGACCAGGTCGGCCTGGGGCAGGGAATATTGGTCGACGATCTCGCCGGCCGGGTTGAAGCGCAGCAGGGCGTTCATGGTGGGCATCTCGACGAGGACGTTGCCTTGGGCATCGGCGCCGATGGCCCTGGCGTCGGTCAAGCCTTCGATCTCGACGGCCACCTTGCCGGCGGCGTCGGTGCGCAGGACCTTGCCGTCACGGGCGGACAGGAGGTAGAACCCGTCATTGGGGGCGGGGGCGAAATCGCGGATCAGGCCTTCCCCGCCGGGGATGACGTTGGCCAATGAGCGCTGGGCCAGAGGCTTCCCGTCGGGGCTGAACTTCTTGAGGGCACGGTCGACCCAATCGAGGACCCAGACCGACCCGTCGGCCTGGGGCAGGAACGCATACGGGACCCCTTCGGTCTCGTGGTTAGGATCTTGTTCCGAGCCGCCGACGTGGGCGGGGCCCTTGCCGAAGGGAATGTGCAAGTAGGGAGTCGGGGGCACGGCCTGGGAGGCGACCGAGGCCTCGAACCGCAGGGTGTCGATGGTCACGACCTGGAACGGGGCGGCCATCAGCGACCCGGCCAACATGAGCATGCCGAGGAGGGCGAGGGAAAGGGAGTGGCGATGGGGGTTCATGATTGGGGGCTCCTTGTCGTCAGGGAAGCTTGAGGACGGAACGGGGGTTGATGTACTGCCCGTTCTTTTTGATTCCCATATGGAGATGGGCGCCGGTCGTCCATTGGCCGGTGTTATCGGACCGGCAGATCTCCTGGCCCATGCTGACGCGCTGGCCTTCTCTGACGCTGACGCTCTGCAAGTGGCAATAGAACGACTCGAGGCCGTTGTCGTAGCGGACGATGATGAACCGGCCACCGCCCGACTCATAGCCCGTCGAAGTGACGACCCCGTCGCCGAGGGCGTTCAGTCGCGTGCCGTTGGGGACGGGCAGGTCGACGCCGTTGTGCATCCGATATTCGCCGGTAGTGGGGTGTCGACGCATGCCGAACTCAGAACTCACGGAGCTCGGCATCGGCGAACAGGGGGCGGCGCCGAACCGGCCCTGGCCCGTGGCGGGCGGAGTCGAGGCATGATCGGTTCCGCGCCGAGAATCGCGGTTCGAGCCGGGGGTGTCGATGGGGGTCTGGCCGGCAGGGGCTCCTGGCGCGTCGATATAATTGGCATGACAATAGACCGTCTGGCCGTTGCGGGAGATTTTGTACCAGGCCCCTTCCCGGCCAATGATACGAACTTTGTCGCCATTATGATAGCTGCCGATGATGGTGCCCCAGGGGCCGGTGCGGATGTTCAAGGAGGTGTTCACCCGCACCGTTCCTTCGCAGGGGAATTTGTCTTTGGCTGGTGTCTCTGACGTGTTGCCGTTCTTGCCGGTGTCGGCAATTATCTCGGTCAGGCCCTCGATCATCTTGACCAGCTTCTCGATGGTGTCGAGGATCTTGTCGACGTCCGCGGCGGTGGGCCCGGTGGCCGGGGTGCCGGCCGGTGGTGTCGCCGGGGCGGTCGTGGTGGTGGTCGTCGTGGCCGACGTGGACCCATCAGAGGGATCGTGCTGGTTGAGAATGGTGTCCATGTCTTCGGCGGCGATCGGGGCGAGCAACAGTCCGAAGTAGAGGGCGAGGGCCAGCAGGGGGGCGAGGAAGGTTCGCGCGTTCATCGGGTTCCTCCTGTCAATGGATTCATTCTATCTTCCCAGACAGGGGATGCCAAGTTACACCGGAAAGAAAAAAACGGACATTCCGTCTTTGCGACCGGTCCCCTGAAGCTGACCGCCCGGTCGGGGAAGGGGAACTCCCACCTGACGGGATCCGGCGGGCAGATCCCATGCCGGGGGCGATTGGATGGCCCGCCGGGTCTTGATCAGTCATCAACGCCCCTCTCCTGCGGTCGAAACCTGGCCAACCGCGGAGGCGAGCGCCTCGAGTTCGCGGACGAGGGGAAGCAGAAGGGCGTGTTCCCGACCGGCGAGACGGACTTCAGCCCACCGGCCGAGCCATTGGTGGGCCTGGCCCAGATCGGCCCGGAACCCATCGAGCCAGCGGATTTGGTGGGCGGTCAAGGCGTCCCGCAAGAGAGCGACGGGGTCGGAACCCTGGCCAGTGCCGGCGACCAGGAGAAGAACGGGGACCGCTTCCCAGAAGGCGGCCCTCAGGGTCTGGGCTCCGGTGGCCAAACGGGCCATCCCCCTCGCCCGGAAGCCGCTTTCCCACGTGCGGGCGACTTCCCCCCCGGGAAGGTTCGCCACCCCAGCCCAGGCTTCGAGGGCGGAAAAGAGCAGGCTCCCGGCCTCGCGGTGCAAAGGCCGCTGGAAAGCCTCCACCATGGCTTCGGCGAGATCCTGCAGGGAGGCGGACACCCGGGCCCGCCCCAAGGCAGACCGGGCCTCCCCGCCTTCGAGGAGGGCCCGGGCCTGGGCGGCCAGGGTGCCCCAGACAGGCTCGTCTGGCGGGGGCAGGGGCGCGGGGGCGTCGGGAAGGGCCGAGCCAGAAAGGCTCTTGCCCAGCGCTGTTCGGAGGCGATCGTGGCCAGCCTGGGCCACGGCAGCGACGCGGCTGGCCAAATGGTTCAGGCGGCGGCGAACCGCTTCGCGGGCCTGGGCGGGGGCGGCCCGCCGGAAGGGCGCGAACCAGGCCTCCCAGGCCGCGCGGTCAGCGGGACAGGCGGTGGCGGGTCTGGCGGCCACCGCCGCCAGAACGGTGGCGTGGTCCTGCATCCAGGCGGCGTGGGCGGCCACCACTTCGGGGCGTTCCGGTTCGGAAATCTCGTCGAGATGATTCAGGATGGCCCAGACGCGTTGCCAGGGGCGGACGAGGTCGCCCAGGGCGGAGCGTTCGGTGGCTTGTCCGAGCTGAGTGGCGTTCGATACCCACCAGATCGCGTCGGCTTCGCGCAGGAAGGACCGGGTACCATCCGCATGGCGGGCAAAGCGCGAGTTCAACCCTGGCAGGTCGAGGAACCACAGATCGCGCAGGAGCGGATGGGGCGCGGCCAGTTCGAGACAGAGGAGATCGCGCTGGCGGCCGTCCTCCACCCGTTCGTCGAGAAGGTGGT
This sequence comes from Candidatus Ozemibacteraceae bacterium, assembly GCA_937998695.1. Taxonomy (GTDB): domain Bacteria; phylum Muiribacteriota; class Ozemobacteria; order Ozemobacterales; family Ozemobacteraceae; genus Ozemobacter. The sequence goes on from CALLCO010000284.1 coordinate 9,488, forward strand.
GGGCGTCGCCGACAGGGTGGATGGACCTGCCGCCGGCCCGGTCGATGGCGAGCAGGAGGGGGGCAGGGCCCCAGCGCACGAGGCAGGGCAGCCGGGTCGTCGGGGTGATGCCGGTCGGCAGGAGAGGCTCGCCGAGAAGGGCGTTGAGGAGGGTCGATTTGCCGGCGTTGAATTCCCCCATCACGGCGACGAGGAGAGGCCGGTCAACACAGCGGGGCAGGGCGGCCAGATCGGCGGCCAGATCGCCATCGACCTCCCCCGGCCCGTCGGCGATGGCGGCGTTCCAGAGGTTGGTCAGACGGTCCAGATGGCCGGCGCGCAGGAGAGCGGAAAGGGCGTCGAGCTCGGCGGGCGGCCCCGACCCAGACCCGGCCAAGGGGCCCGGGGTGCGCCCAGCCAGCGAGGCGCCAGCTGCGGGGGGAGAAAGAGCGTCGGTCCCCGAGCCGAGCCCTGGGGCCACGGGGGGACGGTCAGCCGGCAGCCTGGTGGTCTGCCCGGCCGTTTCCATGAGTCGGGCGCCCAGGCAGGTGAGACGGGCGCTCACCACTGGGCCGGGGGTGCTTCCGGCCAAGGCGCGGGCATATTCCAGGAACCGGTGGGCGGTCAGGGGATCTCCGGTGGCAATCCGGACTTCGGTCCAGATCAGGCAGGCGCCGGCCAGGTATTCCGGCCACGCGGGGTGGACGAACAGGTCGAGGTCGTGATCGGCCAGGCAGGGCGGGGGAGGGTCGCCGTCGGGAGTGAGGCCGGCCAGCCGCAGGACGGGCTGGACCAGGGCGCCGGCCTCGATCGGTTGGCCTGCCTGCAGGAGGGATTCCGCCTCGCAGACCCGGAATTGGACCTGCTGAAGCGGGGGAAGGGCTTCCCGGCGCGACGCGGAGGCCTGGAGCAGGGTGGCCGCTTCGTCCCGCCGGCCGGCAACGAGCAGGAATTCGATCCAGGTCAGGAGGAGATCGGGGGCCAACATGGGAAGCCGCTCGAGATGGGGCGGCACGGCGACGGTATCGGTGCGGCCGAGTCGCAGGGCCAGGTGGAGGAGGGGGTGATCGAGTTCGGGGGTGCCGGCGGTCTGGAGGAGACGAAAGGCGAGGTCGGTTTCCCCGCGGAAATGGCGAAGGGCAGCCTCCAGCCGGACCAGTTCGAGCGGGACGGCGGTGGGGCATTTCCGATAGCGTTCGAGGCGGTCTTCGGCAATGGTCGGGAAGCCGGCCCCGAGCGCCGACCAGGCTTCCAACAGCCAGCCGCGGGGGCCCCAAGCGGTCTCCCGCAATGCCGCGTAGCCGTCGATCTGGAACAACCGATGGGCCTGGTACCCGCGCAGGAAAGGAAACCGCGGGGCCGCCGGGGTGGGGAAGGGCGCAGCCCCCGTGGCGGAACGTTCCGGGAAGTGGCGAAGGGGCCGACCGGGACCGGGATGGCTGGTCTCCCCGGGCAGGCCCTCGAGCATGGCGTCCGCCAGCAAAAGCAGCCGGAGCTGGGCGCGCCCGTCCGGATCCTCCGGGTCTCCCGATTCGGTCGGGCCGGCCGGCGTGGCCTCGATGAGAGCACGGGCCAGCCGCGATTTCCCCGACAAGAGCGCCGCCATGGCCAGGAGGCGGGCCCACGCGGGGCGGTCGGGTTCGGGAACCCCTTCGAGACGTTCGAGGACCTCCCGGGCGCGGCCGGGCCGCTCGGCGGCCAGCAATACCGCGCCCTGCCACACCCCGAGCCGGGACAGGCGGGGGAACTGGGCGGCCAGGGCGGCGATGGCCTCGGCGAGGGGTTCGGCCGTTTCCGCCAGCGGCGGCAGCAACGGGCAGGCCGGCAGGGGGGCCCCCCGGGGCACGGCCCCGAGATGGCGCACCAGGAGGGCCAGGGCGAGGTCCGCCCAGTCCTCTTCCCGGGTGGTGTTGCCGGGGGTCAGGGTCGCGGTGCGGTCTTCCCCGTCGGGGGAGCGGAAGGCGACGGTGATCTCCTCGGCGGCGGCCCCCACCTGACGGACGTCGGCCCAGGGGATGGCCCAGACCCGCCCGCGGGAAAACACGCCGGGAGCGCTGGCCAGCAGCAACAGGGGAGGGCCGGTGGCAGCGATGCCCTCCCACGAATCGAAGCCGGCACCGGTCAATCGGCACTCCAGGGTCTGCTCGAGACGATCGACCGGCACCTCAGGATGGTGCTGCCGGACAAACCCCAGCTCCTGGGCCAGGCTCATCGGACCGCCTCCCGGCGCAGGGCGGCGAAGCGCCGGCCCAGGGCGGTCGCGGCGGCCCGGGCCTGCTCGAGGGTCCGGGCGCGGTCGGCCCGCCAGGTGTCGGCCTCGCCGGCCAGGTGGCGGGCCCGTCCCATGGCATCGTCGACCAGACGCATCAGGGGGGAGAAGCCCTGCAACATCTGGTCGGCGAGGGTGCGGGCGATCTCGCCCTTGTGGGCGAGGAGTTGATCACGGATCTTCTGCCCCCCCGCCTCGAGACGCTCGCGGAAAGCCGCGATCACGCGGGGGGCGGCCTCGGGGCCCAGCCGTCGAAACAGCGCCGGGGTCAGGGCGAGGGCGGCGAACAGCAGGTTGCCGGTCGCCAGCAGGCCCAGGGACAAGATCGGAGCCAGGCGGGACAGCAGGGTTCCCGCTTCGAGGTCGAGCTCGGGCAGACCAGGCAAGGGAATCGATCCCAGCCCTGCCGACCCGGCCTGACCGCCCGGCGTTTCGGCCCGGGTGTCGAGGCGGCCCACCCGCTGCGCCAGTTCGGCCGACAACTGGCGGGCCAGGGGCGTCAAACGGCGGTGCAGTTCCTGGATCAGGCTTTGCAGATACGATTGCAGGCGGTCGTGGTAGAGGTGCCCCAGGCGCTGCTCCATTTCGGCATCGGTGGCCTTGGGATCCTGGAGGATGAGGCAGACGGCCCGAGCCAGGCCTTCCTCGGAGGGACGGGCCGGGCCCCGGGCGATCTCGAAGACCAGGCTCTCGGCTTCGTTCAGGAAGCGCTTCTCGAGCCGGACTTTCTCGGCAATCAGGGCTCGGCCTTCCTCTTCGAGCTGGCCGGCCATCTCGGCCCTCTGGGAAGCCGATTTCTCGAGAAGCGAGATCTCCCAGGCGATGCCCCGGTCGAGTTCGGTCAGGAAGGACCCGAACAGGCCGAGCGGCACGTCGATCAGGCCCTCCCAGCGGCTGGCGACCAGATCGCGGGTCAGCGACTCGAGGAAATCGGGGACCCCGGAAGCAGCGGTCCGGGCAGGGTCCTGTTCGCGCCGGCCTTCCAGGAAGGACCTGGCCGAGACGCCATACAGGCGGGCCTGGGGCAGCACCTGGTCGAGCTGCTCCTGGCAATAGGCCAGCGCCTCCTCGCGCTCGTCGTCGGTGGCGAGGCGGTCGAGGGCATTGACCACGAACCACAGTTTGCGAATGTGATGAGCCAGAATGCCGGTCGTCAGGAACCGCATTTCGGAGTCGGAGAAGGGTTGACCGGCGTTGAGCACGAACACCACGCCGTCCGAGCGCGGGATGAACTCCTCGGTCAGGCGGCGGCGGACCTCGTCGGTGTCGTTGACGCCGGGCGTGTCGACCAGGACGACCCCCTCCGCCAGCAGTGGCAGCGGATATTCGATCTCGATGTGCGAGAGCTTCCCCGCCTCGGGGTTCTTCTTGGTGGCGACAGTCTTGAGATCGGCCGGCGGGATCTCGACCTGGCCGCCCTCCCGGTAGTGGACAACGGCGCGGGGGGAGGCGCCATGCCGGATGATGCAGAGGGCGGCGGTGCAGACGAGAGCGGCCCGGGGCAGGATCTCGGAGCCCAGCAGCGCGTTGATCAGGGTCGACTTCCCCCGCTTGATCTCGCCGAGCACCGAAACGGTGAACCGCTCCTCGGCCAACCGCCGGTCGAGATCCTGACAGACCTGCACCAGTGCCGAAAAGCCGAGGTCTCCGGCCAGGCGGCCAGCCTCGCCGATGAGCTCCCGCAGGCGCCCCTGGAAGGACCGGAAGGCGGCGAGATTCACCCGGTCATCGTCCTCCTCGAATCATCAGGTCGGGTCGGGAATCCATGATAGCACAGACGATGGCCCGTGGCGGAACGCCGGGGTCATCGGCCCGGGGCGTACGGGAATCATCTCAGCCAAAGATCAGGCTTTCGATGTATTCCATGCTCCACGCAGCCCGTAAGCGCTTTCGCCGCATAATCAGCCCTTTGGTGGTGTCCCGACTGAACAATCCAATGGCCAATCGGCGGAAAACCGCATAGTTCTGGGCCGAGAACTCAGCTCGCATACGTGCCTGATCCTCATGGAAGATGACATCGAGCCGCCAGTGCAGCTGATTCTCGACGCCCCAATGGTTGCGCACCGCGTTGGCATAGACTTTGGCCTTTCCAGCCAGACTGGTAATGTGATAGGCAACCTCCCGGGTGACCTTTCCCTTTTCCCGTCGCTCCCGGACCACCATCCCTACTGTTGAATTGCAGCGGGATGTCCCGGTATTTTCGCAGCGAGTCCTACAAGGCCGATTGATGGCCGCCTGAAGGTTGCCGGTCTTTGAAAACCAGATGAATCGGCATAGGGGCGCCGGGTGATCTGCGGCGTTCCCCTGCCACACCACCGTACATGCGGGTCCGCATACGGCGGTTCGGAAAGTTGAGGTCACGCGCCAAGACGGGGGACCCCCATCCTGTCGAAGGTCTGGTTGGTGAGGACGATGTGGAGGTATTTCCCGGAAGTCAGCCACCAGCGACGCCCATGGGCAGCAATCTTGGCGGCCAGAGATTCCGAAGCCCCGAGCTTTCGTAACCCTCGGAACATCGTCCTCCCTCTCTTCCAGGCTTTCAGATAGAGCGCCCGTAGCCGGTGCCGGATCCATTGGTCGAGTTCCTGGAAGACCCCTGGCGTTTCGGCCAACTGGAAGTAGTTCTTCCATCCGACGAGAAACTGCCGCAGGTCTCCCACGACCTCCTTGATGCTCCGTCCACCGTTGCGTTTCGTGATGACGCGCACCCGGTCCTTCATCGTCTTTCGGGCCTTCTCGGCCACCCGGCATCGCACGGAACCCTTGGGGCCATACCAGAACGCATACCCCAGGAATTTCCTTGTTTCCGCCCGGGCTACTGCACTCTTCGACTCGTTGATCTTGAGGCGCAGACCTTGGTAGAGCCCCTGCAGCCTCCTCATCACCCGCTCTCCCGCGCGACGCGAACGCACGTAAACGTTGCAGTCGTCAGCATACCGGGCAAATGAGTGGCCGCAGCGCTCCAGCGCCTTGTCGACCTCGTCGAGGAGCACGTTGGCCAAGAGCGGGGAGAGAGGACCGCCTTGCGGCGTTCCCTCCCACCGCTCCACCGCCACCCCGTGCAGCATGATCCCTGCCTCGAGATAGCGCCGGATGAGCCGGAGCACCCGACGGTCCCCGATCCGTCTGGTCAGCCGCTCCATCAGGATGTCGTGATTGACCCGGTCAAAGAACTTTTCCAGGTCGACATCCACCACCCATCGCTTCCCTTCCTGGATGAACCCACGGGCCCTTCGAATGGCGTCGTGGGCGCATCGCCCGGGCCGGAAACCATGACTGGATTCGGAGAAACTGCGATCGAATCGGGGTTGCAGGACTTGCAGAACCGCCTGCTGGATGAAGCGGTCGAGCACGGTTGGGATGCCGAGCTCGCGCACCCCGCCCCCACTCTTGGGAATCTCCTGCCGACGCACCGGTTGCGGACGATAGGTTCCGGTCAGCAGTTGCTGATGGAGTTCCTTACCGATCCGCTCCAGATGGGCGGGCAGTTCTTCCACCGTCATCCCGTCGATGCCTGGGCTGCCCTTGTTCCCACGCACCCGCGCCAACGCGACCCGGAGGTTGTCAGGATCGACGATCTCCTCCATCAGGTCGCTCGCTCCTGGGTTCGCCGGTCCTTGAGTCGCCGGGAACGCTTCCGCACTCCGTTCTGCCGTCGGAGTTTCACTCCTATCCTCGAACGGGAGCGTCAGTTGCCTGACCATCTGCGGCCGTGCCTTCCCAAGACCCAAGGCGGTTCACCCTCCTTTCCGTTCGGCCCTTCGTCGACGCGAGAGTCGACTAATACGGCCTCGGCTGACTTCTCGCTCCACGGGTCACCCCGTGCCGCCCTTTCAGGCGTGAGGGGAGATCTCCCCAGATAAGAACATCATCCTTCCCCACACGGCTGCCGGATTTACGCAGTATCGAGCTTTGTCCATCGGAGTTTCCGGGTCTCTTGCCCCCTCACCCCGCCAATCTGCGCCTCAGATCCGATTCCTGTACGTCAGCCCGTGGTTTCGCTCCACGCTTCCTTCCCACGGTCGGTCACCCTCCCGCAGTTGCGCTTCGCTTCGATCGTTGATGGACTCCTTTCGGGAGGACTTGCACCTCCAAGATGATGCCCGTGCTGGGCGTACAAGTGAGGGCCTGCCACACAGGTCTGGCAGGCCCTGACGGAGAACCGTCTACCGCCCCCGGTATTCCTTGGGGGCCGGTTCCCACCGACCCCCTCCGCTTCCCGGGGTTATTGGAGCGGAGCTTTGGTGAGGACCAGTTCCGCGGTGACGCTCTTCTCCTCGCGTGAATGGGCCTCGATGCAGAGCATGACCCCCAGGTTCATGAGTTCGCGGCGGTTGCCTCTGGACTGGGCCGCCAGGAGTTCGATGGCATCGTCGGCGAACAGGTCCTTGGGGGCCTTGGCGGCATCCAGTCGACGAACGAGCAGGGCCCTTGTCTCATCCTGGGTCAGGGGTTCCATGCGAAGGATGCATGCCATGCGGGTGGCAATAGCCCGGCGGCTCTCGAGGCGCAGAACCCGGTCGAGGGTTTCATCTCCGACCAGGACCAGGGACGCCAGGGCCTTCTGCTCGTCGGGGTGGGCCAGGATGGCGCACAGATCCATGATCGCCTCGACCTCAAGGTGTTGGGCGTCATCGACGACGATGACGGGGAAAGGACTCCCTGGCTCTTTCTGCTGGAGGGCTAGATGGCGCTGCAGTTTGTGCAGTGGTGGCAGGCCCTTGCGGGTCAGCTCGAGTCCGACCTTGTCGGCCAGGATGCGCAACACGCCTCCCCGGTTGCACCCAGCGTATGCCAGCCAGAGGGGCCGGTAGGAACGTGGATCGAGGCTGGAAACGATGGTCCTGGCCAGAGTGGTCTTGCCGGCGCCCGGCGTTCCGATGAGGGCGAAACTACGGCCGACCTTGATGAACTCGCGCGCCCGATGAGCTATTTCCTGATCGCGCTTGACCGCAAGGGTTTCGATGGCGGTGTCGCCGGGAAGATCGACGAAGGGGTGGCGCTTCCAGCCGAAGAACTCGGCAGCGGACAGATTGGTCGAGACGGGGGTTTTACTCACGGGTTGCCTCCTTGGCATTCGGATGGTCGAATCTGTGGGCGTTCGCGTGCTTGTCGAGTGGCTTGGCCAAGCGGTGCTCCGGGCCGTAGAAGACGGTGGTCAGATCCCAGGGGCGGAAGAAGCTATGCAGGGTGGCTCCAGGCTCCGCTTGGGGCGCTTCGAAGAGGCGGTTCTGCAGGCGGAACGTTCCGTCCTTGTAGACGCGGACCAGCCTGTCCTGCATGAACAGTGCGTCGAGGTTCGTGGCGGCGGGCAGGGTCCGGCACAGATTCTTGATGCGCTGGCGCTTGTCGAGAGGTGTCTCGTCACCGAGGCCCCCGTGGGGCGTCTTGTGATACTCGGCGAGCCAGGCCTGCAGGTCCAGGTTGAGCGGTTCGATGGTCTTGGCGGTGTTGGCGGCGAGGAAGCGCTCCCGAACCGTTCGGAAGTGGCGTTCTATCTTTCCGCGCCCCTGGGGCTGGTAAGCGGGAGTGTGGGGCATGGTGATCCCGAGGCGGGCCCCGACTTGGTGCAGGATCTGGCTGCGGTAGGCAGCACCGTTGTCACTGTAGAATTGCTGTGGCGCTCCGAACCTCATCAGGGCTTGGCGTAGATCAACCATGAGGGGCTCCACCCCCTCGGACAGATGGAACCGAGCGGAGACCACGAACCGGGAGGCATCGTCGATGATCGCCAGCAGATAGGTTTTCCGATTCCGACCATCGACACGCACTGCGGGTCCGTGCAGCACATCCGACAGCCAGAGGGCGCCGAATGCCGTGAACTCGAAGGCCCTCCCCGCAGGCTGATTTCCGCGCCGGGCCCGGAGAAACCCTTTCGCCTTGCACCACCGATCCAGGGTGGCCAGGCTGGGCTGCTGGGCGTTCCAGACGCCGGTTTCGTGCAGATGGTCGGTGATCAGCTTGACGGTCCAGCAGGGTTTTTCCCCACGCACGCGGGTTATGGCCTCCGCGATGGGGTCGGGAATCCGGGTTCCCGGGCAAGGGCGGGCATCATCCAGGGCGGTCAGGCCACCGGCCCGGAACCTGCTCAACCACTTGCGTAGGGTCTCCGCCGCAACCTGACAGGTCGAGCCATCAGGGTGTTCCCAGATTTTCTTGGCATGGGCGGTCAAGCGTTCGGCCAGGGTCCGGTCGTCGTCGGGGTGGCGGTGCATGAGCTCGCCGATGATGCTCAACCGCCACAGGTCGGGAGTGAGGGGTGGATTTGGGTTTTTCATGTGAACCTCCATGCCGGAGATTCTACGGGAAAACCGATCCCAAGCCATTCTCAGGGGAGTGTGGGATTCAGCCTCCGGCAGAAATTCGGGTATTGCCAGCGCGAAAGGTGGGTCGACAGCTCAACCCAGGTGGTCACCGTTTCGAGCAAGACAGGAAGCTTCTCGAAAAGGGCTTTGGCCAGCTTTTTCCAGGCATGAAGGGTGTTCCAGGCGATGTCGAGCCGGCGAAAGTGTTCCATCCAGGAGGTTCCAGGCCTGCGGAGTTCGAGCAGGAGACCGAGGGAGGCCCGAACGCGGCGAAGCACCAGTCGGGGAAGGAGGGAAAAAGTCCGACCGCACCGCTGGCAGAGCATTCGTTGCACATCGACGGGCCCGGAAGTGCCCGCGTCAGGGGAGGGGGCACGCTCTCGGAACCCGTGGCAGTGAACGCCAAAGCGGTGGCAAAGAAGGCAGCGCCGTTTCTTGGGACTTTCGGCAATCTGGGGGTTGGGAAGAGCCTGAACTCGTGGTAGAATCGGCATGAAGGGGGGGCCTCCGGGTAAGATGGTTGGTAAGCGTTCAGTCAGTATCCGAGTGGCAATAGAACCGCCATGGTAAAGGGTTGCCGAAGGAATCGGTACCTGACCTGAATCCATGGCGAGAAACTGAGGTCTGAATTGAAGCCGGTCTGCAGGATGCTTGTACACAGGAAATTCGGGCCTCCAAATTTTGGAATGTAGGTTCTATGCTGGTTTTCATACCAAGTGAACGCTTACGATGGTTGTAGTGAACGCATTCTACACGAAGGCCCCCCTTTCATCCCCCCGCAGGGGGGAGACGGATAGGAGGCATGGCGGTTCCGGTTCTGCTGACGACCGCCGGGATGAGCCTCTCAGGCTGATCAGCGGGTTCTCATCTGCCCGCCCACGCCATTCTCAAACTGGTAGCCGAGGTTGCGAAAAACCGCCCCTTTTCCGGTCAACTCCAGTGCGATTCAACACTTACCGACTTCAACCCCGTCCATCCGGCTTTCTCGAGCCAGGCAATGTTCGTAACCAGGGTATAGGTTCTTTTCTCGATACGCCCGTGGTCTTTTTCGATGGTCTCATACCGCTCAAATTCAACGTCTTCGTAGTTGTGCTGTGTCGCGATGGCGAAGAAATCCTCAAGTTGCGCATACATCCCTGGCTGGTTTTTCTTCACCGGTAGCACATAGTCTCCCCCCTGGCTACGAATCTGTCGAACGATGCGCTTCTGACAGCCCATAGCATCAATCGTGACAATGGC
>CALLCO010000285.1 GCA_937998695.1 Candidatus Ozemibacteraceae bacterium
GACAGCTTCAGCCAGTAGGTGAGATCCATTGACAGTTTGAAGGTGTAGAGGTCGAAGATGACGTCGAGCGGGTAGTGGAAACTCTTCAGCCCGGCGGTCGAAAACGCCTTCAGCTGCTTCCCCTCGAGGTCGGAGCTGACCTGGCCGAGGATCTGGCTGGCGTTGTCGAGCATCGAGTTCTGAGCCTGGCGCAGGTTGGTGGCCAGCTTGGTGAAGATCAGCTCGGCGGCGATCGCATGGTAGGTGGGGATGTCGTCGAGGCCGGTCGTGCCGAGCAGGTAGCACTGGTCGAACGGTGTCTCTTCGCAGACCGAGCCGAAGGTGGTGGGATCATGGCTCTTGCCGAGGGGGCCGTAATTGACCATGAACTTGTTGCGGCGGTCCTGGGCCAGGATGTCCTTGGCACTGCGCGAGGGGGGGAACTTCTCCTTCGACATGAAGTAGAAGATCTCGACGAGCGAAGCGTAGCCGTTGGCCTCGAGCCGGCCGGTGGCATTGACGTTGGGGTCGATGGCGATCTGGTTGAACGCTTCGGGGGTGAGCTGGACGCCGACCATGACCGGTTTTCCCTTCCCGCCGGAGAGCTGATAGTAGGCCATCTTGGCGAGGTAGGCGACATCGAGGACCATCCCGGCGCCCGACCCCCCGCACAGCGAGCCAACCACGTAGAACTCGGGGGTCAGGATCTGGCCCTGCTTGTTGGTCAGCGGCACGATCAGATCGTCCTGGTTGACGTTCTTGCGGGCCATGATCTTGCTGACCTTGGACTTGATCAGCTGGTAGATCTTCTGCAGGTCGACGAACAGCCCGAACCGGCCGGTGAACCGGAACTGGTGCGCCCCCTGGCTGATCTGGCCGATGTGGTGCTTCAGTTTCACGGGGAACCACTCCTGCAGGTAGGAGTAGGTGTCGGTGTCGAGGTTGCCCGTGATCTGGTTGGCGTTCTGGATGTTGATCTGGTGGTATTCCTCCTCGCGGAGGCGCGCCCCTTCGATCTTCTCGTGCTCACGGGCGTCGAACAGGTCGGTGTCGATGCAGAGCAGGTCGATGAAATCGGGGAGGGCCGGGGTCTGGTTGACCTGGGCGAAGGCCCGCCGGATCTGCGGGCTGTTGAGGAAGGCCTCCTTGAAATTCATCAAAACCTTCTTGCCCGTGCCGCCCAGACCAATGATCAAGGCGGGATTCAACGCAATTCGTTGCTCGAAATTGATGCTCATGGTCTCCCCCGGGCCTTCAAATAGCGGGGAAAGTATAGTCAGGAGGGGAAAAGGGTGTCAAGGTCACCCACGCCCCCCACTTCGTGTTAAAGGAGCCGCTTCACGAGGCCGCCCAACATGCGATCGCGAGCCTCCCCCTCGACTGATGCTCCAATGATCCACCAGAAGCCCTTCAGCCAGGGGGTCCTAAGTCCAAAGGAGACTGCCAGGGCCCATCAAGCACCCCACCAACCTCTCGCCCAGACGCTCCCTCGCGGCCAAGCAGCGACTGATCCCTTCGCTTCGCTGGGCGTCGCCATGGGCAATGCGATGATCTGCCATCCCCGTCGACCATTCTTCGGTCATCCTGGCCCTGCTCTCCAACATGGTGACGCGCACGATCGCTGCCAAGCGGACGATGACCTGGTTCCTGGCCATGTTCGACCCGGCGCCCCGCTGGCGCCTCGAAGGTTCGGTCAGGTCTTGCGTTTTTTGACCTTGGCGGAGGGGAAGAGGACGTTGTTGAGGATGAGCCGGAAGCCGGGGGCCTCGCGGCGGTAGTCCTCGACGGTGCGGCCGGGGGTGTGGCCGCCATAGAACGAGAAGAACCCCTTGCCGAGGTAGCCCATCAGGTATCTGACCGACACCCCATCGCTGTTCTCGGCCAGGATGACGGCACTCTTCTTGACCAGGGACCGGCGGAACGAGGTGGTCTCGCCGTCGAACCCGGGCAAGGTGCGCACGTGGTTCTGGTTGAGCAGGCAGGGAATGGGATCGACCTGGGCGGAAAAGTCGAACAACGAAAAGGTGGTGCCGCGCCCGGCCCCCGGCACATCGATGTCGGAATAGTCGGACAGGGCGCTGGTCATCACCGTGAAATCGGTAAACGCGAAGGTGTTGGCGTAGTTCAGTTTCTGATTGGCCTGCGGGTCGGCGGCATCACCGTCGAACCGGCTGGGCACGATATCGATCCCCTGGGCGGCCAGCGCGATATCGACCGTCTCGGCCGCCGAGCACATGGCGAAGACAAAGCCTCCCCCCTCGACGAATTCGCGCAGGGTCTGGGCGACCCGCTGTTTCATCACCCAGGTCTTGGCGAAGCCCAGCGAACGGGCCAGCTCGCGGTCATCGTCCCCGCCGACCTCCTTGTGGCCCTGGCCGGTGAAATCTTTGTGGTGGATGTGGATCCAGTCGAAGTCGGACAGCCCGCCCCGCACGATGCCATCGTCGTAGATCGTCTTGTAGGGAATGCCGGCATAGCGCAGCACCCCCGCCACCACGTCGTGGCTGTTCACCGAGGGCAGGTAAAGGCCGATGCGCGGCGCCATCTCGAGGGGAACGACGTCCATGTTCTCCTCGGTGATCAGGGCCAGGATGGCCCCCACCTCCTCGGCCGACAGCCGCTCCACGGCCACCTCGGCCCGCCGCGCCCCGTCGAGGATGGCCTCGTCGTCGGGCAAAAGGAAGCTCCCGCCGCGGTAGTTCAGCAGCCAATAGATGTTGGGAGTCGATTTCTCGAGCAGCCGGTAGACGAGCCCATAGGCCCGGCAATGGTCGGTCTGCAGGTTGTCCATCGGCACGAGGATGGCCGGCCCGCCGCCCTGCGCCAAGGCCCGGGTGCCGACCGCCACCACCAGGGTGAGCACCAACACCAGCAGGCAACGCCTGGGAAAAACGGTCACTCCCGACGGGGGAAAAGATGGAACGCTCACCGCTCACCTCCCTGCCCGGGCTGCCATACCATGGGATCAGGTTACCACAGATTCCAGGAGCATTACTCACCGGGGGGTGAAGCCAAGCCCCCCTTTCCGAGCCCAGGCGGGCCGATGGTTTCCCGCCCGGGAAGGTTCTGCCTACGCTGGCTCCGGAAGAAGGTTTGACTTGGAGGGCCTTGACCTTTAGGATGAAGACAATCGTCCCGTCCGCCAATAGCCACCCTTGCGCCAGCCTGGCACGACTGGATGAACGATCACCAGAGAGGAAGTGCATGGCCGAAGCACGTGTGCTCATCGTGTCGAACCGACTGCCCGTGACCGTCCGGCTGGAACACGGGAAGGTGCGGGTCTCGCCGTCGTCGGGCGGCCTGGCCACGGCCATGCGGGGCCCGCACGAGCAAGCCAACTCGCTGTGGATCGGGTGGCCGGGCGACACCTCGCGGTTCGGGCCGGCCGACCGGCAGATCACCGAGCGACGTCTGGCCGAGATGCGGTGCCAGCCCCTCTATCTGACGGTGGGTGAGGTCGCCCACTTCTACGACGGCTTTTCCAACGGCGTGCTGTGGCCGCTCTACCACTATCTGACCGACAAGGTCGAGAAAGAGGCCTGGAGCAACTGGAAGATTTACACGGAGGTCAACCAGAAGTTCGCCGATGCCGTCCTGCAGGTGTACCGGCCGGGGGACCGCATCTGGATCCACGACTACCAGTTGTCCCTGGTGCCGGGAATGATCCGCAAACGCGCTCCCGAGGCCACCATTGGGTTCTTCCTGCACATTCCCTTCCCCTCGTCGGAGGTCTTCCGCATTCTCCCGTGGCGGGTCGAAATCCTGCAGGGGATGATGGGCGCCGATCTGATCGGGTTCCACACCTATTCGTATCTGCACCACTTCTCGCGGGCCCTGCTGCATGTGCTCAAGCTCCCGACCGCCGACGGGGTGGTGCCCCTGGGCCATCGGCGGGCGATGCTGGGGGTGTTCCCCATCGGCATCGACACGCCGGGGTTCGAGACGCTCGTCGCCCGGCCCGAGATCCGCCAGGATGTGGAACAGATCAAGGCGGAAGGGGGCGGCCGTCACCTGATTCTGGGGGTTGACCGTCTCGACTACACCAAAGGGTTGCCGCGGCGGTTGCTGGCTATCGAGCGATTGCTCGAACGCGAGCCCGCCCTGCGCGACCGGATCCGGTTCGTGCAACTGATCGTGCCATCGCGCGAAAAGGTCGACGCCTACGCCGCCCTGCGCCGCGAGCTCGACGAACTGGCGGGCCGGATCAACGCGACGTGGGGCACCTTGTCATCGGTGCCGGTCCATTACCTGTACCGGGGCGTGCCCCTCGAGAAGCTGGTGGCTCTGTATGGCGCCGCCGACGTCATGCTGGTCACCCCCCTGCGCGACGGCATGAACCTCGTGGCCAAGGAGTTCATCGCCTGCCAGGACCGGGAGGCGGGAGTGCTCATCCTCAGCGAGTTCGCGGGGGCGGCGGCCGAACTGGTCGAGGCTCTGCTGGTCAACCCCTACGACATCGACCGGCTCGCCCTGCAGATCAAACGGGCGATCCAGATGCCCGCCGAGGAGCGGCAGGCCCGGATGGCCAGCCTGCGGGCCCGGGTGCGCGGGTTCGACGTACACCTCTGGGCGGCCACCTTCCTCGAAACGCTGCAGGCGGCCGCCCGCCGGCGGGCGGTCCCCGGCGACACGCCGCAGGTTTCCGAGGAAGCGGAGGTAGAACGTCTGTTGGCCCGCGTCAGCACGTTCGACCCGCTGCATGTCGTTCTCGACTACGACGGCACGCTCGTTCCCTTCGCCCCCACCCCCGACCTCGCCCGCCCCGACCCCGAGCTGCTGGAGCTGCTGCGCCGCCTGGCCGCCCGGCCGCACACCCAGGTCCACCTGCTCAGCGGCCGGACCCGCGACAGCCTGGGACGGTGGTTCGGCACGTTGCCCATCCACCTGCACGCCGAGCACGGGTTCTGGTCGCGCGACGCGGCCGGCACCGGCACCTGGCGAGCCCTGTTGCCAACGGTGCCGACCTGGCTGCCGCGAGTGCGGGCGCTCCTCGAGCGATGGACCCGCGACACGCCCGGCTCGATCATCGAAGAGAAATCCAACGGCATTGTCTGGCACTACCGCCAGGTCGCCGCCGATTTCGGCCCGATGCGGGCCCGCGCCCTGTTGCAGGCGCTGCGCGACACCCCCGCCGAGCCCGATCTCGAGGTGATCGAGGGGGAAAAGGCGATCGAGATCCGGCGGCGTGGGGTTCACAAGGGGGTGGTCATCCAGCGCCTGATCGAGGAGTCGGCGGGCGCGGCGCAGTTCCTGGCCATGGGCAACGACCGCACCGACGAGGACATGTTCCAGGCCATCGGCGCCCATGGCGTGGCCTTCCACGTCGGCCCCGGCCCGTCAATGACTCCCCACCGGCTCGCAGACCATGAAGCCGCCCGCCGGGTCCTCCGCGCCCTTCTCGACCGCGACCAGACCCGGACCCCGGCCCACCCCCTGCAGCCCCCCGTCTTCCCCAGCTCCCCCGGCTCTCCAGCCCCTCTCCGGTCCCCCGCATCCAGCGATTCCCCAGCTTCCCCCGCTGTTCCTGATGCCACCACCACCCCGACCCCGACCAACCAGGCCCGCGACCCCGCTGACCCTGCCCGTACCACGACCGTCGCCGCGCGATCCGGCCCCGCCGTGACCAGGCCGGGCCCCGCGGTCGAACCCCCCGCCGGGTCCGCAGGGCCGGCGGCTTCCAATCACGGATAGGAGGTCCACCCGCCTGATGAACGGTGATCCCCACTGGTACAAAGACGCCATTTTCTACGAACTGCACGTCCGGGCGTTCTTCGACGGGAACGATGACGGCATCGGAGATTTCCTCGGCCTGCGGCAGAAGCTTCCCTACCTGAAAGACCTGGGGATCGACTGCATCTGGTTGCTGCCCTTCTACCCGAGCCCGCTCAAGGACGACGGCTACGACATCGCCGATTTTTGCAACGTCCATCCCCAGTATGGCACGATCGAAGATTTCAAGGCCTTCCTCAACGAGGCCCACGCCCTGGGGTTGCGCGTGCTGGCCGACCTCGTGGTCAACCATACCTCCGACCAGCACAAGTGGTTCCGCAAGGCGCGTTCGGATCACGATTCGCCCTATCGGGACTGGTATGTCTGGAGCGACACCGACACGAAGTACCAGGGCGTGCGCATCATCTTCAAAGACACCGAAGCCAGCAACTGGACCTGGGACCCGATGGCCAAGGCTTACTACTGGCACCGGTTCTTCAGCCACCAGCCCGACCTCAACTACGACAATCCCGCCGTGCAACTGGCCATGTTCGAGGTCGTCGAGTTCTGGCTCGATCTGGGCCTCGACGGCTTCCGGGTCGATGCAGTGCCCTACCTGTTCGAACGGGAAGGGACCTCGTGCGAGAACCTGCCCGAGACCCACCAGTTCTGCCGGGCCCTGCGCCGGTTCGTCGACGAGCGGTTCCCCGGGCGGATACTGCTGGCCGAGGCCAACCAGTGGCCAGCCGATCTGCTGCCCTACTTCGGCCAGGGCGACGAGTTCCACATGGCCTTCCATTTCCCGCTGATGCCGCGCCTGTTCATGGCCCTGCGCAAGGAACAGAAAGAGCCGGTCGAAGAGGTCATCCGCAACACCCCGCCCATCCCCGACACCTGCCAGTGGGGCATCTTCCTGCGCAACCACGACGAGCTGACCCTCGAGATGGTCACCAACACCGACCGCGACTACTTATGGCGGGAATACGCCGCCGACCCGCAGATGCGCCTGAACCTCGGCATCCGGCGCCGGCTGGCGCCGCTCATGTCGAATGGCCGCCGCCAGATGGAGCTGCTCTATTCGCTGCTCTTCTCACTGCCCGGCGCCCCCATCATCTACTACGGCGACGAGATCGGCATGGGCGACAACATCTACCTCGGCGACCGCAACGGCGTGCGCACCCCCATGCAGTGGTCGATGGACCGCAACGCCGGTTTCTCGCGCGCCGATACCGCCCGTCTGTTCAGCCCCGTCATCGTCGACCCGGTCTACGATTACCGGCATCTCAACGTCGAATCGCAGAGCCGGGTGCCGACCTCGCTCCTGAGCTGGGTAAAACGGCTGATCAAGATCCGCAAGCGGTTGCCCGCGTTACGGCGCGGCACGATCCGGTTCGTGCCCAACCCGAACCCCGCCGTCATGACCTTCCTGCGCGAACACGAGGGGCAGAAGGTGCTGGTCGCCGCCAACCTGTCACGCTTCTCGCAGCCCTGCGAGCTGGCGCTCGGCGAATTGAACGGCTGGCAACCCCGCGAGGTGTTCGGCGGCGTCGGCTTTCCCCGCATCGGCGAGCTCCCCTACTTCCTCACCCTGGGCCCCCATGGGTTCTACTGGTTCGACCTCACCCGCTGACCGCCCCAGTCAGCGGAAGTTTCGGGAAGGTTCGGGGAAGTTTCGGGGGAAGTTTCGGGGACGTGATACGGTTTCGGGGACGTGATAGAATGGCACTAAGATAAGCCAGGCTAACCAGAAAACCATCATCAGATCAGGGGTTTAAGGCTTTAAATCCGAAGGTCTTGCTGTACGTTTCAGTGGGCATCACATTCGGAGGTGCCTCATGAAACGGC
>CALLCO010000286.1 GCA_937998695.1 Candidatus Ozemibacteraceae bacterium
CGCCCTCAGCGGAGATGGCGAGAGGCACATCCTGAATACTGGGAGAAGTATCGGCAGGAGCACCCACAGTCCGCCGAGAGGAACCGCCGACGGCAGCGGGAGCGAAACTGGCGGGCTCGCCATCCCGGCGTCGTGATGGCAAAGATGGACGAGGTCGTCGCGACTTTTCGCTCTCCAGGCGGTGTTTCGGTCCCTGCCCAGGCGGGCGGACCCTGATTGCAAAGATGGACGAACAGAATGCCCTATACCCATCATCAATGCTGGTGTTCGGGCGGCCACACGATCCTGGGCGAGCTGATCAGCCGTCTGCGGGCCCAACACCCTCAGACCGCCCGCCCGAAGATCCGGCGCCGTTTTGAGACCCTTCCCGGCGAGGAGATGCAGGCTCGCCAGGAGCGCCGCCTCGAACGCGGCTTCCGGCGCTCCCATCTCGGCGCCGTCGAAGATCTCGACAGCTTCAACTTCTCCCTGCGGGCCAATCTCGAACCCAGGGTGATCAAGGAGCTCTGCGCCTGCCGGTTCGTCGCGGAGAAGCGAAACATTCTCTGCCTGGGCAAGCCCGGCCTCGGCAAGACGGGGGCGCCCAGCCACGCATCGCCAAGACCATCGCCTGGGCCGCCTGTGTCGCAGGCTACTCCGTGCTCTTCGTCAACACCGCCGCCATGCTCGAGGAACTGCAGGCGTTCCTGGTCGATGGAACCTACCAACGCACTCTCCGGCGCTTCACCAAGCCGGCCGTCTTGGTCTGCGATGAATTCGGCTACGAACCGTTCGACACCAGGGCCACCAAGTTTCTCTTCCGGCTCGTCTCAGCCCGCCACCGCAGCGGCTCGATGACCATCACTGCCCATACCGGTTTCAAGGACTGGAAAAACTTCTTCCCCTCAGAGGCCGCCGCCTTCGCCACCGTCAGCCGCCTGATCGATGCCGCCACCATCCTCCGTTTTACCGGCGGGGGCTACCGCACCCCCAGGGACATCCACGGAGCAACGATCGACAACGAATAATACCACCTGATCTCCGATTTCACCGCCGGCCCGGGAAAGGGACCAGACCGGCGGTTTTCCCGTTCTCCGGAACCGGCCCCGGTCCCCGACGGGGGAAACCACCCCGGAGATCCGCTTCAATGCAACGCACCGCTGGGCGCATCAAACGGGACCATCGCCGGAAAACCGAGAACGGCACCACCGGTGATGAGGGCCACTGCCCGGCTGGCCTTCCCGTATCCCGTCCGGGGTGGGCCGAAAAAGCCTGACATCCCAAGCGGGGAATCTTCCCCTTCGGTGGGCCGTTGCGCCAGGAACGCTGGCTGGATCGTCGGAGCGGGTTCTTGTCCTGGCGAAAAACGGACCTGGGGGTCAGGCCCAGGAGTTATTTCTTCTGCTGCGAAGCAGGATACGTGCAGTGGGGGTCGTCCCCCAGGTAATGGCCGCTGACCGCCAAAGACCTGGCCCGGCAACCCCCGCATACCTTGCGGAAGGCGCAGGCGCCGCAACCGCCCTCCAACCGGTCGGGCTGGCGCAGGTCGCGGAAGACCGGCGCCTCGCGATAGATGACGTCGAACGGGGTCTGACGGACGTTGCCGACGCTCAGGTCGAAGTAGCCGCACGGTTTCACCTCGCCCATGCTGCTGACGAAGGCGAAGCCGTCCCCGGCCATGCATCCTCGGCCTCGCTGGGTATTTTTCAGACCCATTTCGGCCTTGATCCGGGCGTATTGCGGGGCGCAGGTGACCTTCATCGGCAGGCCGGCGGACGCTTCGATGCCGGCGGCCCAGCGCAGGACCTTCTCGATCTCGGCGTCGGTCAGCGGGGCCGAGCGTGGCGGGGTGGAGGCCCGGCCGGTCGGCACGACGAAGAACAGATGCCAGGCTGCCGCCCCCAGGTCGACCACCAGGCGCCGGATCTCCTCGAGCCGTTCGGCATTCCCGCGCATGACGGTCGTGTTGATCTGGAAGCCGACCCCGGCCTCCCGCAGACGGGCGAACGCCTCGCGGGTGGCGCGCATGGTGCCGGGGCGGGCGGTGAACTCGTCCTGCCCTTCCTCGTCGGGGAAGTGGACGCTGAAACTGTAGCGGCGCACCCCGGCCCGTTGCAGGGAAGCGATCCGCTCGCGGGTCAGCAGCAGACCGTCGTTGGTGGCCACCACCACGGTGTGGCCGGCCGCCGTGCCGGCCACCGCCAGGTCCTCGAGGTCGTCGCGCAGCAACGGCTCGCCTCCGCTCAGGATAATGATACCCGGGCCAACCCGGGCCGCTTCCGCCAGGAGGCGTCGGCCCTCGTCGGTGGTTAGCTCCCCGGCCGGCCGGCTGGGGCAGGCGTCGGCCCGGCAGTGGGGGCAGGCCAGGGTGCAGGCCTGCGTGGTCTCCCATGCCAGCAGTTGCAGCCGCCGGCCGCCGTCGGGAAGGAGGCCGTCCCCTCCGGGGTGTCCACCCGGATGACCGCCAGGATGGCTGGCGGGCTGCCCATCGTGCCGGCCGTCAGACTGGCCACCGGGGTGGCTGCTGGGACGGCCGCCAGGATGGGTCCGCGGAGGATGCGCCATCCTGACGCCCGCGGCCCACTTCCGACCTCGAGTCGGTCGGCTGGGAAAACCGCCGCCGGTGTGGCCGCCGCGAGGACCTGCGCCGCAGCGGCTCATGGTTCCTCCCGCAGCCAGCGGGCTGCTTCGGGGGCGAAATACGTGATCAGCCAGTCTGCCCCGGCCCGGTGCAGGGCGAGCAGCGTCTCCAGCGCGGCGGCCCGCTCGTCGAGCCAGCCCTTCTCGGCCGCCGCCTTGATCATGGCATACTCCCCCGAGACCTGATAGGCGGCGATCGGGCAGGGGAATTGTTGGCGGGCCGCGACGATGATGTCGAGGTAGGCCAGGCCCGGCTTCACCATCAGCACGTCGGCACCCTCCTCGAAGTCGAGTTGCAGTTCGAGCAGTGCCTCCCGCGGGTTGGCCGGGTCCATCTGGTAGCCTTTGCGGTCGCCGGCCTGCGGGGCGGAGTGGGCGGCTTCCCGGAAGGGGCCGTACAGCGACGAAGCGAACTTGGCGGAGTATGCCATGATCGGGGTCTGGGTGTGGCCATGGGCGTCAAGATGCCGGCGCAGGGCGGCGATCCGGCCGTCCATCATGTCGGACGGCGCCACCATGTCGGCGCCGGCCCGCACGTGGGCGAGGGCCATCTCCGCCAGGATCGGCAGGGTCTCGTCGTTGAGCACCCGCCCATCCTTGTCCAGCAACCCGCAATGCCCGTGGTCGGTATAGGCGCACAGGCAGACGTCGGTGATCAGCCACGCGTCGGGGCAGGTTTCGCGTAGCCGCCGCAGGGCCCGGGGGACCACGCCGTCAGGGTCGTGAGCGGTCGCCCCGCGGGGGTCCTTGCGGGCCGGCAGGCCGAACAGCAGGAAGGCCCCGACTCCGCTTGCCATGGCCGCTCGGACGGGCTGATCGATCATCCCGACCGGCCACTGGCTGTGGCCGGGCATGGCCGGGATGGGATGGGGAGCGGTGAGATCCTCCTGGACGAATAACGGCAGGATCAACTGCCGCGGATGCAACCGGGTTTCCCGCACCATGAGGCGGGATCGAAGATCCTGGCGCAAGCGCCGGGGGCGGTGGACAGGAAATGGCACTCCGAATTCCTCCGAATGTCTGATGGACTGGAGTGTACCATTCCCTATCGCCTGGCAGCAAGGGTGTTCCCCGCCTTTTCCCCTTGCCCCGGCGGATGCATCGGTGCTCCGGGGCGATCGAGGTGACCCCGGACGTTGCATTTTGTAGGGAATTCGAGTACATTTAAAGCAAAGGCGCTTCCCACGGAGGGGAACAAATGAAGACGGAGCTCATTAAAGCCTTGAGCCATGGGTCCGCTTCCCTCGACCAAGCTCGGGTCTCCAATCAGCGTACCCAAGACGTCAACCGTGTCCGCGAATCGCTGGCCAAAGCCGATTCCGGTGAGCGGGCACGGATGGCCGACGTTTACATCCGTTCAACGCGCGACGTCCGAGCCGCGGAACAGTCGCGCGTCGAATCTCGCCAACAGCAGGTCGGTACCGCCTCCCTCCAGTTTGGCCAGGTTCTTCGGCAGTCCAACGCCGATGTCAACAAAGTGATGATTGCTCTTATCGCCCCGCCCATGAACGGCAGGCAGCCTGCGGTCCAGACAGGACAATTCATCGATCGCTTCGCCTGATCCCCTTACCCGTGACTCCGAACCCGAGAGGGGCGGAATGGCCTGAGCCATCTCGCCCCTCGATCCGTTTTGGGTCAGTCCTTTTCCGGCGGCGGGGAGAAATCCTCGAGCCGGAACATCGGGATCAGGTCGGCGGTTTCGCCGGGCGCTCCGGTCGATTCCATGCGCAGGAGTTCCGACCCCCGGAAATCACCCGCATCCGAAGGGAGGGCCGCCTGGGCGATGCCCTGTTCGGCCTCGTCCAGTTCGCTCGTGGGGGGGATCAGGTCCAGGGCCTGCTTGGGGCTCGGCAACCCGCGGGGGGGGCGCGAGGCGGTCTGGCGGCGGGGCGGGGCGGGCGGTTCCGGCGCAAACCCTTCGGGGTCGGCGCCTGACATCAGATTCCCCAACTCCTGCTGCAGGATGTCGACCTCGTCAGGCAACAACTGCTCCTTGACCACGGTTGGGGTCTCCCGTTCCGAGTACAGGACCGTCATTTCCGCGTCATTCTGTCTTCTGGCCCGCGGAATTGCGGGAAGGGCGCTCTCTGCCGAGCTGCCCGAGGCTTCCCCGAGCAGGAACAGGGGCAACTTGCCGTTGGCCACCTGCGCCTTGCGGGCCAGAAACTGGTCCTCGGTTTCGATGGCCACGGCGGGCCGGTTGGCCCGGGCTGGGGCGCTCCTCCCTTCCTTGGCCATGGTCATCTTCATTTCATTGATTCCATCCTTGACGCGCTGGTAGAGGCCGCACACTTGATTGTAGGAATACCCGGAGATCTGGGGAAGGTTCTCCACACCGTATTCGGTCTGGCCTTGGTACTTCAGGGCATCGGCGATTTTCGTCCAGACGCTCTGGGAGAGATGGGTAAACTGTTGGGCGGAATTCTTCAGGTGGGAATCACCGATCGATAGGGTGTTTTGGATACCCTTGGCGGCATTCTTGAGGGCGGAGAGTTGTGCGAACAGTTTCTCCCGGGTCGGCACCGGGAGATTGATCAAGGGGAACTGCCGGAAGGCGAAGTGGTCGGAAAACCGCAGCGTGGTGCGGATGGTGGAAACCATCGTCTCAAGGGTGGCCGTGACTTGCTCCGCCCCGTTCTGGACGTTGAAGAGCAGCCCCTTCTGGGCTTCGCTCGACGACTGGGCGAGTTTCATCACTTGTTTGGACGCCTGCACGTAGAGGTCGATGGGGGGCAGCGACAGGCTGGGGATCAGCTCCAAGGTCTGGTAGGCCTCCTGGGACAGGGTGATCATGCGCTCGACCCCGGCGACATGCGCCCGGACTTGGGCAAGCAAGGCGTCGTTCTGGGTCTTGATGCGGGCGAGGGTCCGCTCGAGGGTGTCGAGCGTTTCTTCCCGGGGGGCGGTGACGATGCGATTGAGCTCGATCAGCAGGCCGTTCACCGTGCGCACGCTGCCGCCCAGGCTCTGCAGGCCGCTGGCCGCGTTCTTCAAAATCTCTTTGTAGGTCTGGCTGTCGACGATGAACAGCTTGCCCACGAGGTCCTGGCATTTCTTTTCCAGGATTTTGGCCTGGATCCCGCGGGTGGCCTTTTCCAGGTTCCCTTTGGCGTTCATCCAGTGGGTTTCGGCGAACTTGAGGGGGCTGAGGCTGGAGCCGTCGAGATCGGGCCCGGTTTCCTTGGTGGCGAAGAAATCGGGAAGGTCGGCGGTCTGGGCGGAAACGCTCCGTTTGAGCGGAGCCCCGGGGGCATTCGTGGCCCGTTTGGCGGGAGGACGTTTGGTCGCCAGCCAGTCAAGCGGCGAGGCGTGGGCAGGGGAGCCGACCCAGAGCAGTCCCAGGCTCAAGGCGAGGGGGAGCCCCTGGCGCCAGACCCAGGGCGTGGCCTTCGTCGGGCGGGCGGTCGCGGCGGGCCGCCGGTCCGGGGGGAAAGGGAAGACGAGCGGACCCGATGGCAGCAAGGGGCGATGCATGAGGCCTCCTTCGAGAGAACGCTTTTTTCCCATCTATCGGCTCGAGTGGGAGAACCCCGAAGGAGAGGCGGGGGGGGCGAGAGCGGAGCCACCCACGGGCAACCGTCGTCGCCTCAAGGGGACCCGGTGTCATCCGTGGCGGTGAGCGGATGAGGATGGATCGGAGTCGCGGGCGACCGGCCGAAGACGGGGGGCCCGACGAACCCACGGGGCCACCCAGGCACCCCGAAGCCAAATTCAGGCATCTGAGCGAAGCCTTCTGCTTCCGGGGGTGGGGAGGGGGAACGGAAAAGCCCCGGGGATGCCCCGGGGCTTTCGGCGGAGAATGCACGCTGAAAGGCGGCAATCGGATTCGAACCGATGTATAAAGGTTTTGCAGACCTTCGCCTTACCACTTGGCTATGCCGCCAAGAAAAAACAATGGCCAGAGTCGGAATCGAACCAACGACACACGGATTTTCAGTCCGTTGCTCTACCAACTGAGCTATCTGGCCGGGATGCAAAGAGCGGGGTCGACGAGACTCGAACTCGCGGCCTCATGCGTGACAGGCATGCGTTCTAACCGAACTGAACTACGACCCCGTGATGCGGATCGGTGGGCGATGACGGGTTCGAACCGCCGACCACTTGCGTGTAAGGCAAGCGCTCTGCCAACTGAGCTAACCGCCCTGTACCGAACGACACCTGTATGCTAGCATGGCCGCGGGGAGATGTCAACCCCCTCAAAACGAAACCACCTTGGCCGCTTTGTGGATGGCTTCGAGCAGGTCGAAATTGTTGGCCAGTTTGCCGATGCGCAACTTGCTCTTGGCCTGGAGGCGCTCCAGGGCATATCCGGAAACCAGGATCTTGACCCCCGTGCGTTCGATCTTGGCCAGAGCGCCCAACAGCGGGCTGCCTTCGAGGCAGATCTTGACCGCGTTGTTCCAGAACACGAGGACCCGGGGGACGATCTCGCTTTCGGCCAGGGTGACCAGCAGATTCTTCAGGGACCGCCGGCCGAGGGGGGTCTTTTCCCCAATGTACAGCCGGGTGAAGAGCATGACGTAGTTGGCGACGTTGGCCGAGGGCATCCAGACGCGTTTTTCGAAATACACGTCTTCGAACTGCCGGTAGCTCAGGTCGTTGCGCGAGCTCAGATGGAAGGGCCTTCCGTCGGGAAATGGGAGAACGGTCGTCTGGCCATTATAGCGGATCCGATGGGGCCTGACAAGGCAATGGATTCTTCTTGACACCCCCTCACCCCTATGCTATTCTCCCCCTGACTGAGCGGGTTTCCCGCCATGACTATTGGTACCATCCAGGCGAACCCTGGGAAAGCGAAAGGAGACTTTGGTCGATGTTGAAGCGTTTCGCCGTGATCGCGAGTGTGTTGGTCCTGCTCTCCGTGGCGCTGGCCGCCACTGCCCAAGAGCCCGTCCTGCTGCAGTACAATCCCGCGCCCGGCACCACGGTCAAGTATCAGATGAACATCCGTGGGACCACCGTCGTCACCGCCATGCAGAAAGCCCAGAAGACCGACCTGGAAACCAACATGAAACTCGAGCAGAAGGTCACTGGCGTCGACAAGCAGGGCAACATCGAGATGACCACCACCATCCAGGAAGGGACCATCACCGTCAACAACACCCCCACCCCCCTTCCCGCCATCGGCCAGATCATCAGGGTCAAAATGGCCAAGGACGGCGAGGTCATCGAGTCCGAAGGGATGGACCAGGGCAACTTCAATCAGATGCAGATCAAGTTCCCCCAGAAGCCCCTCAAGACCGGTGACTCCTGGGATTCCAACATCCAGCCCAACCCCCAGCTGCCCATTCCCCTCAACGTCAAATACACGGTCCTGGGCTTCGAGACCGTCGACGGCTACGAGTGCGTGAAGCTTCAGTCGAACGTCTCCAGCGAGCAGGGCCAGGCCGGCTCGATCAACCTCAACGTCAAGGCCACCGGCAAGATCTGGTTCGCCTACAAGGCCGGCATCATGGTCAAGAACGAGGTCACCTCGAGCATGATCATGGTCATGGAAAGCGACATGGGCGGTGGCAAGAAAGAAAAGATCGACACCCGCATGAACCTCACCCTCAAAATGGGGATCGTGAAGTAAGATCATCCGACCTTGACGCTCCTGGGTACTGTTCGTATAATTTGACACAAGATTCCCCTAGGTCCTTGAAAATACGATCGGAACCCAGCTCTGAACTTGATCGCAGGTTCGCCTGACAACCCGCGAGGGTTGTACCCCACGGAAGCCGGGACCCCGCTTTAACCCGAGGCGGGGTCCTTCTTCATACCCCAACCCCAACCCAACCCCAACCCAAACTTTCACTCGAAAGGAGGAAGTGGCACAGACCCCAAACCCGAACCCTGTGTCCCGTTCATCCCATCAGGAGGAAAGTCTTATGAGGTTGAATCGCACTCTGACCCGTTCCCTGGCGACAACCCTGGCGGTCATGATGCTGCTGACCGCGTTCACGCACAGCGCTGAAGCCGGGTTGTTCGCCAATCTGGTGAACAAGGCCAAACAGAATCCCGTCAAGACCGCGCTCGCCACGGTCGCCGTGGGTGCCGGTGCCATCATCGCCGGGCCCTACATTGCCTCCGCCCTCGGTTTCGCTTCGGGTGCCACGGTTGCCGCCGGCGCCGGAGCCGCGACGGCGGTTGGTGGCCTGGGAGCCGGGATCGCCGGAATCGGCGCGACCATCTGGGGTGGCCTGTGTGCCGCCGGTGGATTCGTGACCGGAGCCCTGGGTGCCGTGGGTGCCGCCATCGGCAGCATGTTCTCTGGCATCGCTGGCTTCATCGGTGGCATCATCGGCAGTCCCCTGTTCATCCCCGCCCTCGTGGTGATCGGTGCCGCCGTCGTGGGCTACCTGCTCTGGAAGAAATACAAGCGCCAGAAGCAGACCATCAGCAACGGCAGCAACCTGCCCTCCGCCGCTCCGTCCGTGACCATCCCTCGTGGAGAAGTCGTGGTCAGTGGGGACATCGGCAAGCCGACGGGTGAAGTCCCGGTTGCGGCTCCCGCCACCGAGATCCCGGTTGTCGCCAACACCACTCCCGCCTCGACGGAAGTCGCCCCCGAAGTGGCTCCGGTTGCCGCGTCCGACGCCCTGAAGGCCGCGCACGCCAAGTACATCAAGGCCTACAACCGCTACATCAACATCGTGACCAACATCGGTGGCAGCGAAAATCCCGACGAGGAAATGCGCACCAACATGCTCCGGTCGGATACCCAAGCCGCGCTGAACGAATACCGCAACGCCTACAACGAATACATCACCCTCCTTCGCCAGAGCAATTCGAAGTAGCTGCATGCGAAACCCCGGGCTTCGGCCCGGGGTTTTTTCATGTACGCCTGCCGGCGAACCATCGAGGTGATGGGGGCCAGAGGCCAGGAAAGACTGGCTGGGCCCCTCCACCGTCTATCGGTGCGGGCTGCTGGCCTTGATGGGAGAGCCGCGCCGGGCCAGGAAGCCGTGCCACTCCCCTTCGGTGACTTCCCGCTCCAGACGCCAACCGGCGGCCTCGAACGAACGCCGAACCAGCCCGGCGTTGGTGGCGTTGACCCCGGAAAAGACTCCCCAGCCCCCCGGTTTCACCCATCCCGAGAAGCGAGGCAGGAACTCCCGCAGCAGGGGCGAGGTCAGGTTGGCCACCAGGCCATCCGCTGGCCAGGGCGGGGCGAAGCCATCCAGATCGACGCATCGCACCTCGAGTCCCGCTCCGATCTGGTTCAGGCCGGCGTTTTTTCGCAGGTTCTCGACGGCGGGCCCCTCCTTTTCGACGGCGACGACCGCCGCCGCCCCCCGTCGGAGCAGGTAGAAGGCCAGGATTCCGCTGCCCGAGCCCAGATCGAGGAAGCGGCCCCCCTGGGGGGCGGTGTCTTCGAGCAACATGAGGCAGAGACGGGTGGTCTCGTGGGTGCCGGTGCCGAACGCCATGCCTGGATCGATCAGCAGTTTCAGCCGCACCGGGTCTTCGGGGACGTCCCAGGGGGGGCAGACCAGGATGCCCTTGCCCACGCGCAGGGGTTGGAAATACTGACGGAACCCCGCCATCCAGTCGGTCTGGTCGGGGTAGTCGATGACGGTCACCGAGGCGTCGGGGTGTCCTTCCCGTTGCAGCCAGTTCTGCACTTGCTTCTGGATGTCCTCGGCCTCCTGTTCGACCGTCGAGAACAAGAAGCTGACCACGGTCTCGCCGGTGAACGATACATCCTCTTCCCCGCCGCGCACCTCGGTGATCAGGCACGGGCTGGAAAACACCATCACTCCGAGCCGTTCAGCCAGGCCAAGCAGGGGTTCCTCGGCGTCTTCGGGAACCTTGATATCGAGACGGCGGAGCATCGGCGGGGCCTCCTTGTCGGTGGGGATGTGATCAGCGGGGGGCGGTGGACAAACCAGCCCGCTCAGGGGGAAAACCGGGAAAACCGGGTGAGAGCAACCGGCGGCGGCAGAACCCAGGGATGGGCGAACATCGGGCGGCGCGAAGGCAGGGAAGGGGGAAGATCAGCGCTTCTGCAGGTCTTTGATGCGGGCCGCCGCCCGATCTTTAAGGACCTTGTTCTCGCCCGCCACCGCGATGGTCCGGCGGTAGCACTCGAGGGCGGCCTCATACTGCTCGAGGGCTTCGTGGGTCTCGGCCTTGCCGAAGTGAGCGTAGGCTTCGTTGGGATCATGCCCCTCGATGACCTTGCAGAACACCTCGAGGGCGTTGGCGGGCAGGCCGGCCTCCAGGAACGTGCGGCCCAGCCGGTTCATGGCGTAGATGTCATCAGGCTCGAACTTCAGGCAGAACAGGAAATGGTAGATGGCGTGGGCGTAGTCCTTGAGGTTGCGGAAGGCCTGGCCCAGGTTGTAGTGGGCAAAAGCGTAATCGGGCTGGACCTCGAGAGCTTTCTTCAGGTGACCGACGCCCTGGTCGTATTTCCCCTGCAAAACGAGCAGCTTGCCGAGGTTGTTGAGGGTGAAGGGGTCTTCCGGGGCGAGGGCGAGGGCCCGCTCGAACTCCACCTGAGCTTCGGCGAGCATGCCCTTGTCCATGAAGATGACGCCGAGGTTCTTGCTGAGGCTGAGCTTGTCGGACCCGGACTGCATGGCCCGGTTGAAATGGTCGGCTGCCTTTCCCGACTCGTTCTGTTCCAGATAGATGCGGCCCAGGTAGTAATTCGCCTCGCTGCTCTTGGCGTCGAGCGACAGCACCCGTTGGAAGTGGGTGACGGCGCCCGCCAGGTCGCCGGTCTCGAGGTGGATGCGGCCGATCAGCACCAGGGCGGTGACGTTCTGTGGGTCTTTTTTGATGATCTCGCCGGCGAGTTTTTCGGCCTGGACGGCATCGCCCTGTTCGAAGATGACGGTGGCCAGGCTGAGCTTGTTGTAGAGGTCGTCGGGAGATACCCGCAGGGCCTCGTTGAGGGTGGCGATGCACTGGGTGTAGTCACCCTTCATGCGATAGGCCAGGGCGAGGGAGTTGCGGGCATATTTGTCTTTGGGATTGATACGGACGGTGTTTTCCAGCGTTTCGATGGCCTTTTCGATGTCGCCCTGCTCGAGGTAGGCATTGCCCAGGAGGTAATTGGTGTAGAGGTCCTCCTGCTTGAGTTTGAGCGATCGTTCGAGCAGGTCCATGGCCTGCACGAAATCGCCCTCCTCCTTGAGGATCATGGCGAGTTTGTTGAGGGTGTAGATGTCGTTCGGCTTCAGCTCGAGCGCTTTCTTGAAATACTCCTTGGCCTCGGCCGTCCGCTTTTCCTTCAGCGCTTCGCTGCCCTTGGCATACGCTTCCTGGAAATCCATGTGCTGCCTCCTGTGCCGCAACCGCCCGCCATGCGGGTCCGTGGGGAATATGCCGTTCGAGCGCCCGCTACCGGCTTTCCCCCGCCTGGGGTGTGAGTCCGCCAGGGCCGGGATCGGGCCCTGATCTCTCCCAGATTACCCTGGAGGCGCGCCCGAAGCAAGAGGGGCACGGCGGTTGCCAGGGAATTTTAGAGGTCGATTTCGAGGTCGGCCTTCAGGGCGGTCAAAGAGGCGACCACCTGACGGCGGACGCCCAGATCCTTGTCGGAGAGGGCGGAAATGAGGGGCTCGACGCCCTGAGCCATGCCGAGCTTGCCGAGCGCGTAGGCGGCCGAAGCCCGGATGTTCTTGTCGGAATCCTTGATCATTCGGGTCAGGAGGTCGAACACCCGCAGGTCGCCGTATTTGCCGAGGGCGATCAGGATGTTGGCCTTGACTCGGTTGTCCTGCTCGTCGACCAGCAGGTTGAGGAACTCGTAGACCTTCTTGCCGCCGATCGACTCCAGGGCCTCGATGGTGTTGGCCTTGACCCGCCGATCGGCCGAGCGCAGCCGTTCGGCCAGGATCGGGATGTGCGAGTCGTTGCCGACCTTGCCCAGGACCGCCACCGCTTTGGACAGCACCCGGGGTTCAGTTTCGTTCTGGACGACCCCGATGATGAACTCGAGCAGGCCGGGGGGACGCACGCGCTCGAGCACGTCGAGCACATGGTAGCGCACCCCCCATTCGCCATCCTTGAACCATTCCAGCAGGGTCTCGGCCGGTACCGGGCCGGTGGCGCCGCGCATGATCTTCAACACCAGGATCTTGACCCAGACCGATCCTTCCGGGAAGATGCGGGTCAGCGCCTCGAGCGGTTTGAAGCCGCGGAAGATGAAGCCCTTGACCCGCCCCTGGTCGGCCGTGCTGACCTCGAGCTCGTCGAACTGGGCGACATCTTTCAACAGGTAGTAGGTTTCCTGGCTGAAGATGACCTCGTCGCTGTCCTGCACCTGGCCGAACGAGCGGAAATCGAGCATGGTCTCGCCCAGGAAGGCGACCTGGGGGCCGTGGTCGTCGATGGCCCCGTAGACCACCTCGAGGGCATGCAGGGTCAGTTTGGGGGCGATGCTGATCTCGGCCCGTTTGGCCAGGGCTTGGCCGAGGAGTTGGGCGGTCTGGATCCCGCGCATCAGTGTCTCGTGCCGGTTAGCATGGGAGATGACCGTCAGGATGCCGACCGGCGTGACCTGGAGGGTGCTCGCCACCCCGGTCGGGCAGATTTGACGCGCCGCCTGGTAGAGGTCGCGCACCTCGGCCAGCAGTTGGGGGCTGCTCACGCGGCCCATGGCCTCGGCGAGGCCGTGGAAATACATGAAGACGGCCACCGCGAAGACCTTCTCACCATTCTTCTCCTCGGCCGACAGGGCTTTCAGGGTCTTGTCGACAATGCTCTTGCTGACGTAGTTCTGCAGGCCCTTGCCCAGGAGGTCACGCTCGCGCAGGCTCATCAGCATGAAGTTGAAGGCCTGGGCGAGCTGGCCGAAATCATCGTCGCGGTCGATATAGACTTGCTGGCGCAGGTCGCCCGCCGTCACCTGGTCCATGGCCTTGATGAAGCCCGAGATATCTTTCGCCACTCGTCGGGCCAGCAGGTAGGCCAGGAACAGGGCCGTCACCAGGCCGCCCAGGAAGATCAGGATCAGCTGGTTGCGGATCACGCTGAGCGGCCCCGACCCCAGGGCGTTGCGGAAGCCCAGGCGCATGGTGCCCATTCGGTGCTGCCCTTCCATCAGCGGGATCAGCACTTCATAGAGATCGCCCTCGGGCAGCGGGAAGACCTGGGGCTTGGGCGAGTTCTGGCTCTTGACGTAGTTGGCGTCGGGCGTGAAGGTGGTGTTCTTGTACGAGGGGTCGGAATGGTAGAGGTACTGTTCGTCCTTGACGATGCTCAGGAAGGCGTAATTGTCGTCGAGCTCGAACAGCGATTGCAGCTCCCGCAGATCGCCGTCATCGCCCGTGGTCAGGAACCGCTTGGCGGGCAGGGCGGCCACCTTGGCCATCGACATCCCGTGCTGGACGAAGCTCTGGCGCCAGTGGGTGTCATACCAGTTCTGCAGGGCGAAGCGCGAGACCAGGAACAGCAAGAGGATCAACAGGCCGATCCCGCCCATTAGGGTGGTCTGGAAGTCGGAGGCATGCCGGCGCCGGATGAACCAGTAGGTGAACAAGCCCAGCAGCAACACCGAGAAGAGCAGGACGTTGCGGAACCGCACCGCCCGCAGCCGCTCTTCCTCGGCCATGGCGAAGAAGCCCACCCGCAACACCAGTTTGCGGCCGGTATCGGTGACGATGGGCAGGGCCGCTTCGACCAGCGGGATGGTCCCGCTGGGGTCGGTGAGGGGGAAGAAGGCCAGATAGGGCGTGCGCAGGGCCTCGCCCTCGACCTCGGTCAGGGCGCCGACCGACAGCATCGGAGTCTCCGCTTTGGCCAGCACTTCCCCGGAGGGTTGCTGCACCAAGGCGTAGGCGACGCCTTCCTCGGCCAGCAGGTTGGTCAGGCGGGGGGTCAGGTCGGCCCGCCGCTTGAGCAGGCTGTTCAGCTCGCGGCCGAGCAGCTTGACGATGACCTCGCGGCGGTTGGCGAAGCGGCCCTGCACCTCTTCCCGGTCGGCCATCGTGAAGTAGTAGGCGAAACTCGACAGGGTGAGGAGGATGACGAGCAGGAAGACCCGCTCGAGGGATCGGTTCTCCGCGCTGAAGAGCATGGGTTCAGGGAGTGGGGGCCGGCCCCTGCTGGCGCTCGATCATGCGGGCGAAGGCGTCGGCCATGCCGGGGTCGAACTGGCTGCCCTTGCAGCGCCGGATCTCCTCGAGCGCGCTGCGGCCGTCCATGGCCTTGCGGTAGGGGCGGTCGGAGGTCATGGCGTCCCAGGTGTCGGCGATGGTCAGGATGCGCGCCTCGGTGGGGATGTCCTCGCCCTTGAGGCCGCCCGGGTAGCCCCGCCCGTCGAACCGCTCGTGGTGATGCCGGATGAACGGGATGATGTGGGCGAGGAACTCGACCTTGGCCAGGATGCGCACGCCCAGGTCGGGGTGGGATTTGATGACCTCGAACTCCTCGTTGGTCAGCCGCCCCGGCTTGTTGAGGATGTTCTCGGGAATGCCGATCTTGCCGATGTCGTGCAGCATGCCGGCCAGGCGGAGGTTTTCGAGGCGGACGGGGGTCAGGCCCATCTCTTGGCCGAGGCCGAGCGACAGCTGGGTGACCCGCTCGGAGTGCCCGTGGGTGTAGCTGTCCTTGGCGTCGATGGCCGAGGTCAGGGCGGACAGGGTCGAGAAGTAAGCCTGCTGCAGGTTGCGGAACAGGTCGGCGTTCTGGATGACGAAGGCGATCTGGCTGCCCAGGATCTTCAGCAGGTCGAGGTCTTCCGAAGAGTAGGAATACCGTCCCACCTTGTTGGCCACTTGGATGACGCCCAGCACCTGATCCTGCGCGGAGAGAGGCAGGAACAGGGTGTTGCGCAGGGTGAACCCCTCGAACCGGGCGGGTTCGGTGGTGGCGAACTCGCTCTGGGCGATGTTCTCGATGGTAAGAGGTTGACGTCTCTCGAGGACGTGCCGGGTGGCGGGGGAGAGCTGGTGGCCGTCGCTGACGAACCGGCCGGGGCCGGCCGGGGTCTGGACCCGCGCGAAGGAGGGGCCCGTCTCGCCGGCCTTGACCAGCAGCAGGCTGGCCAGCTCGCTGGAGGTGCCGTCGCGGGCCACCGACAGGAACTTGTCGACCAGGCCGGTCAGATCGATGTTCGAGATGATCTCCTTCCCGAGGATGAAGACGTTGCTCAGCACCAGCAGGCGCTTGAACATGCGTTCGTAGAGGATGGCGCTTTCGAGGGAGACCGCCGCCTGCCGGGCCAGGATGGGCATGATCTCGCAGACGTTCTCGGGGGCCTGGGAATTCAGCTTCAGCCCGATGACGCCGAGCATGCGGTGGCGCCTGATCAGCGGTAGCAGCAGGAAATCGTCGATCGGGATCAGCTCGCTCTCCGATTCCTGCCATTGGGGGTAGTTCTCGCGGAAGCGGGCCAGCAGGCTGGCCATCTTCTCTTCCAGGATGAGGTTGCTGATGCGCACCTCGAGCTGGCTGGGATCGGCCTGGCAGAGGGCGAAGAACGAGGCCTCGGCCTTGCACAGGATCAGGGCCTTC
This sequence comes from Candidatus Ozemibacteraceae bacterium, assembly GCA_937998695.1. Lineage (GTDB taxonomy): Bacteria > Muiribacteriota > Ozemobacteria > Ozemobacterales > Ozemobacteraceae > Ozemobacter. The sequence continues at coordinate 16,072 of CALLCO010000286.1, forward strand.
TTGAGGATGGCCTTGAGCAGCGAATCGAGCTCGATGAAAAAGCCCGTCTCCTCCAGGGACAGGAGTTCCTGGATCTGGCTTTTGAGGAGCTCGTTCTCTTTGAACAGCCCGTCGGGAGCGGGGGCCGCCTTGGGCAGAAACCACGACGTATCGAACATGTGCGATCAATTCTAGCATGGCCAGCGGAAAAATGACAACGCGACCGCGACGGCTGAATGGGATTCCGGGGGGTGGCCTCATCCACCGGCGGCGACGGGGACGCTGCGGAAATTGTCGCCGTGGCGGCTGCAGTCACAGGCATCGCGGGCGCACCGACCCCGCCGGGCCAACACCCGGCCGCAGGCCATGCAGATGGTGAAGGTGCGCTGGAGGAACGACGACGTCGGGTCGGGAGTGATCTCCTCGGTCTGGGCGTGGGGGCAGGTGTTCATCAGGAGCTGGGGGGCCGGATCGGCGGCCGGCGGGGCAGTCAGGATCTCGAGATCGCGGGCCAGGGCCAGCCGGTCGAGCGAGGTCTCACCCCGTGACACGTAGTCGGCCCCTGGCGAGAAGGTCATGACCAGTTGCCCGTCGATATTGGTGGCCACGTCGATGGCCCGCCGGAACGGGCCCGCCACGAGGGTGGCGAACTCGCGGGGCAGGGGGCATTCCAGGTATTCCTCGTCACCCCACAGGCAGAGACGGGTGGCGAGGCGCCCCGTGAACACCCCCTCATGGAAAGTCACCCGGAGGAGGGTGCCTGCCTGAAGCGGCATCCGGTAGAAGTGGCTGAACCGGGCCGAGCGGGCCCACGACACCTCGCCGCCGATGAACACGTAGTTGGCATTGGTCATGGCGAGGTTGGCCTGTCGGGCCCGTTCGTCGATCGGGGGCAGGCGGTCGACCAGTCGTTGCAGGGCTGGATCCATCGTGGGTCTCCGGGGCGGGGGTCAGCGGAGGAAGCGGGGCCGGCTCATTCGCGGACGATGCGGCCCTGGGTGGCCAAGGTGAGCGGCCCGGAGGCCGTCATGCGCTGCAGGTAGGTCCGGACCGCCTCGCGCTGCAGGGGACCATACTGCACCTCTTTCCCGCGTTTGAAGGCCCAGAACCCGTCGCCGCCCTCGGCCAGAAAGCTGTTGGTGGTCACTTTGTAGGCGCGGGTGGGGTCGAGGGGTTCGCTGCCGATGACCACATCTTTCAGCTCGAAATCCTCCTCGGCGCGGTGGGCGAAGGTGTACCGGCCGCCCGAGATCTGCAACAGACCGCGCTTCAGGGAAGCCGAGATCGACAGCACCTCGAGCAGGTCCTGGCCGGTCAGAGTCATGTTTACCACTTGGTTGTCGAATGGCAGCACCGCAAACAGGTCGCCCACCGTGAACGGGCCACCCTTGATATCGCTCTGGATGCCGCCGCTGTTCATCAGGGCGACATCCGATGGGAAGAGGTCGCGCATGGCGTCGGCCACCAGATTCCCGATCGGGCATTCCCGGGTATACTGGCGGGCAGTGTCGGCGGCGAATTCGCCCACCATTTCGGCTTTCAGCTGGTCGAGCGTTCCGGCGGTCTTGTTGAGGAATTCCTCCATGCCGGGATCGGGCTCGAGTTCGTCGCAGTAGACGGGGATCCGCCGGCCGTGCCACGCCGAGGGGCGGCCGCCGAACGCCGGCAGTTCGAGGGTCAGGTGGTCGATCTCTTTCGACTGGTTGTACCCGCTGACCGTCTTGATGATGATGCCGTCCTTCTCGACCGGCAGCGGTGGATCGACCTCGAAATCGACCATCGCCAGCACGTCGGGGCGGGCGGCCACGATCTGGGTCCATTCCTCCTCGGTGAGGCGGGAATCGTCATACAGCGACAGCATGACCACCAGGTCGACGCCACGGTTCCGGAGCGATTTGACCCGCTCGACGAGTTCCGGGCCGGGGGGGAGGAAGCGCAGTCCCGCCACATTGCCGGCCGACGTAAGTGTCGGCGTCTGGGGCGGGGTCACCCCCACCACCCCGATCTTGAGACCGTCGCCGGGGCTGAGGATCTGGTCTTTCTGGAGAAAGGGGGGCGGGTCATCGCTGCCCATGGTGGTGACGTTGGTACCCAAAAAGGGAAAATGGGCAAGGCCGGCCAACTCTTCCAGGCGTTGGCGGCCGAAGGTGAACTCGATGTTGCCCACCAGCATTGCATCGACCTTCAGGCGGTTGAGGACCTCGATCGGGGTGGCCCCCCGCGAGAAATAGGCGTCGGCTGTCCCCGAAATCTCGCTGCCGATCGACAGGATGTTGTAGGGCTCACCGCTGAGGGAAGCAACCAGCGTGTCGAGTTGCCGCTTCACGTAGGCCGCGCCCCCCATCCGGCTGCCCCGATACGGGGGGAACTTGGCGTTTATGGGCTTGATCCGGCCTTTGGAGACGCCCAGCAGAAACAGGTGATACCGACGCTGGCCCTTGGGGTGGAAGACGATGAAGAGCGACGCCAAGAGGATGACGAACCCCGTAAACAGGAACAACCGCTCCACGATTCTGGATCTCGCGTGCATGAGCCACATTCTATGCCTCTTCTGGGCCAATCGCAAGTTTCTCCGATCCTCGGGAAGACGGCTTTCGGGGTGAGCCCCTCTTCAGAACGGAGCCGGTCCGTGGAACAAGGCCGCGGGTGATACGGAGTCGTGAAGAGCCTAGGGGAGTCCGCGCGCAGCACGTGGGGATGGATGAAGATCCCCTAGGGGAAGAGAGCCGCCGGTTTTCTTGGAATATGAAAAACCCCCCGGGAAGTCCGGGGGGTGGGGTTGGAGAGGACCTTAGAACTTGCTCAGCTCGGCGAGGCGGGTGTGGTAGGGGCTGTTCTTGCCCTCCTCGAGGGCTTCGGCCTTTACGAACTTCTCGATGGAGTCGAGGATGTCGCGGATCGCATCGCGATCGGCCTTGGACATCTTGGCCAGGTTGCGCAGGTAGGCGCTGTAGAAGATCCCGGGGCGGCCCTGGTTCTGCTCGAGGTCCTGGGTGATGACCCGGACCAGGCGCTTGCCGTCGGCTTCGCGATCGTTACTGACCAGGGTGTAATCTTCGGCCATCGACAGCACGATTTCGCTCTTCGCCTTGCCCCTCTTGGCCTGGACGGCCTGGCGCTTGAGCTGGTCGAGGTCGGCGGAGGCGCTCACCAGGTCGTTCATCAGCATGCCGAGAGTGCGCTTGCCCTGCCCGGGATTGCCCTGGCCCTGGTCACCCTGCCCCTGATCGCCCTGACCCTGGTCGCTGGCCGGCGGTTCCCCGACGGGCGGCAGGTCAGAAGGAGGTTGGGCGGGCGGTTCAGACGGAGGAGCGGGAGGAGCATCGGGAGGAAGAGGAGGCAGCGTGGCGCCACCCTGTCCGGGGTTTCCGCCCTGCCCGGGGTTGTTACCCTGTCCGGGGTTGTTGCCCTGTCCGGGGTTGTTGCCCTGACCGGGTTTGCCGTGGCAGTTGTTCAGGTAGCGCCAGTGGCCCTTCACGTGGCGGCCGTTGTGATCGTAGTAGCCACACACCCAAACGCGGCACTTGCGGCCGGTGAGGACATACTTCACGTTCACGCCGAAATCCATGATGCCGTTCTTGATGTGATCGCCCAGGTGCCGGATGGCCCGCCCGAGCCGGGTGAAAAAGCCGACTTTCTTCTTGTGGCAGTGGCCGTGGCCATCGCCTTTGCCCGCCCATGCGGTCCCGCTGCAGAGCAGACCCATCGCCAGAACCACCGGTAGAACCTTGGAACACATCCGCTTGATCACGGGGTCCTCCTTATGATCTTGCCATGAATTCACATGGATGATGCCTGGATGCCAGCAAGGAGCGTACCAGGTGTGGATGGGCTTGAACTATGGAAACAGGCGGATGAGGAGCGTCAAACGCCAGAAAACCGGCAGCGGAGTGGCAAAAATCGGTCGATGGGGAGACAGAGCAATCCCGGCCGATAAAGAACCGGCGACTCACATGTGGTCGCAGATGGGAAAGGTTATGTTGTTCCCGGCGGGGCAGTGGCCCCGGGTCAGAGCATGGCCTGGATTTCGGCCTCCTGCACGGTGGGGCAGGCTTCGGCATACAGGAAGATGCCGACCATCTCGAAGACTTTCATGTTGAGGTCGGTCAGGCTGGAGACGATCAATTTGCCGCCTTTGCCGTCGACGATCCGTTCGGCGAGATCGAGGATGGTGGCGACGGTCGGGCTGCTGATGGTCAGGGAATACCCGAAATCGAAGACGAACCGTTTGCCGCCCTCGTCGATTTTTTTGGAGACTTCCGTTCCCAGGGCGACTCCGGCTTCTTCGACCAGCGAGCCCTTGAGGTAGACGGTGGTGACGTCACCCTTGGTTTCAACTCGGATGGAATAAACGTCTTTGGTGTGCATCGCGCGTCCTCAGGTACGGAAGATTGAGACAAATCTACGCCATCCTGCCGGAAATTTCCACTGGTCCCCGTCTTCGTTACGGAAAAAGCTCTTCTTTCCAGGCCGGCGAGCGGCTCCGGCTGACCCCCAAGGGCCCGGCCGGCCCCTCGCCGTGGGCTCAACCTCGCGTCACCACTTGAAGATTTTTTTCAGGTCCTTTCCGACGTTCTTCAGGTCCTGCTCGATCTTCTTGACGGGGTTCTTGGGTTGAGCCGGAGCGGTCGCCGTGACCGGGGCCTGGGGAACGGGGGCCGGGGTGGCTGTCGGGCTGGCGACCGGGGTGGGGGAGGGAGGCGGCGTGGGCGTCGGAGCCGGATTCGGGGTGGTGGCCGCCGGCGGAGGCTGCTTGGGTTCGATGCCCAGGAGCTTGCCCAGTTCCTTCTGCAGAACCTGCTTGGGGTCGACCTTGGTGGGAGCGGCCGGGGCGGAGGCCACGCCCGCCGTCCCGCTGGCCGGCTCCGCGAGCTGGTTCTTGCCGCCGCCCAGGGCGTTCAGCAGCAGGTCCTGGGCCTTGGCCTTGGCTTGTTCCTCGACGGCCTTCTTCAGCAGACGATCGAGGGCGAGGTCGATCGAGGGCGAGACCAGGCTTCCCTTGACCCCTACTGGCAGCTCGAGGGTGGGGCGGTTCCCCACCAGTTGCGCCAGGATGGGGCTGCCCTGGCAGACCGCCCGGGGCAGCGACAGATTGGCGGTGCCGTTGAGCGAGGTGTCGAGGCCGACCGTGCCCTTGTAGGTCAATTGCCCGACCGGGCTCTTGAACAACAGGTCGTTGGAATGCATCTGACCGGCCTTGAACACGAAATTCCCGCCGACGTTGCTGATAGTGCCGCTGGATAGCTGGGGGGCGTTGAGCGCCCCGAAGATCTGTGCCGCGACCGGCGGGGCCTGGTAGGCGCCGCTCTTCATGCCGACCGACCAGCTGCCATCGAGCGAGCTCAGGCCGGTCGAGTTGCCCTGGGCGGCGAAGGTCAGATCGACCGGCCCGGTCAACACGTCCTTGTAGCGCGAGTTGAGGGCCAGGAAGCCCTCGGCCCGCAGCCCGCTTCCCTTGGTGTCGAGGGCGAAACGAATGGGATCTTCGCCCACCCAGACCTTGCCCGAGGCTTGCAGGCCGCCCCCGAACATCTTCAACTGGGCGTTCTTGAGGTCAAGCACCTTGTCGGTGAAGGTGAACGGGGCGGTCAAGTCGGTGAAGGGAAACTTGAACCCAGCCGCGCCCTTGGTCGTGGCGGCTTCGATCATCCCCGCCGGGATGGTGGCCGTGCCGGCCAGCAGGAACCGCGCGATGGGGCCGGTGACCTTCCCCTGGGCCGACCCGCTGCCGGTCAGTACGTAGCCGGTGCCCGCCAGGAAGAACCGGCCCAGGTCGGTGAGGTCGAGCGGCTTGATCTCGTAGCCGAAATCGAGGCCGAACGACGCCCAGGAGTCGATCTTCCCCTTCAACAGCACCGACGAGCTGCCCCAGTCGGCCCGGATTCCTTCGGTGCGCAGCCCCGCATGGTCAAAGGCGACCGGGCCGGCGATCCGCTCCAGGGGCCGCATCATGGCCGGGTGCCGCAGGGTGACCCCGGCCAAAATGGCGGTGCCGTCGAGTTTCGGGGTCTCGGCCGGTCCGGTCAGCTTGAGGTCGAGGTTGACCCGGCCGTCGAATCCGAGGTCGGCGGGGAAGGTCGGGAAGTTGTGGGCGAGAAAGGCCCGCACCTCGGCGAGGTCGAGCCCGGCGATGACCGCCTTGCCGGTGATGACCGGTTTGAGCGGGTTGTCGATGGTCCCGTCGATCTGGATGCGCGCCCCGGCGAGGGTGGCGGCGATCTTTTCGAGGTGAAGGCGTTGCAGGCTGCCGCGGGCGGTGCCCTGCAGACCGGTCAGATGAAGGCGCCGCTCTTCGAGATGGAACTCCGCCCCGCTCAGGGTGAGAACCGCCTGCGGATCGGGCTTGCCCAGCGTGCCGCCTACGGTGGCGGATACCTGGGCCCGGCCGGCCAGGCGCGATTTCTTCTTGAACACCTCGTTCTCGATGGGCAGGGCGGCCTGCAGGCGGGCCAAGTCGGCCACGCCGCTGGCCTGCAGGGCCAGCTTCGGGTCGGGGGCGTTGGTCACTTCGCCGCTCAGCTCCACCGGGATGTCGAGCAGCCGGGCCCGACAGGGTCCCACGATGAGGCGCCCGGCGGCGGGGCCGAGGCCTTCGGCTTTCAGCACGGCCTGGTCGAGCACCACGGGGGCCATGCCGGGTTGCGGCACGACCTTGACCGCGGTCAGGGTCAGGGTGCCGTCGAGGGCGGGCTGGCCCAGCGCGTAGCGGGCCTTCCCTTCGAACTCGGCTGTTCCGGAGGGGTCGAGGGAACGCAGATCCTTGGGGATGTTCGCCCGGAAATCCTTGGCCACGGCGGCGGCGTGCAGGGTGGCTTTCAGATCGGCCTCGAGCGACGGCTTGTCGCCGAGCGTCGCCCGGCCGCGGGGGCTGGCGATCGTCAGGCCCGACACGGCGGCGCGCAGGCCTTCCCACTGTACCGCTCCGTCGACGTACTGCACCCGGCCATCGGCCAGCGAGACCGGCGCGGGAGCGGCGGGGTGCTTGACGATGAGGCCCTTGGGCTGGAGCCAGGCGGTCACTTCGGGGGGCCGGTCGGGGGCGATCGTGAACCGGGCGCCGCCGCCCACCTCGCCGGCGGGTAGTTCGAGCCCGCCGAGGTCGGGCAGGTAGGGCCTGGCCAGCGGCATCACCAAGCTGACGGCCAGGGGCGAGGCGGTGACCGTTCCCGACGCGGTGAGCGGTGACAGGGTGGGAAGGTCGACCACGCCTTCGATGTTGATGCCGGGGTGGCAGGTCAGGACGAGGCGCGGCACGCTCAGGCCGCCGGTGGGCCGGCGGCGCAGCTCGGCTTCCAGGGCGGGCGAGGCGAGCCCCGCGGGCGGCGGGGGCAGGTCGGGGGCCCAGGTGCGCAGGCCGGCGAGCGCGACCGGGCCGGTCTTGACGGTGGCGCCCACCGTGCCGTCGGCCTGGATGGTGCCGGCGAAATCGACGTCGACCAGGTCTTCCGCCTTCAGGGTGGCGGCAAAGGTCAGGGCCTGACGCAGGCGGTTCTTGGCGAGGGAGGCCTTGGGCAGGGCGGCGTGCAGCACCCGGCCCGCCGGCTGGTCGTCGAAGATCAACGTGACTCCCTCGAGATCGAGCTGCTCGAGGGGCAGCGTCTGCGGATCGAAGGGGGTTCCCCCGCCCGCTGGGGGGGCCGCCGGCGTGGTTCCCCCCGCGGTCACGAGGCCCGGGGGAATGGCCAAGGCGCCGTTGGGGTTGCGGGTCAGGCGCAGCGCGGCCGAGGAAACCGAGAGCGCCTCGATGCGCACATTCCCGCTCACCAGTTCCCAGAAGTCGGGGGTAACGCTGACGAGGGCCACGGTCGCCACCGGAAGGCCGGGGTTGGCGACCTCATCGCCGATCTTGATGTCGGTCAGCCGGATGGTCGGGAACTCGAGGGCCAGCTCCCCGATCGAGACGGGCTGTCCGAGAAATTCGGCGGCCTTGCCGGCGAAGACGTCCTTGAGGCTGCCGAGGCCGAGAAACCGTGTGTAGAGATAATAACCGCCCGCCGTTCCCACGAGCAGGCCGGCGATGAGCAGGAACCCGATGATTCGTAAGATCGGCCGACGGCCGGCGGTTGCCGCTTCGCGTTCGTCAGAGCCGGCGGCAGGCATCGCCTCCTCGGGGATGGGGTTTAGGGGTACGGGCTCCATGGGGACCTCCTGGAAATGAGAATGGACAGCAGGACCTGCTTCTTCCTCGAGAAGCGACGGTTGGACGGCGTGTGCGGGCGACCGCCGAGGAGGCCTCAGCGGCGGGACCGACCGAGGGCATACCCGGTCACCTGGAAATCCATCAAGGCGTTCTTCGTCGATTCCATGCCGCCATCGCGGGCGTGCAGGGTGACCCGCGACGGGAGGAAGACGTCGTCGATGGATTGGTTCTCGACTTTGAACAGGCTGCGGAAGGCGGAGGCGCCGTCCTGGATGAACTCGACCTCGACCGCGTCCAGCAGGAACCGGCCATCGACGACCACCCACCGCGGCATCAATCGATGTAAGGCATTGGCTGTGGCGTCCCGGGCTTCCATGACCACGAGCCGAAACTCCGGGTTGAAGGTCAGTTGTACCGTCTGACCCGGGGTGCGGTCAGGGTAGGTCAGCACGACGTTGTCGCCCGCCAGGGCGATGGTTGGGGTCGCCGGCAGGTGGGAGCAGAGGTTGCGGAAGGCCAGGCTTTCGTACGCTTGGAAGAACCCTTCGGCGGCATTCTTGATCGCATCGGCCGCGTCAGCCAGCAGGGAACCGCGTTCACGGGCGACGAGGGCGTCCCGGTCGTAGTCGACCTCGAAGCCGCCGAACCCGTCGAAGGTCAAGCGCAGGTCAGGAGGGGGCAGACCGAGAGAACCGGCCATATAGGTGACCTGTTCGCTGACGATGGTGGCCGAAAAGGTCGCCAGGCCCTGATCAGCCGGGCACTGGTAGAGACGGGCGAAGCGGTCCTGCATCTCGGCAAGCGTGGGGACCCCCGCGATCCCAGGGGCCACTCCGAGGAAGACCAGCATCCCTGTTGCCACGACCGTCATCCAGGTCGATCGCTTCCCCCGGCGGAAAAGGAATTGAGAGAAGAGAAGAGGGAGAACCCACCCTCGTGCGCGTGGAATGGGAGCGCTTTTTTTGCCATCCCTCGCCGCGGCAGCGGCGACGAAAGCGGGGGAAAGCCGGCCGGGTGCCTCCTTGTACCCCCAATCAGGAGCTTTGTCACGAATGGGATGCATGTGGTCCTCCGGGTCCATTCTACTCCCCCGGTCGCCCCGTGAAAAGGTGACCCGGAACATCGCCGTCGATCCCGCTCAGCGATCCTGACCATGGTGCTGGGGGAGGCGGATTTCCCGTCCATTCGGTGAGGGATCCCGTCCCCAATCCAGATGGATCCGGGTTGGTATGACTACCGTAGTTCTCAAAACCCTGGGGCCGGGTTCGCCTCCAGACACCATTCCGCAGGCTCGGATCGGTGGCCTC
>CALLCO010000287.1 GCA_937998695.1 Candidatus Ozemibacteraceae bacterium
TTCAGGAAAGCCCCCAACTCACGAAGGGACCTGCGAAGCCATTGATTGTGGTTCAGAGGGTGGCGTCCTTGACCTTCGGGCGGTGGTGGGACGATCCGAACGGCAAGGATGATCACCTCTTTCCCGTCACCGATCACCGCCCCCAAAACTTCGATATTGACGCCGGGAATAACCTGTTTGGCCGCGCCGCTGTAAAACAGCCCAGCCCAGCCGCCCAATGCCCCACGAGCCAGACGGGTGAAATCATCAGCACACAGGGTTATCGGATGCCGGCTCTTGTAGGAGGCATCCCCTGCGTGCCACCTCAGCAGATGGGACGCCAACCGCTCTCGACCTTGCCGGAGGTGTGGGGTGATGCCAATCAAACCAGTTTCGGAGCCGGGCGTGAAGATGCAGTTCATCGATCGCTTACGATGGAGGGGCCAGTCGAAGACCTGCTTCCCGTTAATCCAGGTGATGAGGTGTTCATTCACTCCGAGGAACCAGTAGACGGTGGTTCGGGTGTGGCAGAAGACCAGCCGGGTCAGGAAGAACCCGGCATGATCCCAGGGCTCGCCGATCCCTGGAGGATAGGCCGTGGCCATGTCGTGGCGCTCCGAAGCCAGGGCTCGCCAGATTTGAAGCCGCCGCCATGGCGCCGCCTCGACTTGGAGGGGAGCGGTGGCCAGACCCGGGATGAGGGCGTCCGGAGGGGGAAAGGAGGAGTGCGCCAGCTCCTGGCGCACGTCCGGCCGATTCGAGTCAGGAGCACGATTCCCGGTGGGGCCCGCGGGGGGACGCCGTTGATCGGTCCAGGAGATGGGACTTTCGGGGAACGGGGGCCAGGGGCGTGGCCAGGGCCGTGGTTCCCCCTGGAGGGGGCCGTAGGGCCCGGCCGCCCACCAGTCGCCGGCGAAACCGACCGGTTGTTGGTCATCCCACAGGCCGGTCGCGCCCAGGCAGGCGAGAGCGTCGGGCATTCCGCCCGGCAGGACCCCGAGAAACGCAGGGGCGAGGAAGGCATTGACCGCTTCGCCGGCACCGACTTTGGGAAGAGCCCCGCTGAACACCGTCAGGAAAACCAGCACCAAGGCCCGACGCCTGCCGATGGCTCGTTGCCCGGGGGCGGACCTCATCGGGCGGCTTCCCCGTCGATGCGTGCCAGCAGGGCCTTCAGAGCGCCCAGGGGGTCGACCGCCGGGGGCGGGAAACCCTCTGGTGGCGTGGGTTCTCCCGCCGCCGAAAGCAAAGCGGTCAGCCGGGCCAGCTCTTCGTCGGACAGGGTCGGTTTCATCCGGCGCACGCGGTCGGTGATCACCAGGCCGGACGGCCGGTGGTCGGAAACCTCCCGCTCCTCGGTGACCAGATCCTCCAGGGCCGACCACGATACGGGGCCGATCCGTCCTGTCTTGTACATATCGCAAAAATTGATTGCCAGGGCCGCCGGGGATGGCTCGCTTCGATCAGGCAGCATCCCTTCGCCCAGAAGCTCGACCAGGCCTGCCGCTGTCCAGGGGGCGAGGATCTCGCGGCTGGCCAGGCCTCGCTGGAAGGCCAGCCCCGCGCCGAGGCCGAGCGAACCGTCGCGAACCCGGCCGGCCACCGGCTGTACCGCCGCCAGAGCGTCAGCTTCCACGGGGCGGGGCAGGCCGCAGCGCCGGGCGGCCTGCTCCGTCGCGCGCAGCATCGCCTCGGCGCAGCCCCAGCGCAGGGTCTGCATGACGCGGCCTCCAGCCCACCAGGCCACCCCGGCCGCCAGCAGGATCGCGCCCAGGCACCCGAGCCACAGGCGGCCCTGGCGGGAGCGGTGGGCGGGGCGGGAGCGGTGGGCGGGGCGGGAGCGGTGGGCGGGGCGGGAGCGGTGGGCGGGGGGGGGGCAGGCGGGGCGGCGGTGGCGCTTCCGGTCAGCCAGCGGTCCGGGATGGGGCGTCCCCTCCGGTCCACGGGTGAAGGGCGAGTGCGGTGGGAACCCCTCCGAAATCTCGGGGCATGCAGTTCGGCTGCCGGCGACCCAGGAGGGGAACCCGTTCCCCGCCCGGATCCCCTCGCCCCCGCTCACCATCGTCTCACCGGAAACCCTTGGGGCGCGCAGCGCGACAAACGTTCGGCCCGGCTCGCTTCGGGGCTCGACGCGGGGCCGCTTGACATGCCGCGGCCGTTCCCCGCACCATAAAGCGGCGGCGCGGCGGCCGCGAAAGAAGGGTATCGCATGGGTCGGAACCTGTTCCTGTATGCTACCACGTTCATCTGCGGCATGGCGGTGATGGCGGTCGAACTCAGCGCCAGCCGCCTGATGGCCCCCTACTACGGCAGCTCGATGATCACCTGGACCGTCCTGATCGGCCTGGTCATGATCGCGCTCAGTCTGGGCAACTTCCTGGGCGGCCGCCTGGCCGACCGGCCCGGCACCGAGGACTCGCTCTTCCTGATGATCTGGGTCGCCTCGGTCTGGATCGCGCTGATCCCGCTGGTGGGTCGCTTCCTCATCACCGGCTCGTTCTTCCTGCTGGCGCTGGTCTTCCCTGACTCGCTGCTGGTGGCTGGCACCGTCTTCAGTTGCCTGACCATCTTCGGGGTGCCCTGCCTGCTGCTGGGGGCGGCCACCCCCTGCCTGATCAAGCTCTGCCTGCCCGACCTCGACCGCACCGGGCGCGTGGCGGGGGAATTGTACGCCCTGTCGACGGTGGGTAGCATCGTCGGCACCTTCGTGCCCACGTTCCTGACCATTCCGCTGCTCGGCACCGCCCGCACCTTCCTGCTGTTCGCCGTCGTGCTCAACCTGGTTGCCGACGTCCACTACCTGCGGCGGGCGGTACGCCGCAAGCGGATGGCCGCTGTCACCTTGGTGCTCGTCGGCCTGCTGCTGGCGCCGCTTCCCACCTCGTTTGCCTTCTGGAAGGATCCCGTGTTCGAAGGGGAATCGCTCTACAACTACCTGCAGGTCACCCGCACCGAGGCCGGCGGCCTCGCCCTCTCGACCCACGTCGAGATCGGCCACCAGTCGGTGTTCTACCCGCACCACGAGCTGTCGGGCAGTTATTGGGAATACGCGCTCGCGGCGGCGCTGCTGCGGCCGGGGTTCGCTCCCGGCCATCCCTGGGACGGCCTCATCCTCGGTTTCGGCGCCGGCACCTTTGCCCGCCAGGCCCGGCACTTCCTGCCCGGGGCGCGGCTGACCGGCGTCGAGATCGACGGCGAGATCGTGCGGCTGGGCCACCGCTTCTTCGACCTCGCCACCGATGCCGCCCGGGTGGCCGTCGACGATGCCCGCGCCTTTCTGCGCCGGCCCGACCCTACCCGGTACGATGTCGTGCTGCTCGATGCCTTCCAGGATGTGACCGTCCCCTTCCACCTGTCCACGCGCGAATTCTTCGCCGAGGTGGCGGACCGGATGGCTTCCGACGGGGTGCTGGTCACCAACGTCAACCTCCGGTTCGAGGGGCGCGACGGCCTGCTCGACCACCTCGCCCAGACCATGCGTACGGCGTTCCCCCACGTGCACCGGTTCGACATCCCGGGCGGCATGAACTCGCTGCTGTTCGCCACCCGCCGCCCCGACGCCTGGGACGCCTTCCGCGCCCACGTCGACGCTTGGCCTCGTGACAATGCCCTCGCCCCGCTGCTGCGCGAAGTGCGCGACCTGTCGACGGAACTGCCCCCTGGCCCGCTCGTGCTGACCGACGATCGCGCCCCGGTCGAGTTCCTCAGCCAGGAGATCCTCGACGCGCTCGTCCGCGACGGGCTGCGCGAACTGCTCGTGCGCGTCTTCGCCGCCCTCGCCGCCGTTCCCCAAACCTGATTTTTCGATCCGCTTCCAGAGCGGATTTCCTCGGGGCTTTGTGTCCCGCCCGCGCAGGGTGGGGGGGCGACGCCGGCGTTTTTCATTGGGGATGGGAGCAGAGGCGCGGGCCGGATCCGCTTCCCAAGACGCCTTCGCGGGGGCCGTCCCGCGAAGGCTATCGACCGCACGAGGCGTGATCAGCGGCGGCGGGTGGTGCCGCCAGCCAAAGGGGCGCGCTGGACCGAGGCCTGGCCAAACTTCTCCCGGATGGCGTCGAGAGCCCGGTCGAGGATCTCGCGACGGCGTAGCTCCTGGTCGGGGAAAAGAGCCGGTTGCACCGGCGTGCGGCAGAGGTGGCTGACCGAGATGCCGATCAGGCGCACGTCGAGAGGCAGGGGAACCTCCTGCAGGAGGCGGCGGGCGGTCTCGAAGATGGCCTGGGTGGCCTGGGTCGGCTCAGGCAGCGAGGCGGTCTTCGTCTTCTGGGTGAAATCGGCGAACTTGATCTTGAGCGTCACCTTGTCGGCCAGCCAGTCGGCCAGGCGAAGCTCGCGGCCTAGGCGCTCGGCCTGCGAGAGCAGCCACATCGTCAGCACGCGCCAGTCGCGCGTGTCGTGCGGCAGGGTGTCCTCGGCTCCGAACGACTTGGGCTGGCTGTCGGGAACCACCGGCGACGGGTCGATGCCCAGGGCCCGCTCGTAGAGCAGCGCGCCCAGCTTGCCCAGGTGGTTCTCCCAGAATTCGACCGGAAAACGGAAGACGTCGTCGATCTTGAACACCTGGTACTTTTTGAGAAGCTCTTCGGTTTTGGGGCCGATGCCGGGAATGCGGGTGATGGGCTGGGGGCGCAGGAAGGCGCGCACCCGTTTCTCTTCGAGAATGAACAGGCCGTCGGGTTTGTTCCGCTCGGAGGCCATCTTGGCCAGGAACTTGTTCGGGGCCACCCCGATCGAACAGGTCAACCCGGTCTGCGCCCTGATCTGCTGCTTGACATCCTGGGCCAGCTCGGCGGGGGGGCCGAACAGGCGGGCGGTGCCCGACAGGTCGACGAACGCCTCGTCGATCGAGGTCTGTTCGACCAGCGGAGAGATATCGTGCAGGATCGCCATCACCTTCTCGGAGACCTCGAGGTAACGGTCCATGCGCACGGGCAGGATGACCGCCTGCGGGCAGAGGCGGCGGGCGGTCACCATCGGCATCGCTGAGCGCACTCCGAACCGCCGCGCCTCGTAGGAGGCGGCCGAGACCACGCCGCGGGTGGTGCCGCCCACCAGCACCGGGCGGCCTTTCAGGGAGGGGTTGTCGGCCTGCTCGACCGACGCGTAGAACGCGTCCATGTCGAGATGCATGATGCAGCGCGGGCCGTCGTCCCTGGTCACGTCGTTCCTCGATTCCGACAGGGTGCAAGAGGGGCTGGGGGTGAAGAAATTGTGACCGGTTCAGAGGGAAACGTCAAGTCCTCGATCGGCTGCTCTGATGATATGATACTGCCTCATCTCGTCGGAACACACCGCCCTCTATCTTCATTCTCCCGCTCGATTCCTCGCCCGGCGATCGATGGACGCCGCTTATGCTCCTTTCGGCCTCCAGGGTACGGTCGAAAGGTTGGCGTCTCCGAAGAACGGCACCGTCAATGCGCGGGAACGAGCTCCTGCACGCGCCCGACTTCGCCGGACTCGAGCCGGATTTTGATACCATGCGGATGTGTGGGGGAGCTGGTGAGCAGGTCGCGCACGATGCCCTCGGTCAGGCGCCCGGAGCGCTGATCGGCCTTTTGCACGATGCGGACCCGGAGGCCGGGCTTGATCTCGGAACGGGTGGGAAGAGGCATGTGGCAGTCCTTCTCGGGGTGTTCGGGCCGGGGAAGCCCCCCTTCTCAGCGACGATGGGCCTGGAATTGGAAATCGGTCAAGATGCGGCGCGGATGGTCGATGAGGGCAACCGCCCCGTTGGCCTGCAGTTCGTCGGCGTCCCGGAATCCCCACAGAGCTCCTACCGCCAGCATGCCGGCCCGGGCGGCGGTCTGCATGTCGGTGCCCGAGTCGCCCAGGTAGAGAACCTCGCCCGGGGCCAGCCCCGCCGCGGCGGCGATCTCCAAGGCGCCCGCCGGATCGGGCTTGCGGGGGACGCCCGGCCGTGCCCCGACCGTGGCGGTGAAGGGCACGTTGGGGAAGAACCGCTTCACGGCCGGGGAGACGAACTCATCGGGCTTGTTCGAAAAGACCGCGAGATACACTCCCTGCGCGGCCAGGCCGTGCAGCATCTCGGAGATGCCGTCGTACGGGCGCGTCTGATCGGCCCAGTGTGCGGCATACTCGGCGTTCATGGCGGCGGTGCAAAAGTCGACAAACTCGGGCTGGCGCCGGTCATCGGGCAGGGCCCGTTGCACCAGCATGCGCAGCCCGTCGCCGATGAACTGCCGGTAGGCCTCGCGGGGCCGAGCGGGCAGGCCCTGCCGCTCCAGCACCCGGTTCATGCAGTCGGCCAGGTCGGTCAACGAATCGAGCAGGGTGCCGTCGAGATCGAACATGGCCCCTCGCAGGAGGCTTGACCTCAGAGGCGGGTGGCGAACCGTTTTCATGCTTAAAAAGAAGGGCGCCCGCTGCCGTGAGGCTGTCTGGGCGACCACTCCCAGGTCACCTCGACGGGTTGGTCGAGCTTCAGTTTCAGCACCTGCCGGGCGGAGCCGCCGTTGACCGCGATCTCGACCATGCCGGTCGAGCCGATGTAGGCCAGCGGCTCGCCTTCCGCGACGCCCTGGAAGGTGGTGACCAGCGACAGGATGCGCCTTCCCACCTTGACCCGCGGTTTGCCGCCGCGCTGCATGATCTCCTCGCCGGGGAGGTTGGTCAGGAAGTTGCCGAACCGGTCGACGTAGACGGTGACGCCGGTGACCCGGTCGAGCCCGAACACCGGTTTGGGCCACTCGATCTGGACCGGGTCGGGATGGGGCGGGCCCATCTCCTCGAGCAGGACCCCCCGGGTCAGGTGGGCGGCGATGGGGGCGAAGACGTCGCGGCCGTGGAAGGTGGCCGAAACCGGCTGCCGGAAGAAGTCGGGATTTTCGAGGCGATGGCAGGCCCGAATCGATTCGCGCTTGAGCGCCAGCGACAGGATCCCGTTGTCGGGGCCGACGAACAGGAAAGAATCAGTGGCGACGGCGATGGCCGGTCGGTCCGTTCCGACGCCCGGGTCGACGACGGCGAGGTGGACGGTGCCGCGCGGGAAATAGGCGTAGCTCGAGGCCAGGGCGAACGCCCCGGCCCGCACGTTGCCGGGCGGGATGTCGTGGGTCAGGTCGACGCACATGGCCTGGGGGCTGAGACTCATGATGACGCCCTTCATGGCGCCGACGAACCAGTCCTGGGTGCCGAAATCGGTGGTCAGGGTGATGAGACGCATGGTCGCTCCCTCCATGTGATACGATTGGACCGACACGTACCATTACGGTCGTCTGGACAGCAAGAGAATTCTGTGGCCCGTGGGGCGGCCAGGCCGCCAGTGTTGGCGCGGCCGGAGTTGGCGCGGCCGGAGTTGGCGTGGCCGGAGTTGGCGTGGCCGGGGTTTCCGCCGAGGCCGGACGGGCAAGGCGGGCCTTCCCGAATGGCGCCACGGTCGAGCGTCCTCGGCACGAGGCTATTGGAACAACGTCGCCACGGGCTGGCCGCGGAAGTGGGCCGCCAGGTCGAACCCGAACCGCACCGAGAACTCGTCGACCAGGCGCTTGACCCGCGGGTGGCTGGGGTGCAGGTGGAAGGCTTCGCCCAGCGTCTTGAGGATGTACTCGGGGGGGGCCTCCAGTGTGAGCCCGGCGGCCAGATCGCGCTTGAAGCACGTCTCGACGAGCGTGACCAGGTCGAGGATGCTGGCGGGGGCCACCTCGACCGCCTTGCGCAGCCACGCCACCGCCTCGTCGAACTTCCCCTCCTCGGCGAGCAGGCGCCCGAGGGCCCGCATCGACTTGTCGGAGGCGGGGTTGAGCGCCAGCTCCTGCTGGTAGCACTCCAGGGCTTTGGCGCGCAGGTCGGCCTGG
Source organism: Candidatus Ozemibacteraceae bacterium (assembly GCA_937998695.1). GTDB lineage: Bacteria > Muiribacteriota > Ozemobacteria > Ozemobacterales > Ozemobacteraceae > Ozemobacter. The sequence continues at coordinate 7,794 of CALLCO010000287.1, forward strand.
TCGGGCAGACGCGCCAGCATCTGCTCGTGGGCCACCCCCAGCCAGTACTGCACCTCGAACATGGTCGGCGATCGCTGACGGATGGCCGACAGCAGGGTGATCGCTTCCTGGTGTCGGGCGGCGCTCAGCAACCGGCGGGCCTCGGCGAAGGTGCCCGAGAAATCGAGCTGCCCGGCCTTCTGTAGGGCCAGGATCGAAGCCATGCGGGAGTGGTGCATGATCATGACGGCGTAGCGGCCGCGGGTCTCTTCCTGACAGCCTTCGATGAAATTCTGCAGACTGTCTCCGACCAGCACCGCCTTGACCGGGATCTCGGTTTCAAACCCTTCGTTGACCAACCGGATGATCGGCCGGTCGGTGATCCAGACATCCTCTCCCTGTCGCGAGGCGACTTCCTCGAGGAACTCGATGTCGATCCGGCCGCCCTTGAACTCGAGGCGGGCGGGATGGACGTTGGGCGACTCGATGAACAGCATGATGACCGGGTAGAGGTAGACCTGCGGCTCGAAGAAGAAGCAGACCACCGGCCACTGGCCCAGCAGCTCGGCGGCGCGGTCCGGCGCCTGCTGTTTCGCCTCCTGGCGGAGCTGGGCGAGCATCTTCCCCGCCTTCTGGTAGATCTTCATGCCCCGGTCGGAAACGAGGACCGACCGGATGCGTTCCTCCATGGCCGTGTACCGGATGAGGTCGTGCAGCTTCTCGAGGTCGCGGCCCACGGTGGGCGGGGGGCCGCCCTTGGCCTTGAACTCCTCCTTGACCTGGGCGAAAACCTCGGCCAGCGTGGCCTGGTCGAGCAACAACGCGTTGGCGACCTGGCCGACCAGGGCCTTCTCGTCGTCGGTGATGACGCCGTCCTCGACCGTCTTGGTCAAGATGCGATGCAGGAAGGCGCGGGGCGAGAAGTCGCGGTCGAGCACGGCCAGCTTGCCCAGGGTGCGCGCTTCCTGCACCTGGTCGAAGATCTTCTGGTACCGCTCGTTGGAAATGGCGATGTAATCGCGCATGTTCTTTACCACCCACTCCTCCTCGGCCGAGATGGTGCCGTCGCCGAGCACCTCCTCGATGAGGGAGCGGTAGACGTAGGGCACGGTGAGGTCGGGCGATTCCTCCATTTCCCCGGTGCGGGGCACTTCGGGCAGGGCGCCGATCGTGTAGAGGTCGATCCAATCGCGGATGACCGCCTGCAGCTCGGCGTTCGAGGCGGCCTTGGCCCGGCCCAGCAGCTTGGCGATGGCGTCCTCGCCTTCGGCATACAGGTAGTGGAAGGTCTTCTTCGCGCCTGGCAACACCAGCCCGATGGCCTGGAACTGGGGCAGCAGCTCCGGCACGGTGCGCAGCAGCAGCAGGGCGGTGTCGAGCAGGTTGAGGAAGGGTTTCTCGCGGCGGTTGCGGGCGAAGTTGCCGAGATGGACCAGCCAGCGGCCGACGATTGCCTTCAGGAACTCGTCGGTGCCCGGTTGGGTGCGCCAGCCCTTGAATCCGGGCGAGGCCAGGAAATCGCGCACGTTCTGCATCTGGAACTCGTAGAAGTTGTCGTAGGCGACGGTGCGTCCCTGTTCGGGGTCGTGGAAGGCGAGGACGAACTGCTCGCCGATGCTCAGCAGCAGCTTGGGGTGGTCTTTCAGGTCGGGATGTTTGGCATGGCGGCAGAGGAACTCGGTGAAAGCCGGCAATAGCGAGGTGTACAGCTCGAACTGCCCGGTGTGGGGCCGGGCATACGACTCCCGCACCGCCAGGAACAGGAACTGGGACACGGGCACGGCCTGGTCCTTGCCGGGCATGGTGAATACGGCACTTTCGGTCGCCTTCTTCAGGGCCAGTTCGACCCGCTTGTCGTTGCCGGACTCGAGGGCCCGGGCCAGGTCGCGCCAGACCCCCTGCGCCTCCGGCGGCATCTGGCCGACCCGCTGCGCCAACTGGATCTGCAAACCTTCGTTCTTCTCCACGCGATGGCCCTCCGAAATGGTCTTGCCCGATGGTACCAGACCCCTTCGCTCCCGGCAACCCGCTTCAGCCGGCCGCGGCGATGCCCACTCACCTGTCTGGTCAGGTTGACCCGCCCCGCTCCATTCTGGGATACTCACCCGGCAAGGCTTGGGCATTGGGAAGAATGAATCGGATGATGCGGGAAGCGATGAGGCAGGGTCGGCGGGTCACCGTGGTTGTCTTGGCGATCTGGGCGGTGACGGTCCTCCATCTCGTGACGCCCGCCGGGGGGGCCGACTTTCCGCCGTTCTGGATCGAGAAGATCTCGCCGGGGCAGGCCTTCCACCCATTCGTCATCAACGACGTCGGCGATCGGGCCTGGAGCCTCGACAGTCTGCGGGGCAAGCCCGTCATCCTGCTGACGGCGCATCGCGACATCCGGTACGATCTGCGCAAGTGGGCGGAAGCCCTCAACGCCGAGTTCGGCCTGCCGGGAAAGATCCACCTGTTGTGGGTCCACAACCTGAGCCGCTACCCGTGGGACGTGCAGGAGCACCACGCCAAGGACCTGTGGCAACAGTTCAAGCCCCCCGTCCCGGTTCTTCTCGACTGGCACTCCCTGGTGGGTCGCTCCCTGCGTGTCTGCTACGACACCCCCAATATCGTGGCGGTCGACCGGTTCGGCCGATTCGCTTGGCACGAGCAGGGGCCTCTCACCAAGGCTTTCTACGCCCGCATCGCCGAACGGATTCGCCGTTTGTTGTCCCCGGAGAGTCGCTGACCCACAGGGCGGGAATTTTGCGAGCTTCGGATGCCTTTGGCAACGGTCCCGCTTCAGTGCGCCTTCATGGGGCGGATGTCTACGAGGAAGCTATTTTCCCGGGGCGAGCGGGCCGGGGGCCGAGGTGAACAGCCGGCTGGCCCGGCCGGGAATGGACTTGACGTAGCTGGCGAAACGGTCCCAATGGAAGAGATAGCGCGTCGTCGTGTACGGCATGCCGTCCTTCTGGATGACTTCCTGGCGCGTCTCGAGCGTGCCGCTCTGGACGAAGATCCAGGCGAAGATCACCAGCACGACGGCCAGGATCACCACCACTTTGAAGCACCCGCCGAAATCGGAATCACCCGCCATGCGCCATCCTCCTGAAACGAAGCCGCCGCCAAGGGCCGGCGGCGGAGTGCGGTCAGATCACAGTTCGAGGCCGACCTTCAGCCCCTTCGTCTTGCCCAGTTGCTTCAATCCGAGAATGACCCCGGGCATGAACGACTCGCGCTGGAAGGAATCATGGCGGATGGTCAGCACCTGGCCGACATCGCCGAAGATGACCTCCTGGTGCGCGACCAACCCGGGCAGCCGCACCGAATGGATGGGGACTTGCTCGGGGTCTTCCATGTCGGTGCGGCCCATCGCCTGCATCATGCACTCCCGGGTGCGTTTGGCCGTGCCCGACGGCTTGTCGAGTTTCTGCGGATGGTGCAGCTCGATGATCTCGACATGGGGCAGGAAGCGCGCCGCCTTCTGGCAGAACTCCATCATCAGCAGCGCCCCGACCGCGAAGTTGGGAACGATCAGCACGGGCGTACCGGTCTTGCCCGCCAGATGCTGGATCTTCTCGACGTCCTCGGGCGACATGCCGGTGGTGCCGACCAATACGGCCACCTTCTCCTGCAGGCATTGGGCGACGTTGTGCGTCACCGCGGCCGGCGTGGTGAAATCGATGGCGATGTCGACGCGGGCGTCCGAGAGGGTGGTCTGCAGGTTCGCGGTCACCGGAATGCCGACGTGACCCACGTTGACCACCTGACCGATGTCGTCACCGACCCGGGCCTTGTCCACCCCCGCCACCAGCTGGAAATCCTGGCTGGCCAGCAGGCCCCGGCAAATGACCTGGCCCATCTTGCCGGCACATCCGATCACACATACACGTGGCTTGCCCATTTCACTCGCTCCTTCTCCACCCAAGGGGGCGGTCCCGGCGGTTGGTGGTTTCGTCATTCCTTCTATCGGTCAGCGGCCGGTCGATCCGAACCCGCCCGACCCACGGGCCGAGGTCTCGAGGGCCGGCACGTCGCGGAACCCGACCGTGGTCACGGGGGCGAAGATCAGTTGCGCGATGCGCATCCCCGGCTCGATGGCGAACGGCTCGCGGCCGTGGTTGATCAGCACCACGCAGACCTCGCCGCGGTAATCGCTGTCGATCGTCCCTGGCGCATTCAGCACGGTCACTCCGTGCTTGGCCGCCAGGCCCGATCGGGGCCGCACCTGGGCCTCATACCCGGCAGGAATGGCCAGTTTCAGCCCGGTGCCGACCTTGCCGAACGCGCCCGGGGCAAGGGTCACCGCCTCGCGGGCGCAGATGTCATACCCGGCCGCGCCCGCGGTGGCGCGGGCGGGCAGGAGGGCGCCGGTCCCTTCCATCAGTTCGACGGCCACCAGGGGCAGGGGCCGCGGCGCGCCGTCATCCGTGGCGTCTAGAGGTCTCTCTGGCCGTCCCGTGGGGTGGGCGGCGCCGACGTGGCTGCTGGTGCCTGCGATGGGCGGGGAAACGTGGGGCCAGTCCCGGTGGGGCCCCGACGGCCGACCAGGGGGGCCTGCCGGTTCCCGCGCCGGGGTCGGGCCGTGGTGGCCTGCACCGCGCCGGGCCATCTCAGGCCACCGCCACGTTCTCGGCCTTGGGGTGGCCCTCGATCTTCTGGAACTGCTTGACCCCGGCGGCCAGGGCTTTCATGGCCCGGTTCAGCTTCTCGACCTCGAGCACGTAGCTGATGCGGATCTCGTCCTTCCCGAGGCCGGCCGTCGCGTAGAAGCCGGCCGCCGGCGCCACCAGCACCGATTCGTTCTGGTGCTGGAAGTCGGTCAGCAGCCACCGGGCGAAGGCTTCGGCATCCTTGATCGGCAGCTTGACGATGACGTAGAAGGCGCCGGTCGGCGTCTTGCACAGCGCGCCCGGGATCTCGGCCAGGCCGGCCATCACCGCGTCGCGCCGCCGCTGGTACTCTTCCAGGATGGGCCGGAAATACGAGGGGTCCATCAGCAGGCCGGCCCGCGCCGCCCACTGTTCGACGGTCGGCGAACTGAGGCGGGCCTGGGCGAAGCGCAGGCAGGCGTCCATGATCTCCTTGTTCTTGCTGCAGATCGTGCCGATGCGCGCCCCGCAGGCGGAATACCGCTTCGAGACGCTGTCGAGCAGGATCCCGTGGTCGGCCATGCCGGGGATCTGCAGGATCGAGGTGTGGGTCAGACCGTCGTAGGTGAACTCGCGGTAGACCTCGTCGGCGAGCAGGTAGAGGTTGTGCTTCTTGACCAGGTAGGCGAGCCCTTCCAGGGTCTGGCGCGAGTAGATGGTGCCGGTCGGGTTGTTGGGGTTGCAGATCAGGATGCCGCGCGTCTTCGGGGTGATCGCCTTCTCGATGACATCGACCGGCGGCAGCTGGAAGCCGTCCTCGGCGTAGGTGGTCAGGGCCTTCAACGTGACGTTCGTCTCATAGGCCATGCCGTTGTAGTTGGTGTAGAACGGCTCGAAGACGATGACCTCGTCCCCGGGGTCGCAGATGGCCAGGAAGGCGAAGAAGATCGATTCGCTGCCGCCCGTGGTGACGATGATCTCCTCGGGTTCGAGCGGAATCTGGTTCTTCTTGTAATAGGTGGCGAACGCCTCCAGCAAGTAGTCCTCGCCGGGAGAGGGGCTGTAGGCCAACACCTTCTGGTCGAACGATCGGATCGCCTCGCGCACCGGCTCGGGCGTATGGATGTCAGGCTGGCCGATGTTCAGCGGGTAGACCGTCACCCCGCGCGTGCGGGCGGCGTTGGCCAGCGGAATCAGCTTGCGGATGGGGGAGGCGGGCATGCGGGTGGCACGCTGCGAAAGAGCCAGGTTCTTCATCTGTCCAATCCTTCCTGTTCCAGGCGTGATGCGTAGTTGACCCCGGTCGGGGCGACCTTTCCACCCGGGTAGGGTACCTCCCCACGCCCCATAATGCAACCCGCCCGTTCCGGCATTCCCTGGCGGAGGGATTAATATGACTACCGTAGTTGAAGCATCCGCCCTGGGGACGGATTCGCCGGAAGACACACATGGAGCAGGCCGGATCGGTCCGAGGGAGAGGCCGCTTCGACGTCCCGCGAGGCCTGGATGGCCTCGCGCCTCGCAGATCGCCATGGATGGCGATTCTGCGAGGTTCGGACGACGAATCG
>CALLCO010000288.1 GCA_937998695.1 Candidatus Ozemibacteraceae bacterium
AGCACGTCCATGGCGTCGACGAGCGCCAGGGCGCCCACCGCCAACCCGAACTCGCGCCGGTACCGCCGGATGAATCCCCAGAACAGGTCCCGCGCCCGCGGCCGGAAGTCGGCGTCCTCCTGGCCCGGTGCCTTCGGTTGGTCTGGCAATCCCGCGCCAGGCGGCGGCGGGGTGGGCTCTGGTGGCCCGGACGCCGGGCCAGCCGAGGAGGGTGGTTGGGGTGCGGTCTGCGTGCTCATGGGGGAAACCCCCGATCAACGGCGGGGAAGGGCGGCATAATTCGGCGATTCGTCAGCAGCATGGCGTCACCTCGGCGCTGGTATCTTGCTTCCTTTCCATAGAATCAGGGGTCTCCCGGGAGGTTACACGGCGAAGAATGGCTCCCCTGGAGACTGGCATCCTTAGAGCGAGCCCGGGGCGGGCCGGTTTTTCACGTGGGCGTCGAACCAGGTGAACATCTCCCACAATGTGTGGAGGATCGACTCGCGGGCTTGGTAGCCGTGGTCCTCGAGGGGCAGCAGCACGAACCGCGCGGTGCCGCCGTGCCCCCGGATGGCCGCGAACAGCCGTTCGCTTTGCAGCGGGTAGGTGCCAGGGTTGCTGTCGAGTTCGCCATGGATCAGGAGCAGGGGTTCGTTGATCTTGTGCGCGTGAGTGAAGGCGGACAAGCGGGTGTAGACCTCCGGGGCCTCCCAGAAGGTGCGGCGCTCGCCCTGGAAGCCGAACGGGGTCAGGGTGCGGTTGAAGGCGCCACTGCGGGCGATGCCGGCGGCGAACAGGTCGGTATGGGCCAGCAGGTTGGCGACCATGAAAGCCCCGTAGGAATGGCCGGCGACGCCGATCCGGTGGCGGTCGGCGATGCCCATCTCGACCAGCTTGTCGACGGCCGCCTGGGCGCCGGCGGTGATCTGCTCGATGAAGGTATCGTTGGCGGTCAGCGGGTCGCCGACGACCGGAAGTTCGGCGTGATCGAGCACGGCATACCCCCGGCACAGGAAGAATAGGATCGAATCGTTGGCGATGCGCGTGTAGCGGTTGGTGGTGGTCCGCACCTGCCCGGCGGTGTCGGCGCTCGTGTATTCCCGCGGGTACGCCCAGACGATGGCCGGCACCCGGGTTCCCGACGCGTAGTCGAGGGGGTAATACAGGGTGCCGGAAAGAGGGATGCCATCGGCGCGTCGGTAGGTCAGCAGCTCCTTGCGGATCTTCTGGAACTCGGGCGCGGGGTCGGGGAACCGGGTCAGTTGCTCGGCGGCCCCGGCTCCCTCGGACCCCAGGGGGCGGCGGAACAGGTTGGGCGGGTCTTGCGGGCTTTCCCGTGTGGTCAGGACAGCCGCCAGATCCTCGGTGGCGAAATCGACGACGGCCTCGTAGCTGTCGGTGGCCGAGCGGAACAGCGTCGTCGAGGCCAGCGTGTCGAGGTCGAACCGGCGCAGGAAGGGCCGGTACCCTTCCGGGGTGGCTCCCTGACCCTTGAGGAAGATGCACCCGGAGGCGATGATCCCGACCGAATCCCCGTTCGGGAGGGTGGTATGTAGGGGGTCCCCGGGGTTGTTGTACTGGTCCTGGGCGTTGCGGTCAAAGACGAGGCGGGCGGTCGATGCCTCGACCGGGGCCGGACCGGCCAGCGAGAACAGCCAGGTGCGGAGCCAGCGCCGGTCGCGATCGTAGTCGCTGGCCAGGACCAGGCCCGGGCTGGCCAGCCAGTCGATCCCGGCATACCGTTGCGGGAACCGGAACCGTTCCTCGGCCTGGCCGGCCACGGGGTCGGGAATAACCATCAGGCGGTCACGGAAAGTGGCGGTGGCGTTGGGATCGCCGCCGTCGAGGGCTTCGACCCAGACCAGAGTATGCGAGGCGAGCGGCTGCCACTGCAACGCCCGCGGCCCCACCGGCACGCCTTCGATGGGCAGCTGGTCCTGCACCGGCAGGGTAACGATGGTGCGAACCGGCTCGCCCTGGCGATTCCATAGTTCCCAGGAGCGTGCGAAGCGGGCGACCGGCACCAGCCGTGAGAACGGCGGGGTGACCCGGTCGACCAGCAACAGGCTTCCGTCGGGCGAAACGGTCACCGAGCGCAGCAACCCCGGGCGTCCGAGCACCGTGGTGCTTGCGGTCTCGGTGTCGATCCAGGCGAGCTCGGCGGTGGCGTAATAGGCGAACAGGTCCTCGTCGTGCCTGGTCTGCAGCAGGTCCTGGTAGGTGCGCACCTTCGAGACGGCGCCCGCCGTCTCCTGGATGACCGGCCCTGCCGGCACCTCCGGGGTGGGCGGGGGCGGCCCCCGGTCGGCTGGCCAGAGGGGGACGAACAGGTGGCGGCTGTCGCTGTCCCATTGGCAGGGGGCCATCAGCACCGAATTGACGCGGCGCGGGGAGACGGGCTTCCCCGCCCCGGTGTCGGGATCGAAGACCCAGATCTCGGTGCCCCCGTCTTGGTAGCGGGCGGCGGCGAGGCGGCGACCGTCCGGCGACCAGACGGGCCCGCCGAACGACGAGCCGTCGGGCAGCGGGATCGGGGTGGTTTGGCCGCTGAGCAGATCGAGCACCTGCAGGGACTGCACGAAGAAGGTGCGCTGCGGGGCGTTGTAGCGGGGCAGCAGGCGCATCCCGGCCAGTCGCAGCAGAGGCTGGG
>CALLCO010000289.1 GCA_937998695.1 Candidatus Ozemibacteraceae bacterium
CGTCGAAGCGGCCTCTCCCTCGGACCGATCCGGCCTGCTCCATGTGTGTCTTCCGGCGAATCCGGCCCCAGGGCGGATGCTTCAAATACGGTAGTCATACTAACGGAAACATCTCCCCGCGGGCGTGATGGGTGCCCTGGCCGGCGGATCTCGCCGGGCACCATCCCTTCAGCGGTTCGCCTCCAGCCAGGCCTGGAAGCAGAGCACATCCCACAACCGGAATTGGTGGGCGCGGACGCCGGCACAGTGCTCCTCCCAGGCCTGACGGACCGGCTCGGGCCGCAGAAACCCCTCTCGGGCCAGGCGGGCCGGCGACAGCAGATCGTCCGCCCAGTCGCGCAGGGGCCCGCGCAGCCAGTCCCCGAGCGGAATGGCGAACCCCCGCTTGGTCCGCCCGAACCGCACGTCCGGCAGGCGGCGGGCCAGCAGACGCCGCAGGATCCGCTTCCCTTCCCCGCCCCCGACCTTGTCCGCGAGCGGCAGTCGCCAGGCGAACTCGACCACCGCCGGGTCGAGATAGGGAAGACGCGTTTCCAGCCCGACCGACATGGCCGCCCGATCGAGCTTGACCAGAATATCGTCGGGCAGATACCCCAGCGTATCGGCCAGCATCATGAACCGGACCTCGGCCCCTGCGGTTCCGGGGTCGAAGGCCGCCCAGGCCTCCCCGCCCCACCCGCCATCCCCCGCCGCGAGGCCCGCCACTGCCGCGTCAGGCCAGTCCTTCCCCGCTTCTACCCCAACCGAGGCCGCAGGGGGCTCCTCCGCCCAGGCGCGAACCGACCTGGAATCTGGTTCCAGACCCACCACCACGGCAGCAGGATCCTCCCAGTGCGAAACAAGCGCTTGGTACAGCTCGGAAAATCTGTTCATCCGCAGCAGGGCGGCCAGTTTTGGCATCTTGTCGGCGAGCAGGGAGAGGCCGAGCCACCCGGGCGCCAGGCGATGCAGGAGCCGTTCGACCCTGGCCCAGGCGGCGGGACCGACCCCATCCAGGCGATTGGCCAGCCACTGCCGCAGGACGCGGGGCAGCCAGCGGGAGGCTCGCCAGACGCGCGGGCCATCAATATACCGGGTGTAGCCCCCGAACACCTCGTCTCCCCCGTCCCCCGACAGGCAGACGGTGACATGGCGACACGCCAGTCTGGCCATCAGAACGGCCGGAATCTGCGACGAGTCGGCGAAGGGCTCGGCGTAGAGGCGGGGCAGGTCCGCCACGACCTGCAACGCTTCGGCGGCGGACACCCGCACCTCGGTGTGCTCCGTTCCCAACCGCCGCGCCACGGTGCGTGCCGCCGCCGATTCGTCGTAGAGAGGGTCGTCGAACCCGATGGTGAAGGTGCGCACCGGTCGCGGCGACAGTTCCTGCATCATGGCCGCGAGCAGCGAGGAATCGATGCCTCCTGACAGGAAGACGCCCACCGGCACGTCGGCGACCATCTGGCGGCGCACCGCCGCCTGCAGCAGCCCATCGAGATGGTCTGCCGCCGCGTCGGGCCCGTCGCCGAAGGGGTCATCCAAGCCGCGGCGCGCGACCTCCCCGGGATGCCAGTAGCGGAAGGACGGCAGGTCGGCAGACCATGGCCCCGTCTCCCTCGCCACCGTCAGTCCATGACCGGGCCGCACCTGTCGGAACTCCCGCCAGATGGTGCGCGGAGCAGGAATGCAGTTGTGCCGCAACAGCAGCGCCAGGGCTTCGCGGTCAACCGTACCCGGCCGCCCCGGAAAGGCGCGCAGCGCTGCCGGATCCGATCCGAAGAGCAATACCCCCCCGATGACCCCGTAATACAGGGGCTTTTCCCCGAACCGGTCGCGGAACAGATGCAGGGCCCCGGTCGCGTGGTCGAAGACGGCGAGGGCGAACATGCCGCGGCAGCGCTCGATGGCCGACCGCACCCCCCAGGCCTCGCAGCCGGCCAGCACCACTTCGGTGTCGGAGTGCCCCCGCCAGGCGGGAGCCTGGCCGGCCCGCTCGAGCTCTTCCCGCAGGTCGGCATGGTTGTAAATCTCACCATTGAGCACGATGACGAACCGTCCGCGGGCCGAGACCATCGGCTGGCGGCCCGCCGCCGACAGGTCGAGAACGGCCAATCGGCGGTGTCCCAGGGCCAGCCCGCGCGGCCCGTCCACGAAGTACCCCTCCTCATCGGGACCCCGGTGCGCCAGGGCGGCCGTCATCCGACGGATGATCTCTTCGGGGGGAGCGGGAAGCGGGCACCCCGCCGGATTGAACACTCCCGCCATGCCGCACATGCCCGTCAAACCTCCCCCCCGGGTCCCGCCGCCAGCAGGGAAACCCTCCCACCCGCCTGGCTTCCGATCCTGGCGCGGTCTGCCCCCCCGCCGTTTTGTCCTCCCTGCCCCGTCACGACTCGGGATTTCCCGCCCCGGCTCAAGGAATGGTTCCCTTCACCCCCTCGCCTGCCCCGACGACCGCCGGCGTCTCGTCGGCCGCTCGGACAAAGGTGGGAACCAGACGGCGCAGGCCGGCCACCACTGCCTCTCCGTCCCCTCTCGCCGCGACCTCGATCAGACGGTCGACGGCCGCGGTGACGACCGCCTCGTCCGGCGCCTCGCTGCGCGCCACGTAGATCTTCTCGATGCGGGTGGCCGAGGTTTCCTCGACGGCGGTGAGGAGCTCTTCATGCAGCTTCTCGCCGGGCCGGGTGCCAGAGAACTCGATGCGGACGTCTTTGCCGGGTTCGAAACCGGCGAGTCGAATGAGGTCTTCCGCGAGGTCGAGCACCCGCACCGGCTCCCCCATGTCGAGCAGGAAGATCTCGCCGCCGGTGCCGAGCGCCCCGGCCTGGATGACCAGCTGGCTCGCCTCGGGAATGGTCATGAAGTAGCGCACCATATCGGGATGCGTGATGGTGATCGCTTCCCCGCGCTCGATCTGTTTCATGAACAACGGGATGACGCTGCCGCGGCTGCCCAGGACGTTGCCGAAGCGCACCGCGGCATACCGGGTCGCCGGCGAAGCAATGCCGTCCGTCGTCTCCGGTCCGATCCCCATTCTTTCCGGCGAGGGGGGGTCTGATCCGTTCGCCTTGCTCGCCGGCGAGGCAAGGGGTTCGGCTCCCCCCCGATCGGACACCCGTTGCAGCAGGGCCGGGCCGCTTCGTCGCGCCTCGATCTGCAACAACATCTCGGCCACCCGCTTGGTGGCGCCCATCACCGAGGTCGGCTTGACCGCCTTGTCGGTCGAGATCATGACGAATCGCTCGGGCGGGTGGTCACGCCCCGCCCGCAGCAGGTTGCGGGTGCCCAGCACATTGTTCTTGACCGCTTCGCACGGATGGTCCTCCATCAACGGCACGTGCTTGTGGGCGGCGGCATGGAAGACGATCTGCGGGCGCCGCTCGGCGAACACCTGCCGCAGCCGCTCTCCGTCCTGGACGTTGGCGATGACCGGCACCAGCGGCACTCCGGCCGCCTCCGGCCGCTGCAACAGGTCCTGATGGATCTGGTAGATGCTGTTCTCGCCTTGCCCGAGCAGGAAGAGCGCGCCGGGCCCGAACGGCAGCAGCTGCCGGCAGAGTTCGCTGCCGATGCTGCCGCCGGCCCCGGTCACCAGCACCCGCTTGCCCTTGACGTAGGCGGCGATGCTCTCGAGATCGAGCCGCACCGGCGGCCGCCGCAGGAGATCGGAGATGTCGATGTCTCGCACCTGCAGGCGGGCCTGCCGGCCGGCCAGCATGTCGGTCAGCCCCGGAACGGTCTTGACCCGCAGGCCAGCCGCCCGGCAGTCGCGGGCGATCTCCCGCACGGTCTGCCCGGAGGCGGCCGACAGGGCGATGATGATCTCCTCGACCTCGTAGCGCTCCGCCAGCTGAGCCAGATCGCGGCGCGTGCCCAGCACCTGCACCCCGTGAATGAACTGCCCTTGCTTGGCCCGGTCGTCATCGATGAATCCGACGGGAGTGATGCCGAGCGTCTCGCCCTGCCGCAGTTCACGCACGACGCTCTCGCCGGCCCGGCCGGCCCCGAAGATCAGCACCCGCTTGCCCTCCCCGCCGCCGAGCGCCCCCGGCATGGCCCAACGCACCCAGGGCTCTTCGGCCAGCAGCAGCAGCAACCGCGGGGCCAGCCGGGCCAAGCCGATGAACGCCATGGTCAACAGCCAGTCGGCCAGCAAGATGGCCCGCGAAAAACCCAGCCACTGGAAGTAGATGAACCCCATCTTCGCCATCGTGGCCAGCGTCGCCGCCTGGAAGACGGCGATCAGATCGGGGATCGACGTGAACGCGATGGTGCGGTTGTACAGACCCACCCACCACAAAATGATCACCGTCACGGGGATCGAGAAGACCAGCATCCGCACGCCCATCTCGTAGTGGGTATGCTGGGTGAACGACTCGAACCGCAGCCAGAACGCGATGAACAGCGCCGCCACCATCGACAACACGTCGATGGCCAGGAATAGCAGTCTGGTTCGGCGTTTCATGGCATCGCTCCGGGGCCAGATGATACCACCACATCCTCCCTGGTGGGAAACGTCCCTTAGGAACAATTCGCCAGAACCTCTGATCCTGGAAGCACCCATCCTGGCCAAAGCCGGCCTATTCCGCTATTCCGGGGACATGATACGAAATTCGGTGAATTTCGTATCATGTCCCGAATGGCACTAAGATAAGCCAGGCTAACCAGAAAACCATCATCAGATCAGGGGTTTAAGGCTTTAAATCCGAAGGTCTTGCTGTACGTTTCAGTGGGCATCACATTCGGAGGTGCCTCATGA
>CALLCO010000290.1 GCA_937998695.1 Candidatus Ozemibacteraceae bacterium
CGCGGCCGTCTTGCCCGCACCGGCTGGGGCCACCAGCATGACAAGCCGGTGGTACAGCTCGGCAGCCTGGCCAATTCTTCGTATGACTCTATCGGCGAGTGGTTCCGCCATTAGCGATCTCCTCTTGAACCAGGCTCGTTAGCGCTGGCTCCGCCAGACTTCACCCACTCGTCCACTTCTTTCTTGTTGAACTTCCAAAGCCGACCGATCTTGTGGCCCGGCATCTGCCGTTCACTGATCCACTTGTAGACCGTATCCCGCTTGATGCCGAGATGGTCCGCAATCTCATCTACGGAGAGCCATCGGTCTTCCATCATGCGACTCCACTCCCTGTTGGCTTCATCGGTTGCTCGCAACTGCCTCTTTCGTTTGGTTGATCGGTGTTCCACGTTCCAGCCTTCGCCGTTTACGTCCCAATAAACCAGGACAAACAGGGTTGCAATATATCAGTCTGAGGCCCATTGTCAATCGGTTTGTCCGGTTACTTTTTGTATTTGACCGAGTGCAACCGAATCAACGCTTCCTGGGCCAGCGGGACCCACCGAGAGGGGTGCCTGAGAGATCTTCACCCACATAGAGGCATGCTGGAAGCACGATTCCGTGGACCTGGCTTCAGGGTGCCGTAGACGAAGAGCCGCAACAATTGCGGATTGGGGATTTCGGACTCGCTGACGCCTTCACGGTGATTTCTGACCTGAGCGCTCCAAGCGCTCAGATAGAGATCAAGATCGTGAACGGCTGGAGCAGGAAGAAGGCGGCGAGACCTACACGGTCCTCCTGCGTCAACTGCATCGGACGCACTCCTCCCTCCGCCGGTTCGGAACCTGGACGGAAGTCATCGCGTTCATGCGCGCGGGGTCGTCCGAAGACCCCGCCAAGGAGTCCGTCCTCCCGCCATCCTCCAGGCCCACGCCGAAGACTAAGGCCCGCGCTGGCGCGCAATCCTTCTCGCCATCTTCTGGCCCGGCCTCGACTCCATCTTCAACCGCAAGGAAGGCTGGGACGCGAACGAGGACGAACGCTGGTGAGCCTGAGCAAGGTTTTTCCGGGGCCAACCTGATGTTCTGATCAAATAACAGGCTCTCTGGCAAACGAAAGGCCCAAACCCGCAGACACCCCCTGAAATCAGCCAAGTCCCCAGAGAACCGTGCTCAGGTCACCCGGAAAAAGCCTGCTCACGCCCACCGGTCTTGGCGCGCATTTCCCGATACTTCTGCCAAGGTGGGCCAGTCGCCCAACAACAGGCCCTGTTCGTTGGCGGAGCGGATCAGATACTGGAAATCGGCCTTGTCGAGCTCGCCGGGAGTGAGTGAGGCCATCTCAAGATACCGCTTCAACATTTTGTGGGCCAGCTCGTAGGTGAACTCGAACCGCTGGATCAGCCCATCCCGGATCTGGTCATCGTTGGTGTTTGACTGGTAGCGGGCCAACCCTTCCTCCAGGCGCTTGATCGCCTTGATCAGAGAGCTGATATCCAGGTTCATTTCTTCTCCTCCGGTTATACCCCGAGCGAGGCAAGGTCGTCCCTGATCTCGGCTTCCAGTTTTCCGCTTTCCGCACATGGCTGGGCCAAAATCGTCGGGCAGATGTGCACCGGCAGATGTGAATACGCTGGCGGTGTCGTCCAGATACGGAGCCCCGAACCTTGAACCAATGCCGAGCCAGGACCTCAAATGCGTCCTCTTGGGAATCTTTCCGGGAGCCGTCCGGTTTCTTGCGATGCTGCGATGGATCGACCTTCCAAACCAAGAACCGCTTCGGGTTGTCCCGCATTTCCGGGGCTTCCCGAAGGGTGGTCGCCGAATGACTCCCCAGCACCAAGAGTTTTCTTCCCGCCCCAAAAACCGCCGCCGGATAATCTTCCCGCCCGCGGGGGAGACACGATGGGAAAACTGGCCTGGTTGGAAGAGTTTGTCGGGTGTATCCTTCGGCCTTGCGCTTTTGAGCAGGAGTTCGTTACGCATGGTGGACTATCTCCCCCGGGAGGAAGGAATTCCCCACCCAAATACCCCACCCCAAACACCAGATTCCACTGGAACGGCGAAGCTCAGGCAGGACGCCATAAAACCAGAAAACCAGCCTTGTGAGCTGGTTTTCTGGGTCTTCCGGAGTCTTCCGGAGTCCTCCGGAGTTTGGTTTGAGCTCCTGGAGAGGGATTTGAACCCCCGGCCCGCTGGTTAACAGCCAGCTGCTCTACCGACTGAGCTATCCAGGAAGGATGACTCAATATACCATACCCACCCCTGCGCGTGCAAGAGGGCAGGTCAATTTTCAGTAATTCTCGTTCAATGCCCGATGCTTGAAAAGCTTGAAAACACACGCTGGGGGCTGACGGCCGATCTTCATGGTTTTTTCGGCGCACCGAGAATTGCCGGTCAATTTTTCGGGGACGGGTCGCGGTGCAAGTCGGCGAACCGGGCGGCCTGGTCGTGGTAGGCCTGCAAGGTGCGCGGCACGGGCAAGCCATGGCTGATCACGTCTTCGACCGGCAGCGGGTCGGCCAGGAAGGCCCCGAGGGCGGCGGCGGCACCGGCGGGGGCCTTGGGGTCGTCTTCGAGGCGGGCCAGCCGCTCGATCCAGTTTTTGGCGGCCGGGGGCGAAACCTTCTTCGACAGGTCGAACACCACGTAGAAATTGGGACCGCCCCAGAAGATGGCCTTGCGATCCATGGCCACCTTCACGCGGTAATACTCTTCGATGGTTTCGAGGGTGGCCCAGGTCTTCCAGGGGGCGCCCAGGAACCCATCGATGATCTCCACCCGCTTCTGGGCGGGCATCGGCCAGACCTGGCGAGGAATGCAGGCGATGAACCCATACTCGTTGCCCGCGAACCCATACTGCCCCTTCTCAAGGTACGCTGACTTGATGGGCCGGCCGTCCATGTCGACGATCGACGCCCGCAACTCGGGGTCTTCGAGGGTGAAATCGTACTTGTAATAGGTCGCCGCCCCCGTCTGGATGGCAGCCGTCTTGGTGACGTACCCCCGGGCGCTCGCCTTCAACCGGATGATCTTGCCGTCGAGCCAGCAACTGACGTTCGAGTCGGGAATCAACG
>CALLCO010000291.1 GCA_937998695.1 Candidatus Ozemibacteraceae bacterium
CCAAGCCCCCTCCCCCACCCTACCATACCCATCAGGAGGACCCCATGAGAAAGATCATCCTCGATTTCTCGTTCGACCAGCGGACCGGCGAGGCCAACATCGTCGTCGATTACGAAGACCCTGAACTGTCGACCCTCGAGCTCAACGAGGCCATCCGCTCGGGGGAGATCCGTGACGAGGTCATCGCCCTGGCCGGCCGGATGTTCGGCGAAGACGTCGCCGGCCGGTTGCGCGACGGCAAGATCCCGCTCGTCTGCACCGACCACCACCCCGAACTGCTCGACCAGCCGGTGGCGGTGGCTCAGCCCCAGACCGGGTCCACTCCCCGCACACAGGACCAGACCGAGTGAACACGCGCGGCGGCCCACACTCGTCCGGAATCATCCTCCCCCACGGGGTGACGAGACCATGAAGGTTCAGGTCGTTCCCGAGGATATTCTCTGGCAGTATCTCGCCAACTGCCTGAGCGGGCATCCTGAGCAGGAACTGCCGCATCGGGAACATTTCGGCCGGCTGCCCCTGGAGATCGATCTGTCGGAGGAGTTCCTGACCCGGTGGCGACGCACCGTGGGGGCTGCGGTAGGGCGCGAGGTCGCCGTCACCTTCCAGTTCCGGCCCTTCCTGTTCCTCGAAAACGACCAGGTGGTGCGCGCCAGCCCCCTCGACGACCATTTCTGGCGCCAGACCACGCTGGTGTTCTCCGACCGGGCCGTTCACCGCCTCTGGCAGGACCTGGTCGGCCGCCGCCAGGGCAAGCCTCCGGTCTGGC
The DNA here is from genome assembly GCA_937998695.1 of Candidatus Ozemibacteraceae bacterium. Taxonomy (GTDB): domain Bacteria; phylum Muiribacteriota; class Ozemobacteria; order Ozemobacterales; family Ozemobacteraceae; genus Ozemobacter. Next base: position 770 of record CALLCO010000291.1, read on the forward strand.
AGACGGTCACGCCTGCTGATGCGCTGTTCCTGGCCCTGGTCGACCCCCGCCTCGTCGAGCGGTTCGACTTCGCCTGGCTCCATGCCAACGAAGCTCCTTGGCTGGTCGTCGCCATGTTCCTCCATCTATGGAAATTCTACAACCCTCCCACCCTCCCCTGGAAAATCTACCTGGAGCGCCCCGATCCGGTGCCGCTGCCTCTCCGCGAATTGTTGATCGAACACACCGCGGCCTTCTTCCACGCCCTGGCCTATGCCGTCCACCGCTTTGGCCAGGCCGAGATCGACCGGCCCACCACCTTGCCCAGGCCCGAGCAGCGGCGGGTCAGATTCTTTTTCGAGCACGCCGCCGACGTGCTGCGACTGTCCGGCGGCGACCCCTTTTCGACGGCAGCCATCCGGGCCGCCGTGGCCGCCTGGACAGGCCCCGCCGCCCTGGGATTCGACGACGCCCGCTTCATCGAGGGGGCGGTCGAACAGTATGGCCTTTTTCGCCACATCGATGCGTTCCTTCACGAGTGCCGCACGCTTACCGATATCTGCCGATCAGGAGGAATCCATGAGCAGGAGCTACCAGATCAAACTCCCTCTCGCGATGTTTCTGACCTCTGACCAACTGGCCCGCCGCGGCCGCCTGGACATGTCGTTCGACCTGCTCGGCATCCTCACCCCCGAGCGGATGAAGGAGATTCTCGGCGAGATCCTGACGGGCCGGGGCTGGACCCAAACTCCCGATGGGAAGTGGACCTGCCGCTCGCCCGACGGTGCCATCTGGCGAATCGACCCTGCTTCGCACACCCTCGAGGTCGACGTCTCTCCCCAGCTCACCCAGGACATCATTGTCGACTCATCGCGGCTCGGCATCTACGACGACAGCGGGCCCCGGAACGTGTCGGCCACCAACCTGCCCGCGGCCGTCCGCACCTCGATCGAAGCCGCCGTCCAGAGTCTTGAAGCGGGGGAAAAGGATCGGCTGGTGCGGGAAGCCATGCAGGCCCGTCTCGCGCTGACCGAGGCCCTGCAGGAGGTCTACCGCGAAGCCCTGCAGGAGAAGGCCAAATCGATAGGCAACATCGTCTCGGTCAGCGAGTCGACCCAGGACGGCACCACCCGCATCCGGATCGAAATCGCCTGACCGGGGAAACGAGCGGCCCTTCCCCCCCTTCCCCTGGGGATTTCATCCGGCAAACCCGGTTCGCGCTTCGCACAGGGGCGACCGATGAGATGATGGCGCAGGGCCGGGCACCAGAGCAGCGACCGGCCACCGACCACGAGAGAAGGCGAAGGAAAGGCGGGGGAACGAGTTCTCGCCAGCCGAGGGCTTGGCCCGACGTGTCTTCCGGGCTGAACCTAGAAGATCGGCATGCCACACTTGCGACAGAACTTGGTCTGACTGTCGTTCTCGGTACCGCAATTGCCGCACTCGATGACCTTGGGCGTGTCGTCGATTTTGATGTTGACCTTCTTCTGCTCCTCGGTCAGGTTGGTCGGCAAGCCCACTTCCTTGGCTCCACCGCCCGAGCCGACTGTCGTGAAGGTGCCAATGTTCTTGCCGATCACCGCCCCGATGTCGACACCTTGCTTGACCCCGTTGACCAGGTAGATCTCGATGGGCATCGATTTGCCCTTGACCATGATCGACTCGAGCTGGGTGACATCGAAATACTCCGCCACCCTCTCATAGGTCGCCTTCGTGATCAAGAGTTGCATGGGCTTGGCGTTGGCCATGACGCGGGCGGCAAGGTTGACGTTGTCACCGATGACCGTATAGGAAAGCTGCTTTTCCGAGCCCATGTAGCCGGCAGTGACTTCGCCGGTGTTGATGCCGATGCCGATCTGGATGACCGGCTTGCCTTCCTTCTTCCAGACTTCCTGCAGTTCGCGCAAGGCATCGAGCATCCGGACGCCGGTCAGGACGGCCCGGATGGGATCGTCGGGCCGCGCCACCGGAGCTCCGAACAGGGCCATCAATTCGTCACCGACGTATTTGTCGAGGGTGCCGTCGAGCTCCATCAGGATGTCCGTCATGCGGGTGAAGTAGACGTTGAGCTGGGCAACGATGTCGGTGGGGTCCATCGACTCGGACATCTTGGTGAAGCCACGGATGTCGGAGAAGAACATGGTGACCTCACACTTGCTGCCACCGAGTTTGAGGCCGTCGGGGTTGGACATGATCATCTCGGCCACGCTCGGCGACACGATACGCGACAGGCTTCCTTTCAGTTCTTCGTTTTTCTTCAGCTGTTCTTCGCTCAGTTTCTTGGTCGACACCAGGTCTTCGATCGTGGCCGAGTACAGTTTGGCATTCTTCATGACCAGGCCGCCGATATCGGCGCACGTGGCGACAAGGTTCTGGTCGTCGCGAGTATAGTCAGGATTGCGCATTCGTTCGATGTTGATCACCCCGAAGACCTTGCCTTCGACGTAGATGGGGGCGGCCAGGATCGTCTTGAGAGTGCCCTGGCCGATCAAGCCGCGCATCTTGGGATCAACTTCGCACTCCTTGATCCCCAGCGCGCCCCCACTTCCCAATTCTTCGCGGGAGGGCAGCTTGGCCAGATAGGTGATGATGCAGTTCTCTTCGTGATTGATGACGATATTGCGGTATTCCTTGGCGGGCATGCCCTCGGCGTGCACGACGCGAAGCTTGCCTTCCTTCTCGTCGTTGAGGAGGAGCTGGACCCGGTCGGCGTCGAGCCCCTTGGCGATGATTTCGACAACCGTGGCGAAGATCTCGTCACGATCGAGGCTTTTGGTCAGGTTCTTCATGCGCAGCAGGGTGGTCGACAATTTCATCGATTTCTTGGAGAACTCGTCTTTGAGCTGGCGCATCTCACGCTCCATGCGCTGCTCCGGGGTTTCATTGGGATCGATCGGTTCGGGTGGGGCTTCCTCTTTCTTCTTCAGCTTCTTCTCGGGTTTCCCGCCGGTCAACCCCTCGAGCTTCACCTCAGCCCCGCCTTCCTTCTCGGCCTGCGCCTGGCGATATCTAGCCGCCGAGCCCGGATCGATGCGGGCTTTCAGGTTGCCGGCTTCGGCTTCGAGGGCCTTGGCCTTTTTCGTCTGTTCCCAGCGGAGGAACAAAAAGACCAGGAGGCCGGCGGAAAAGATGACAAGGAGAGAATAGATCTCCCACCATTCCTCGATGGGGTAGGTTTCCGGCTTCAGGCGCATCATGATCGCCCCCCCTCCCAATAGCAGGGGGACGACGAAGACCGAAAGGGTGATGGCGATCTTCTCGCCAAGCAGGCCGAAGATTCCGACCACGGTCAGGATGTAGAAATAGTTGTACGCTTTCCAGAAAGTTTTGGGAAGTTTGTTCGTGAAGACGAGATAGGCCACTCCCCCAACAGCCAGCGTGCCAAGCAGGCCGAGGAGATCAGGCAGCATCGCCTTGATCCCTTTTTTCCCTTCCTGTGCGTCAGCCATCCAACCCTTTCCCGGAGGAATTACCCCTCCTCTTCTAACTGTAGCCTATCCACCCGCGAACGGCAACCAGCCAGCCCCCCACGGCTAACGCCAACCTTTTCCCTTCCTGAAGGCCTATGGACACTCTCAAAGGAAGCCAGGCGGCATGTCCCTGAGCGCCCAAAGAGCGAGAGGCGATGGGACCGGCCGGCGGTGAAGGAATCCTGCCACCGGCGTCAAACACCCCCTCCCCCGATGGGCTCGGTCGCCAAAACGCGCCCTGGTTTGACCACCCTGAGGGTCTGCCTCCATGGCACAACAAGACGACCTGCTGGTACCCAGGGGTTTTCCACGGTTCCCCCGCCGGGTGGCTGCCCCCCCTGTTCTGGTGGATGGTCAGCGGCCCTTGCGGGTGATTTCCTCCATCAGGTGCTCGGCGTCCGCACTACCCGGGGCCATCTTTTCAAGGAGTTTTTCCGCTTCGTCGAACTGCTGGCGCAGACACAGCAAATGGCCATGCCAGGCCCAGGCCCGTCCGGTCTTGGGGAAGATCCGGCAGGCCTCCTTGGCCAGGGCGAGAGCGGCTTCGGGCTTCCCCTGCAAGAGGACGACCATCGACTCGATGGTCTTGAGCAGAGCATTGGTCTTTTTCCCGCCGTTAAGAGCCTGGGCCTGTCCGAGGCATTCCAGGGCCCGGTCCAGCCGGTTCATGGAGACCTCGAGATCGACCAGTTCGCACAGGATCTTCGCAGCCGTCAGCGGGTTTTTGGCCAACGACAATCCTTTGGTAAGATCAAGGTTGGCCTGGACCGCATGGTCGAAAGCGAGATTGCATCTCCCCAATACCAGAAAAGACAAGGCGGCTTCGTTCGCGGAAAGGCTCTGTACCCTTTCAGAGGGGATTTTTTGGATGATGGCCAGCGCCCCGGTGTGGTCGCTCGTCATGCTTTTGTAGTACGCAGAGAGAAGGTGCCCGGAAACCAATACGGAAGATCCCTGGAAAACCTGCAGGAATTCAGTCAGACTCTGATTGGCCTCGACGAGGTCTTCGCGCTCGATCAAGGCTCGGATCACCCCAAGCCAGGCCGCCGGAAACCCTTTCCGATCGGTCCCGGAAAGGAGTTTGCGACCAAGGGCGATCGCCTCGTCGAACTCGTCGAGGTCGAGGTGTTTGAGAATGGTGGTCTCGAGGATCTTGGCGTCGGTGAACCCGATCGTGCCCTTCCCAACGGAGGTAGCAGCGAGAAAGCGCCCCCCTTGCCACCCCAGCATGCCGCCCACCATCAGGAACAGATACCGGCCGAGGGGCATGGCGAGGGTACATCCGACCGTGAGGAAGAGGCTGCCGGCCAGCAAACCCCACCGCATCACTCCTTCGAGGCGACTCTGGAAAATCAGAACCATAGACATGAACCACCAGCAGAAGAACCAAGAGCCATACAGTTCGTATCGCTGGGGGCGCCAAGCCGGTGGAAGGGTCGAAAACAGGGCATAGGCGAGATACAACGCCAACGTGCAGAGGTGGATCCCCATCAGGAGCCGGGGAACGATCCAAATCGGGTCGGCAATGGAGGAATCGTCTTGCAGGAACCCGAGGCGAGCGGCATCGATGCCCACCCACCAGGCAATCGCGACGTGCCCCAGGGCCACGACCGTGAACCCCAGATCCAGGCGCCGGCCTCCCAGGGGAGAGGTGTGCAAGGCCAGGCCCACCAGGATGGCAAGAAGGACCAGAACGTAGACCAGACCGGGCAACCCGCCTATCCCGCAGGGAAGGGTGAGAAGAAAAAACGGCAGGTGTCCGGTGAGAATGCTCCATCCGAAGGGCTGACCCTCGTCCCCGCCTTGCCATTGGGACAGGCGACGGGTCACGTTGCCGATGTTTTCCCAGGCCCTCAGGAAATTGCCATGGCGCAGGTCGAGCAGATAGACAAGGATCCGGTCGCGGCCAGGCAGCCCTGGGGTCAACACGACCTTGTCCAAAAGATCGCGGGCCTGGTCGGTCTGCCCCAGGCAGTCACTGAACATGGCCAGGCGGATGCGGGCAAGCTCATTTTCAGGATGGACTTGCAGGGCGGCCCCCAGGGCGGAAGCGGCTTCGCCAGGCGCCCCGGCCGCCATATGGATACGGGCGAACAGCAAGTGGACATGGGCCTGGCCAGCGGCGGGCAAAGATTTCAGGGGAATTCTGGCCAGGATTTTCTTGGCTTGCGTGTACATCCCCACCTGACAGAGGGTTTCACCCCAGAGCAGGAGCGGATACACATTGGAAGGATTGGCCTCGTAGGCTTCTTCAAATGCCTCGACCGCCTCCTCGATCTTTCCGGCGGCCCGGGCCTTCAGCCCGATGTCGATCTTGATCTGGGCTTTGGTCTTGTCGACGGAGGGGCGATCGACGGCACGCTCCGCCTGGACCGGCCCCAACCACCCGACCCCGATCCAGAGGAGGATCAGGGTCAGCCTCCGTGCGCGACTCATGTCGCCGCCCGCCAGACGCCTCTCAACCTTGCATCTGGGCCATCAATTCGCGCTGTTTCTTTGTCCCTTCCTGGTCGAGCGAGAACTGGATCTTGAGAATGGCTCCCTCATGAGCCCCTTCCGGCAGCATGCTTTTGTGGATGTTGATGAGATCCCCGTTCTCGAGAAGACATCGGAAATAGGGTCCTTTGGCGGAGTCGATCACGGCACGCATGGCTGTTCCCCTTTCAGCTACAGGTCACATTGGCCCAGGACGCCTTCGATGAACAGGCGGACTTCTTCCCTTGCGTCGTTCCCCTTGGGGATCTCGACGAAGGCGATCCGGTTGCCACGCAGGTCGCCGGGGCGGGTACGAAAGACTTCGATGCGGAAGACCCCCTGATCAAGGAAGTTCTTGTGGGGAAAGATCTTCATGAGCAGGACGGTGGTATCGACCAGACGCAGGAAGATGCTTTCCTGCAAGCCACTCGAGGTGATCGTCACCTCAGCCCCGGGATCGGTACCACGGCGATGGAGATACCCCATCAGAACCTGGAATGCGGCATCGCCGACGTCCACCAGGGTGGTCTTCATTCCTTGGTCCATTCCTGGCTCTCGAGGAAAGAATCGAGGGCGATGCCGGTCAGGTTCTCGCCGGACTGCTTGCGGATGGTCACGGTTCCAGCGCCGGCTTCGGCGTCGCCCAGGACCGCCATGAACGGGATCTTCTGCAACTGGGCGGCCCGGATCTTGTAATTGATCTTGTCGCTCCGGGTGTCGAGGAAGGTTCGGAGCCCCTTCGCCCGCAACTTCGCCTCAACCTGTCGACCGTAGTCGAGGTGTTTGTCGGAAATTGGCAGGACCGCCACCTGCACCGGCGTCAACCAGACCGGGAGGTTGCCCCCGTGGTATTCGAGCAGGACACCCATGAACCGCTCGAGTGAACCAAGCAGGGCCCGGTGGACCATGTAGGGGCGGTGGTGCCCACCATCCTGCCCGACAAAGGTCATGTCGAAGCGCTCGGGCAGGTTGAAATCGAACTGGATGGTGGTCATCTGCCACTCACGGCCCAGCGCATCCTTGATCTTGAGGTCGATCTTCGGCCCGTAGAAGGCTCCGCCGCCTTCATCCACCTCGCAGGCGAGCCCTTCGTGGTCGACCGCCCGTTGCAGGGCAGCCAGGGCCTGCTCCCACCGGGCGGTTTCGCCGACCGCCTTCTCGGGGCGGGTGGCGAGGTAGGCCTTGAAGTCTTCGAAGCCGAAGGAACGCAGCATCATCAGGCTGAACCGGATGACCTCGCGCACCTCGTCCTCGATCTGCTCGGGCGTGCAGATGATGTGGGCGTCGTCCTGGGTGAAGCCCCGCACCCGCATCAGGCCATGCAATACCCCGCTCTTCTCGTAGCGGTAGACGGTGCCCATCTCGGCCCACCGCAACGGCAGGTCACGGTAGGAGCGCATCGACGACTTGTAGATCATGATGTGGAAGGGACAGTTCATCGGCTTGATGAAGTATTCCTGCTCGTCGATCAGCATCGGACTGTACATGCTCTCGCGGTAGAAACCGAGGTGTCCGCTGGTCTCCCACAGCCAGCTGCGGCCGATGTGCGGGGTGTAGATCAGTTCGTAGCCGTTCTTGTAGTGCTGGCCCTTCCAGAAGGTCTCGACCGCATGCCGGATGCGAGCGCCTTTGGGATGCCAGAAGACCAGGCCAGGACCGACCTCTTCGTGGATCGAGAACAAGTCGAGGTCTTTGCCCAGCTTGCGGTGATCGCGTTTCTTGGCCTCCTCGAGATTGGCCAGATGCTTGTCGAGCTCTTCCTTGGTGGCAAAGGCGGTGCCGTAGATGCGCTGCAGCATGGGCCGGCGCTCGTCGCCCCGCCAGTAGGCACCGGCGATGGTCAGCAGCTTGAAATGCTTGACCGCGCCGGTATGGGGAACATGAGGACCCCGGCACAGATCGATGAACCCCCCGTGCCGGAAGACCGACACCTTGGGGTCGGGAATCTCGTCGATCAGCTCGAGCTTGAACGACTGGCCCAGATCCCCGAATAGCTTGCGGGCGGCATCCTTGTCGAGTTCCTCGCGGGTAAACTCCTGTTTCTTGGCGATCGAGGCCTGCATCTCCTTCTCGATCTTCTCGAGATCTTCGGGAGTGAGGTTCCGCGACAACTGGAAATCGTAGTAGAAGCCATTTTCGATGGCCGGGCCAATCCCGAACCGGGCTTCGGGGAACAGCTTCAACACCGCCTCGGCCATGATGTGCGCCATCGAGTGGCGGCAGACATCACTGGCCTCGGGCGATTTCATGGTGATCACCTCGAATTTCGCCGAGGCGGTCAGGGGTTGGCGGATGTCGACGATCTCGCCGTCGATCTTGCCGGCAATGGCGGCCTCGGCGAGCCGGGGCCCGATCTGGGCGGCGGCCTGCTTGACGGTGGCGCCGACGGGAACCTGGAGGGCTTTCCCGTCGGGAAGGGTCAGAACGATGGACTCAGCCATGTGAACTCCTTGTCGGAACGCGCCAGGCAGGGGTCACTCAAGGATGACCCGGCGGAAGCCCCGCTTCCCTGCCTGGAGGATGAACGTCTCGCCCTTGTGGAAGAGACGGTTCTGGTCGGTCTGCTTGGCCTGGTCGACCCGCACCCCGCCCTGCTGCAACAGGCGCTTGGCCTCGCCGCCGCTGGGTGCCAGACCGGTCATGGTCAGGACGCGGATCAGGGACAGGCCTTCGGGCGGAGCAGCCAGGCGGGCCTCCTCGAGGTCGTCCGGGAGACCGTCGCCGGTCTTGCCGAACAGCTTCTCGAAGCCCGCCTCGGCCAGGGCCCCCGCCGCCTCGCCGTGATACATGGCGGTGATCCGGCGGGCCAACTGCATCTTGACCGCCTTGGGTTCGCTGCCGGCCCGCCGCTTCACCTCGGCAAGTTGCGCGGGGGAAAGATCGGTGAGCAGTTCGTAGTATTTGCCCATCAGATCGTCAGGAATGGACATCAGTTTGCCGTAGATCTGATCGGGCGGTTCGTTGATGCCCACGTAGTTGCCGAGACTCTTGGACATCTTTTCTTTCCCGTCGATGCCTTCCAGGATCGGCATGGTCATGATGATCTGCGGGGCCTGACCGTAGGACTTCTGCAAATCGCGGCCGACCAGAAGATTGAAGGTCTGGTCGACCCCGCCCAGTTCGACGTCGGCCTTCAGGGCAACCGAATCGTAGCCCTGCATCAAGGGATACAGGAATTCGACGATGGAGATGGGAACCTGCCCCTTGTACCGGTTGGCGAAATCATCACGTTCGAGCATGCGCGCCACGGTATACTGGGCGGTCAGCTTGAGCACGTCGGCGAAATTCAGGGAGGCCAGCCACCGGCTGTTGAACTCGAGGCGCATGCGCCCCACGTCGAGGATCTTGCCAATCTGAACCTTATAGGTCTCAGCATTGGCCATCACTTCCTCTTCGGTGAGGGCAGGGCGGGTCTTCTTCTTGCCCGTCGGATCACCCACCCGGCCCGTGAAATCGCCGATCAGAAAGACCACCTCGTGCCCTAGCGCCTGGAACTGGCGCATCTTCTGCAACACGACGGTGTGCCCGAGGTGAATATCGGGAGCCGAAGGATCGGCTCCGAGTTTGACCACCAACGGTTTGCCGGTCTGGTACGATTTCTCGAGACGGGACAACAGCTCCTCGCGGGTTACGAGGTCGACGACGCCGGTGGTTAGGATCTGCAGTTGTTCCTGCGGAGTGGCGGAGAATTTCACGGCGTCAGAGGGTTTCGAGCTCTTTCAGGTAAGCCTGGAGCTTTTCGAGCTGGAGGGCGTATGCGGTGATGCCCTCCCGGATGCGGTCGACCACGTCGGCGGGTGCTTTGCTGACAAACGCCTGGTCATCGAGCTTGCCGGCGATTTTGGCCTTTTCTTTCTCGATCTTGGCGATCTCGGCCTCGACCCGTTTGCGTTCGACCGGGCCATCGATCAGGCCGGCCAGATTGAGGCAGATCTCGGAGCCGCCCATCAGGCCCACCAGATGCCCACGGGGCTTGGCCGCGACCATGTCGAGGTGTTCGAGACCCGCCAGCCACCGGATCATCTCGCCATACCGTTCGAAGACCGGGCTGAGCTGAGCCCCACCGACCACCCGCACGGTCACCTTGCGGCCGGGGGGGATGTTCGCGGAGGCACGCAGATTGCGGATCACCCGCACCGCCTCCATGAGCTCGCATACCTCTCCTTCGAGGGGCACGTTGACCAGGGCGGGATCGACGGTGGGGAACGCCGCCGTCATCAGCAGGCCTTCGGCCCCGGGAAGCTTCTGCCAGATCTCCTCGGTGACGAACGGCATGAAGGGATGCAGCAGCCGCAGCGCGGTGTCGAGCACGGTCAGCAGCACCTGCTGCACGGCCCGCCGACGATCCGGGTCGGACCCGTTCAGGGCAGGCTTGCTCATCTCGATGTACCAGTCGCAGAATTCGTCCCAGATGAATTCGTAGACCACCTTGACCGCTTCGTTGAACTTGTACTGCCCGTCGGCGAGATGCCCCCGCACCGCCTCGATGGCGGCCTGCGCCCGGGAGAGGATCCAGCGGTCCCAGACGGTGAGGCGGTCGAGAGGCCCGGGCCCCTGGGCAATGGTGCCGGGAGCGTCGGCAAGGTTCATCAGCACGAAACGGGAGGCGTTCCAGAGCTTGTTGGCGAAATTGCGGCCCAGCTCGACCTTTTCCGTGGCGAACCGGATATCCTGGCCGACGGGGGCGAGGGAAATGACCGTGTACCGCAGGGCGTCCGCCCCGTATTTGTCGATGATCTCGAGCGGATCGGGGGAGTTGCCCAGTGACTTCGACATCTTCCGGCCCTTCATGTCGCGCACGATGCTGGTGAAGTAGACATCGTGGAAGGGACACTGGTCGAGGAAGAAATAACTCGCCATGACCATGCGCGCCACCCAAAAGAAGATGATGTCGGGGCCGGTGACCAGGACATCGGTGGGGTGGAACCGCTGGAGGGTCGGGGTGGCGTCGGGCCAGCCCATGGTCGAAAACGACCACAGCCACGAAGAGAACCAGGTATCGAGAACGTCTTCTTCCTGGGTGATGCGGTCGGGGGCCTGACATTTCGCGCAGGTGGCGGGGGCCTCGGCCGCGACCATGACGTGCCCGCACGCTCCGCAGGTGTAGGCCGGAATGCGATGCCCCCACCACAACTGCCGGCTGATGCACCAGTCGCGGATGTTTTCCATCCAGTGGAGATAGACGCCCACCCAGCGGTTCGGAGTGAAGCGCAGGGTGCCGTTCTTGACGGCGGCAATCGCCTTCTCGGCCAGGGGTTTCATCTTCACGAACCACTGGTCGGACAGGTAGGGTTCGATCACGGTGTGGCACCGCTGGCAGTGGCCGACCGCCAGGGCATGGTCTTCGATCTTCTCGAGCAGCCCCTTCTCCTGGAGTTCTTTGACCAGGGCTTCGCGGCAGTTGAACCGGTCGAGCCCCTTGAAGGGGCCGGCTTCGGCGTTCATGACGCCGGCTTCGTCCATGACCACAACCTGGGGAAGGGAGTGGCGCCGCCCGATCTCGAAGTCATTCGGATCGTGGGCCGGGGTCACCTTGACCGCGCCGGTGCCGAAGGTGGGATCGACGAAATCGTCGGCAATGATGGGAATCTCGCGGTGGACGAACGGGAGGATGACCTTCTTGCCGACCAGATGTCGGAAGCGGTCGTCGTCGGGATTGACCGCCACGGCGGTGTCGCCGAGCATGGTCTCGGGGCGGGTGGTGGCCACCACGACATGCCCGTCGCCCCCCTTCAGCGGATACCGCATGTACCAGAGATGACCCTTTGTATCCTCGGGGATCTTCTCTTCGTCGGAAAGCGCCGTGCGGCAGCGGGGGCACCAGTTGATGATGTATTTGCCCTTGTAGATGAGACCGGCCTCGTACAGGCGAATGAAACACTCGCGCACGGCGCGGCTGAGCCCCTCGTCCATGGTGAAGCGCTCGCGGTCCCAGTCGCAGGAGCAACCGAGGCGCTTGAGCTGAGAGATGATGATCCCACCGAACTTTTCCTTCCATTGCCAGACGCGGTCGAGGAATTTGTCGCGCCCGAGATCGTGGCGGCTGAGCTTCTCTTTGGCGAGAGCCTTCTCGACGACATTCTGGGTGGCGATGCCCGCGTGATCGGTACCAGGAAGCCAAAGGGTCTCTTTCCCCTGCATACGGTGAAAGCGGACCAGAATGTCTTGCAGAGTGTTGTTGAGAACATGACCCATGGTCAGCATACCCGTCACGTTGGGCGGCGGGATCACGATGCAGAAGGTAGGACGGTCGGCCGTCTCGTCGGCATGAAAGCAACGGGAAGCCTCCCATTGTTTATAGATGCGAGTTTCGACCTGTTGTGGGTTGTAAACTTTTTCGAGAGGAGAGGCAGGGGCGGCGTGGTTCATGGAATGCGGCTCAGGTGGGTTGATTTTTGGTCTGGATGAGGTTCACCAGTTTTTCGAATTCTTCCGGAGGCAGGTTCAAGGCCCGAGCCTGCTGGTAAATGGTGTTCTTGACCTCGAGGGCCTTGATCTGTTCGGAAATGCGGGGATCGGGCTTGAGAGAAACGGCCTTGTGCAGGAGCTCGATGGCCTGCGGATATTCGAAATGGACCGCATGCACCTCGGCCATCTTGATGAGTAAAGGAACGAACTCAGGATCGAGGGCTAGGCCATCGGTCAAATAGGCTTTCGCCTCGTCCAGTCTGTTTTGTTCGAGCATCCGTTCGGCAAACCGCAGGTAGGTGATAGGGGTAGGCTCAAACCAGGGCAGGCTCTCGACCGGCAGGCCGTTGGGCGCGACCATCTTGGCGCCGCACATATGGCAGAAGCGGCTATCGGGGTTGCTCTGCAGAGCCTGGCAAGCCTTGCAATGAAACAGGTTCTGGACGACCCAAACCTTGGACTTCTTGATGATCATGTTCCCCTTGCGGTACCCCTTTTCGACCTCGAACACGATGCATTTCTCGGGGAACTTGTTCGACCGGAAATAGTCGGTGGCGATATGCCGGGTTTCATCGTACGTTTCGGAAACGACCGGCATGTAGCTGATCTGGTTGGGGATGATCAACCGGTCGAGCAGCTTGCGATGCAGAGTCTGCAGCTCGGGGATCGGATTTTTGGCGAGGAAGGTATCCAACCCGTCGAAAAAATCGATGAAACTGGAGATGACCTCGCCTTCGGATTGGATCGAGATAGGACGCTCACCGTCACCGGCCGCCGCCACCTTGTTGCGGAGAATCGCGATCTCTTCATCCTTGGCGGCGAGCTGCTCCTGGTTCTTGCGCACGAGTTCCTCGAACCTCTGGATCGCCAAGAGCTGATCGGCCACCTGGGTCGTCAATTGCTCGATTTCGCTGCGGGTGTCTGGATCGTCGGCAGCCCCGCGGGACTCGACGGCCACGCGAAGGTCGGCCAATTCCGTTTCTTTCTGGGCAAGGCGGCTGTTAAGCTCGGCCACCTGGGCGGCTAGGCTGTTGAGGCGTTCATCCCGTTCCCTGAGCTGGGTCACCAGCTGTTCCCGCTCCGCTTCCAAAGCGGTCATCTTCATGGCCGCTTCGGCCATGGCAGTGGACTCGCTCTCGAGATGGGCGACTTTGGCCTTGAGCTCGGGAACCAAGGCGGTCTCAGCTTCAAGAGCGGCGACCAGCTTCTCGAGTTCTTCCACGCGCTCGCCCCGCTTTTTCGCCACCTCGAGCTCGGCGGCCAAGCCGGCATCACCGGCCCCGCCGCCACCGGCGTTGGCCAGTTGCTCGTCCTTTTCGGCCAACAGGTTCTTCAGGGTCTGGTTGTCCTGCTCGAGCTCGGCCACGCGGTTGGCAAGCTCTGCCGTATCACCACCGCCCCTCGCCGCCAAGGCTTCCGACAATTGGGTGGTCTTGGCCTGCAGTTCCTGGTCGGCTTGCTCGAGACGGGCCCGCAGGTCGGCAATCTGTTGTTCGAGACCGGCGGCGGCCTCCTCGCGCTTGGCCAATTCCCCGGAGAGGCGCTTGATCTCGGCGGCCAGCTTTTCCCGCTCAGCAGCGGCGGCCTCGCGAGTCTTTTCCTGGTCGGCCAGAGCTTTCTGGGCATCGAGACGGGCGGCCTTCTCGGCCTCCACTTCCTGTTCAAGCCGGACGATGGTGGCTTCCAGCTCGTGGATCTTTGAATCTTCACCGGGGAGGGCGCCCTTCCCCTGTTCGATCATCTGGTTGAGGGCCTGGATCTGCTCGTCCTTTTCCCGTTCGAGATCGGCCAACCGTGCCTTTTGGGAGTCGAGTTCTCCTTGGAGGCGGGCGATTTCCTCTTCCTTCTCGTCGAGAGCCTTCTGCAGTTCACCCTTTTTGGCGCCGTCCCCTGACCCGCCTTCCTCCGCCTGGGCTTTCAGATTCTTGATCTGAAGCTGCAGGAGCTTGATGAGGTTGTCCTTCTGAACGATCTGCTGATTGAGTCGCTTGAAGAACTCGTTGCTGATTTCGCCTTTTTCCTCGGCTGGACTCATACCTTCTCCCTCGTTTCCCCTCCGGGTGGTGAACGCGCGGGCCACGAACGCCGCTCAGAAGCGGGCGGATAGTGGGACAACCCCGACACGGACGAGAGGAAATCCTCGCCCGATCAAGGTGGAAAGAAAACCGCCATACTCTAGCATAGGCCCCCAGGCATTGCAAGCATCATGTTCGGCGAGGTCCGGCCGGGGGTGGGCCTCCTACCGTCGGCGCCCCAGCCCCCCACCCCCTTCCGGAATCTTCTTCTTCAGGTCCTGTTGCAGGGTGATCACCTTTTCCTTCAAGGCCTTGCTGCATTCAGGGCAGATGAGGCCGACTTTGATGACCTTGTTGCACGTCTGGCAGGTATGGGCGATCTGCAAGCCGACCCGCTCCATGCGGCCGCTGGAGATGAAGAACTCGATCTTGGCCGGCTCGGTCTGCACAGCTTTGGCCACCTCATCGATGGTCACTCCGGGATTGGCCTTCAAATAGTCACGGACCCGGGAAAAGAGCTCCTCTTCAGCGGTAAAACACTTCTGGCAGACATCCTTGGAAAATTTCACCATGATGATCCCGCACACGCGGCACGAGATGAGTTTCGGAGTCACGGGTGCCCCCATGGGTTCCTCCTTTTGCCACAAAAACGCAACCTTTGTCGCAAAGCAATCGTATTTTTAGTCATGAGAGTACACTCAAGTGAGGAATTTTGACAAGAGATTTCAGGGGTTGGTATACTTATACCATGGGGATCTCCACAAAAAGGGGGAAGGGTACACCATGATCATGCACCGACGATGGCCGTTCGCCACGATCGTTTTTTTGATGTTGCTCGCCTGCCAACCGTGGCTGCTGGCCCAGCCAGCCCCCGGCAGCCTGCCGTGGGAAAACCCCAACAGCGGCTTCAATTCGCCTTCCTCCGGAGGAACCACCGGAACCGGGGGAGGCGACAAGATCGAAACCGTCATCACCACTTCCGGCGGCTCCAAAGACAACGGGAAGATCACCTCAGGCTCCGGAACCGACCAGCAGAAAAGCTTCGTCAACGATTTCCTGGACAATGCCGCAGAAAAGATCAAGAACTCCAACGGTGGCTCTGGCTGGGTCTGGACCTGGCAGAAAAAATGGAAGATCGGCCCGGACGGCAAGCCCATGGAGGTCAAAGAGGAATGGCAGCAGGGCAAGATCGGCACGGCAGGGAAACCCGGCCAGACCTCAGGCCCGGGCGGCGGAACGACAAC
The DNA here is from genome assembly GCA_937998695.1 of Candidatus Ozemibacteraceae bacterium. Lineage (GTDB taxonomy): Bacteria > Muiribacteriota > Ozemobacteria > Ozemobacterales > Ozemobacteraceae > Ozemobacter. The sequence continues at coordinate 16,361 of CALLCO010000291.1, forward strand.
TCCTCCCGCCTCGCCTCCTTCGGGCGGATCAACCCCCGCTGCCCCGCCGAAAGCGCCGCCCGCCACCGTGACCGGCCCTGGGAGTCCTGGAGGCTCCACGGGGGGAACCCCGTCCGCGCCTCCCGCCGCCCCCCCCAAAGCCCCCCCTTCCACCCCCACGTCAACCGCCAAAACGAGCGCCCCTCCAACCAAAGCCCCGCCTGCCCCTCCACCTCC
>CALLCO010000292.1 GCA_937998695.1 Candidatus Ozemibacteraceae bacterium
ACGGAGGACGGCAAGACCGGGCCCCTCCAGTGCTTCGTGAAGGAGCCGACGCCCGGCGCGCCCGCCGTGCGGGCCTTCCCCTGGCCGGGCCAGGTCTGGACGCCGGAGATGCTGCCGGACGGGCGGACCATCGTCTTCTCGAGTGACAGCCAGAAGCCGGAGCACCTTTTCCTGATCGACCGCGAGACCCGGCAATCTCGCCAGCTCACGACGGGAACCGCCAAGAACATGATGCCGGCCGTTTCGCCCGACGGGCGGTTCGTGGCCTTCGTCTCCAACCGGCGTGGCAACAACGACATCTGGATCATGGGGCTCGACGGCACGAACCTGATCCAGATCACCGGCGGGCCAGAGGATGATCGGGAGCCGCGCTGGTGGCCCGACGGCCGCTCGCTGGTCTTCACCCGTATCAAGGAGCGCTTCAAAGATTCCCTGATCATGCGGGTGCCTCTCGATCCGCAGGGGCCGCCCCAACCCCTGATTGCTGGCGGGGTGCGTAACTGGTTGGCCGACCCATCGCCGGATGGTCGGTATGTGGCGTTCGTGCGGTCGAAGCATCCCGACGGCAGTGGCAATGGTATTTTTGTCCGTCGTCTCGACAGCGGGGAAGAGTTCGCGGTGGCTCCGGCGGGTCTGGGCGAGTGCTACCGTCCGATCTGGCTGCGGGACATGACCGGACTCATCTTCCATGCCGAGCGGGCCAACCGCAAGAACCTGTTCCTGGCTCGCCTGAGCCGGACTCCAGCTGATTGACTGCCGACTGGCTGGGCGTCATGGTCCTGACCGCCGCCCCGTTCGTGATCCTCGGCATCGGATTCCGCCGGTCCTGGGAGGATACCGCCCTGGCGCAGGTGGCCCTGGGCAGCGCCCTGGCTGGCGGGTTGGTCGCTCTCTTCGCCAAGTTCCTGCTCTACCCCGGTCTGCAAACCGCCCTGGGGGTCGATTTGCGCACCGCCCTCGCCGACACCGATTCATGGCTGGTCAAGGGCGCCATCAGCATCTTTCTGGTCGGCGCCCTCGAGGAGGGTGGCAAGCTGGCCGGGGCCCTGGGGGTTCTGGCGCAGGTGGGGGCTCTGCACCGGCCGCCGGCGGCCTTCCTCGCCTGCCTGGGCGCGGGTCTGGGGTTCGCCTCGCTCGAGAACCTCGATTACTTCGCCCAATTCGGGCCTGCCACCCTGCTCCTGCGATCGCTGGTCAGCACCACGGGTCATCTCGTGTTTTCGGGACTGATCGGGGTGGCCATGGGCGCAGCCCTCCAGGCCAGTGCCCGGCGGCCGATGACCGGATACATGCTGCTGCTGGGGGGATACCTGGGCGGAGCCGCCCTGCACGGGGCATTCAACCTGGTGGCGCTCGAAACGGTAGGGGAAACGGCGGTTCCCATTCTGGTCAGCGTGCTGGCGGTGGGGCTGGTTGTCATGTATGAAGGCTGGCACCGCCTCCTTCGCTGTGACCGGGCCCGGGGCGACACCCCCTGGATCTGCGAGGCGTGCGGCGCGAGGAACGATGCCCCCGGACGGTTCTGTCCGGCGTGCGGGCGACGGCAGGGGTCCGCCTGAGACAGGATTCCGGAAATCCCCGACGCCCGCCACGGGCGAGGAAGGAAACGCATGGAAAAGAAATTCATCGGTCGCCAAGCCATGACCCAATGGACCGGGCTCGAGCCCCCCGCCCTGTTGGGGGTGGCGATCCAGCTCCCCGACCAGACCGACGAAGAGGTTGCCGCCTCACTGGCCGAACTGGGCGAACTGGTGGCGACCGCCGGGGGCCGGTTGGTCGGTTCCCTTGTCCAGAAACGGGAGCGGGCCGATCGGCAGTCCTACCTGGGCAAAGGCAAGATGAGCGAGGCCGGCGACGCCGCCCGGGCGGCGGGGGCCATCCAGATCGTCGCCGACGACGAGCTGACCGGTCTGCAGATCCGGCGGATGGAGGAGGGGACCGGGTTGCCGGTCATCGATCGCACCCGGGTCATCCTGGAGATCTTCGCCCGGCACGCCACCACCCGCGAGGGGCTCCGGCAGGTCGAGCTGGCCCAGGTGCAGTATGTGCTGCTGCGTCTGGCCGGAGGCTACGAGGGGTTTTCCCGGCAGCGGGGCGGCATCGGCACCAAGGGGCCCGGCGAAACCCAGATCGAAACCGATCGCCGGGTGTTGCGCCTGCGGGTCAAGAAACTGCATGACGAGTTGGCAGAGGTGGTCCGCACCCGCGATTTGCAGCGGCGCAAGCGGGCCGAGCGCTTCACGCCGCTGTTCTCCCTGGTCGGGTACACCAACGCCGGCAAGTCGACCCTGCTCAATGCCTTGAGCGGCAGCCGCGTCGTCACCAATGACGGCCTGTTCACCACGCTCGATCCCACCGCCCGCAAGGTCGAGCTGCCCGGAGGCCGGCCCGCCATCCTTTCCGACACCGTTGGCTTCATCCGCAAGCTGCCGCATGGCCTGGTCAAGGCGTTCCGGGCCACCCTGGAGAGCGTGCGGCAGTCGCAGGTGGTCGTGCATGTCTGTGACGTATCCAATCCGGCGGTGCGCGAACAGATCGAGGCGGTCGAGGAGGTCTTGCGGGAGATGGACGCCCTGGGCCTGGAACGCCTGATGGTCTTCAACAAGATTGACCTCGCTCCAGGGCAGACGTTCGAAGCCTTGCGGCATGCGTATCCGGGCGCGATCTTCCTGTCGGCCCGCACTGGCGAGGGGCTGGAGGAGCTGAAGGGGCGCATGGCCGGGATCCTCGCCCGGGAGGTCGAGGAGGTGGAGCTGGCCATCCCGCAGCGCGATCCCCTGCTGCGGGAGGTCCTGGCCATCGGGCGTCCCCGCGACCAGCAATGGGAGGAAGGGATGGTGCGGGTCAGGGTCGCCCTGCCTCGCCGCTTCCTGCCATTGGTCGAGCGTTTTCGGGGTTAGTATGACTACCGTATTTGAAACATCCGCCCTGGGGCCGGATTCGCCGGAAGACACAAATGGAGCAGTCCGGATCGGTCCGAGGGAGAGGCCGCTTCGACGTCCCGCGAGGCCTGGATGGCCTCGCGCCTCGCAGATCGCCATGGATGGCGATTCTGCGAGGTTCGGACGACGAATCGAGCCGAACCCGAGGCCACCGATCCGAGCCTG
>CALLCO010000293.1 GCA_937998695.1 Candidatus Ozemibacteraceae bacterium
TCCAGGGCGGGTATGGGATAAGGTTGTACCGCATCCCCGAGCCGGGCGCAAGCTGCCGCCACCCAGGGCCGGGCAATCGCTCTAAACAATACAGTTCCGGGGGTTTGCCCGTTCTGGCGTTTGACGCCAACTGTCGTACCCCGCCTCTTGGTGGGACCCGCGTCAATTTTTCAAGCGTACAACAGGCGCTGCGGAGGAGCCGGCTGCCAGAGCAGAAATCCAAGTGTGATTGCTCTGCCACCCAGGGCGGGACGGGCGTGCCGGCAAGGTTTTCCGTTGCATTCCGCCGCGAAATCCTGTATATGTACGGGACTTCCATCCCTATTTCCATTTCCGGTTGATACCGCACCGAGGAGAGAACCATGAAGCTCTATACCCCTGACAAGATCCGGAATATCGGCTTGGTGTCGCACGGCGGCGCCGGCAAGACCACCCTGGCCGAGGCGATGCTGTTCCATACGGGCGCCAACACCCGGATCGGGAAGGTCGACGACGGGACCTCCCTGATGAACTACGACCCCGAAGAGATCAAGCGGAAGGCGACCATCGGCACCTCGCTGGCCGCCCTGGAATGGAAGGATCACAAGATCAACCTCCTCGATACCCCGGGGTTCGACGATTTCCTGGGCGAGGTCTACAAGGTCGTCCTGGCCATGGATGCCGCCATCGTGGTGATCAACGCCAGCGCCGGCGTCGAGGTCGGCACCGAGAAGAACTGGAAGATCCTCAACGCCCACAACGTGCCGCGGGTGGTCTTCCTGAGCAAGCTCGACAAGGAGAACCTCAACGTCGCCAAGATCGTGGAGGATCTGGCCGCCTTCGACAAGAAGATCGTCCCGCTGCAGATCCCCTGGGGGACGGCCGCCAACCTGAAAGGCGTGATCGACCTGCTTTCGATGAAGGCCTACGCCTACACCGACGACACCGGCAAGAAGGTCGAAGAGCAAGAGATTCCCGCCGACCTGAAAGACCTGGCTCAGAAGCTCCACGACAGCATGGTCGAATCGATCGTCGAATGTGACGACACCCTCATGGAGAAATTCTTCGGCGGCGAAGCGATCGCCCTGCCCGAGCTGAAGGCGGCGATCAAGAAAGGCCTGGCCGCCAACGCCATCAAGCCGATGCTGTGCGGCATGTCGTTGAAGAACCTCGGCACCGACCGGTTGCTCGACTTCCTGCTCGAGTGCGTCCCCTCGCCCGCCGAACGGGCCCCCATTCCCGCCCACGAGCCCGGCAAGCCGGACGCCAAAGTGACTCTCGAGGCCAAGGTCGACGGCCCCGCCTGCGCGTTCATCTTCAAGAAGATCAACGAACAGGCCGGCGACATGATCTTCCTGCGGGCCGTCAGCGGCAAACTGTCGGCCGGCACCGAACTGTTCAACCCCACCCGCGACCAGAGCGAGCGCCTTGGCAACTTCTTCACCCTGCGCGGCAAGAACAAGCTCGACCTCGATGCCCTGGTCGCCGGCGACATCGGTCTGCTGGTCAAGCCCAAGGTCTCTCAGCGCGGCGACACCCTCTGCGACAAGGCCAAGCCTGTCGTGGTCGCCGTTCCCGACCTGCCCGCCCCCAAGCTGACCTACGCCGTCAACCCCCGCACCAAACAAGACCAGGAGAAAATGGGGTCGGGCCTGCAGATGCTGTGCGCCGATGACGGCGTGCTGCGCTACGAGTTCGACCCCGAGCTGGGCCAGGGCCTGATCTCCGGTCTCGGCGACACCCACATCGACGTCGCCGTCTCCCGCCTGAAGGCCCGCTGGAACGTCGACGTCGACATCACCAAGCCCAAGATCCCCTACCGCGAGACGATCAAGGGCAAGTCGGACGTGCAAGGGAAACACAAGAAACAATCGGGTGGTCGCGGCCAGTATGGTGACGTCCACATCCGGTTCGAGCCCCTGCCCGGCGGTGACTTCGAGTTCGTCGACGAGATCGTTGGCGGGGTCGTCCCCAAGAACTTCATTCCCGCCGTCGAGAAGGGGCTGCAGGAAGCCCGCAAGAGGGGTGTCATCGCCGGGTTTCCGACCATCGGCTTCCGGGCCAGCCTCCACTTCGGTTCCTATCACGACGTCGATTCTTCGGAACTGGCGTTCAAACTGGCCGCCACCCTGGCTTTCAAGAAGGGCATCGCCGAGGCCAAGCCGATCCTGCTCGAGCCCATCTACGAGGTGACCGTGATGACCCCCGAAACCTTCATGGGCACCGTCATCGGCGATTTGAACTCCCGCCGCGGCCGCATCCTGGGCATGGAGCCATCCGGCGACATGCAGATGGTCAAGGCCCACGTGCCCCTGGCCGAGATGTACAAGTATGCCACCGACCTCAAATCGATGACCCAGTCCCGTGCCGACTTCGTCATGAAATTCGACCACTACGAAGAGGTCCCGGGCAACGTCACCGAATCCATCGTCAAGGAATACGGCCGCAAGGAGGCCGAGGAGGAGGAGTGATCCCCCCCCGCTCCACCTGTCCGTCCGCACCCCGCCCGGTCCCGGGCGGGGTGTTTGCTGACGGGGGGCCGCCAGCCTCTTCCCAGGCCGGAGCCATTCCATGACCTGGTTGGCCCGGGTCCCACCCCTGGTGCTGCACGAGATCACCGCGGCGCTGCTGGTCACGGCCGTCTTCCTGGCCATCTTCGGCCTGGCCGAACTGATGCGAGGATTCGACCTCTGCTCGAAGGAGATGAGCCGCAAGTTCGTCCACCTGACGGCGGGTGTCGTGGCGACCACCTTCGCTCACGTCTTCGCCACCCACTGGACCCTCTTGTTCATGTGCGTGGGCTTCGTCATCCTGGTTAAAGCCGGTCAGATGCTGGGCCTCCTCGCCTCGATCCACGGGGTCGAGCGCCAATCGTGGGGAGCGGTGCTGCACCCCATCGCCCTCTACATCACCTTCGTCCTGTGCTCGGCCATGAACCGGCCGGCCTATTACGCGATCGCCACCCTCGTCCTGTCGGTGTCCGACGCTCTGGCCGCCCTCATCGGCAAGGCCTACGGGTTCAAGATCTACGAGGTCGAGGAAGAAGAGGGAAAGAAGAGCGTGGAAGGCTCGCTCATCTTCCTGCTCTCGACCTTCATCATCGTCCACCTCGGGTTGTTGCTGCTGACCGACACCGGCCGGCTCGAATGCGTGCTGACCGCCCTCGTGACCGCCATTCTGGTCACCATCTTCGAAGCCATCTCTCTCGGCGGCGCCGACAATTTCTTCATCCCGTTCGGCACCCTGTTCATCCTGCTGAAGCTGGCCAACGAGCCTGTCTCCATGCTCGCCTTCCGGGTGGCGTTGATCCTCTACACGCTGGGCTCGACCGCCGTCATCGCCCGCCTGTCGGGGAAGTTCGGCACCTCCGGCATCATCGCCATCGGCCTGGTCGGCTACGGCGTCTGGATCCTGGTCCGCTGGGACTGGTATGTTCCCGTGCTGATCGCCACGCTGCTGATGGCCTTCAGCGATCATTTCATCGAGCACCGGGCCAACGAGCCGGACCAGTTCCGGGTCCGGCCCATTTTCTACATGTTCATCGTCTCGCTGGTCTGGCTGCTCGTCGGCAGCTTCTTTCCCGACCTCCTGCGCCAGCTGACCGTGCCGTTCCTGCTCACCATCACCGTCAACCTCAGCGTGCGGTGGGCCTGGCGGATCCGGATGCTGGCCGCCTCGCCCGTGCCCAAACCACGCAACTGGTTGCGCCGGCCCGGCTTCGTCGGGCGGGCGATCTGGCTGACCATCGCCTTCCTGGCTTTCCATCTCGCCTTGCGCGACTTCGGACTGGACCCCGTCTTCTCGGTGGCCACCCTGGCCGTGGGGACCATGCTGGGGGACCGGCTCTATTGGGCGATCGGCGGGCGCCACCTGGGGGAATGGAGCCGGGTCGCCTTCCTCCGGATGGGTATGGGGGTCAACCTATTCATTTCGGCCCTGGCCTTCCTGGCGAACTGGTACTACTACCGGCCGCATTGACGGCAGGAGGCAGGCCCGTGACGGCCACCACGTCCGCGGGAGGCGGTTCGATCCGGGGATGGCGGCGCAGCCAGTCGACCAGCGCGTCCCGCATCAGAAAGCCGGTATCGCTCTTGTCGCGGGCCGCCTTGAACAGTTCGTCTCCGTTCTGGTTGCCGTCGGCGAGATAGGAGATGGTGACCACCCGGTAGTCGCGCGCCGGGTCGAGAGGCTCCCCGCCGATGCGGATGTCGCGGACCTGCCGGGCGGTCAGATCGTAGACGCAGGTCAGACCGGCATACTGGTAGCCGGTGATCCGGCCATGATGGGTGCAGATGAAGCCAAGCATCTCGCGGATGGCGGCCCCGCTCATGGTGAAGGTCACCACCGTGTTGTCGAAGGGCAGCACCTGGAAGACCCTCCCCATGGTGACCGGCCCGGCCGGGATGGCGTCTCGGATCGATCCCGAGTTCATCAGGGCCAGGTCGCCGCCGGCAAACCGGCGCAGCGCTTCACAGACCAGGGTGCCGAGCGGCAGGGCCCGCACGTGCTTTTCCTCTTCGGGGTAGAGCAGATCGACGGGACACTCGCCCACCACCATGCTGGTGCGGGCCCGGATCTGCTCTTCGTATCCCGACACCAACCGGGCCACCGGACAATCGAGCGGAACGGTGATGGACGCATCGAGGGGCTGCAGATGCCCGGTGAACCCGAGCACCCGGTCCGGACCGAAGCCGATGTCGAGGCGGCCGATGTAGTACCCCCATTTGAACGCCTGCACGATCAGCGTTCCGCCCAGCGCGGAAGGGGCGCGGCCGGGGACCAGCAGAGGCGTGGATTTCACCAGGACCGGGTGTTCGAGGTAGGTATTGGTGTGGCCCCCGATGATCACGTCGATGCCGGGGACGGCGGCCGCCAGAGCCTGATCCTCCTCGTAGCCCGAATGGGACAGCAGGACGACGAGGTCGGCCCGAGGCCTGAGCTGTTCGAGAAGAGGGGCGAGGGCGAGGCGCGGTTCGATCCAGTCGTAGCCCACCCGGTAGTTGGCAGGGGTGACGCTCCAGGCCTCGCTGCCGATCACCCCGAGCACGGCGATGGTCCGCCCCGCCCGCTCGAACACCCGATGCGAAGGGAAGACGAGTTCACCCGTCCGGACCTCGCGGAGGTTGGCGCACAGGAGAGGCAGGGAGCTGGACCGGTACAATTTGACGAGATGTGGCAATCCTTCGTCGAGCTCGTGGTTCCCGAGGGTGGTGGCATCGTAGCCGCACAGTTCGAAGGCTCGCAGGTCGGCCTCGCCCTTGAAGAACGAGAAGAACGGAGTGCCCTGGAAGATATCGCCCCCGTCGAGCAGCAACACATGAGGCTGGGCCGCCCGCACCGCCCGGATGTAGGCCGCCCGGCGCGCGATGCCGCCGAGGTCCTTGCCGAAGGCGGGCATGTCGAACGGCTGCAGATGGCTGTGGGTGTCGTTGGTGTAGAGAATGGTCAGGGTGGCGATGGCCGGCCGGACCGCGGCCCCCGTGAGCGAGGCGGCCAACGAGGCCGGCGAGGCCATCGGCGCAGGCCCCTCGGCCCGCGCCGGGCACAGCCCAGGCAGCCACCCGGCGAGAAGCAGCAGGCCCAGGAGAACATACCGCCAGGCTCCGCCGACCCGGACGGAACAAGAACCCGACCCGCCCCAGGAGATCATGTTCGGAGGTCCCTTCGGGTGCATGCGATGCGCAGACCGCGGCCCTCGAGCGCCCAGGCCGCGCTCCCCCGGAAGCCATCGACCTGGCCAGGAATTTCAGTCAGGCGAGCGTCGACGATGCGAACGCGGGACCGGCGACCGCCGGTCTGGTTCCGTGCATCGGTATGGCGGCGGGGGAGCAAAACGGCGCGACCGTCAGGCGCGACCTGGGGACCACCGACCACGATGAAGTTCTGCAGATCCTCGGGGGTGATCAGGCGGGGGGGCGGCGAGGACGGGCGGCGGCGGATGGGCATGAGCGGGTCCTTCTTGCGCTAGATACTGGGGAGGTCGGGAAGGGACGCCGGCCAGGGCGCCCGCCGGCCCACCTCCCGCTGGCCACGTGGGTGGGGCGGACCCTCTCAGAATAGCACCGGACCCGGAGAACCTCAATGGCGGAGGTTTGTGGTATCATCCCCCTGCCATGGCAACGACCCCCGACTGGAAGCAACGGTTCTTCCGCCTCCCCGACTGGATCTACCGGGCTTATGCAATGGGCGAAACCTTCGCCGCCCGGTTCTCGGCGGCCGGAGCGATGGATGCCGCCGCCGCCATCGCCTACTACGCGATCTTCTCGTTGTTTCCGCTGATGCTCGTCCTGGTGGCCTTGCACGGATCGGTACTGCAGGATCTCGACGTGCAGGCGCAGATTCTCGATGCCGCCGACCATTTTTTCCCGGGGTCGCGATCGCTGGTCAGCGAGAACCTGTTCCAGATCGTCGCCCTGCGCGGCACCGTCGGCCTGGTCAGCATGCTGACCCTGCTGTGGTCGGCCACCGGGGTGTTCGCCGGCATCTCCCAGAACGTCAACCTGGCCTGGCCGAGCGCCCCGTCCCGCCACTTCCTGATGGATCGGTTGCTGGCCCTGATCATGATCGGGGCGTTGGTGCTGTTCATGGTCACCTCGGTGGTCATCTCGGCCGGCCTGCGCATCCTGAAAGTGTTCTTCCCGCCGCCGGGCACGCCCCTTGACGGCCCGTCCCGCTTCGCCTACGAGATGCTGCTGAAGTCGGCCTCGGTCTTCCTGCTGTTTCTGGCCTTTCTGTTTCTCTACAAGCTGATTCCCAACACGAAGGTCCGGTGGGGGGAAGCAGCCTTCGGCGCCCTCTTCGCCACCACCGCCTGGGAGGCTTCGAAAGCCGCCTTCATCTGGTATCTGGGCAGCGGCTGGAGCTCCTACCAGGTGGTGTATGGCTCTCTGGCCGCCGTGGTGGCCTTCCTGCTCTGGGTCTACCTCAGTACGCTGATCATCCTGGCGGGGGCCCACCTGTCGGCCATCTATGCCCAGCGCGACGAGCAGCCCATCCTCGAGGACCCGCTCGACGCCTTGCCCGGGGCATGACCTTTTGCCCCCACTCCGGCGGGTACGGGCGAAGACACGGGGAAGGCAGGCCCGGGCCGGCTCCGTCGCGAGCTCGCCCCGACGGGCACGGGCGGAGGGGTCCGCGGTGGAGCGCCCTTTCAGGCGCCCGCCGCCCACAACCCGCGGCGTTCGGGTCGGCTCCGGAGCGATTCCGGGTTTCCCGGGAAACCCCCGCGGAGGTCACCCTCCTTTGGGACGCTTGTACCCGCACTTGCAGATCTTCTTCGTCCCCATCTGGCGGGCGCAATTGGGGCAGAACTCGCTGAGGCGCTTCCGGGCCGCTTCGCGGGCTTCCAGCTCCTTCGCCTGGCGCAGGAACTCCTCCGGCGTCATCGGCGGCAGGGTCTTGGCCGGAGCGGGTTCGGCGAGGTCCTCGAGCTTCTCGGCGTAGTCCGGGTTCTCTTCCAGGTAGGCGGTGACGGCCTCGGCCGGCGACAACCCCTTCTTGTAGAGGTGGATGTAGTCGTAGAGGGGTTCCTCGTCGACCTTTTCCGTGAAGAGGCGGACAAACTCCTCCTCCCAGGCATCGACATCCAGGCGTTTGGCCATCTTCGGCCTCCTCGAGGCAAGGGTTTCCGACCGGACCGGCCGGGAAGGGCGACTTTTCCCGAGGCTAGCACCGCCGCGGCTGAGTGTAAAGAGGGCGCCGGTGCCAGCCGGGCCATTGATTTTCCCGGCAGGAAATTTCTGGTAGATGGTTGGTGTCCCCACCATCACCCATGAGGCCACCATGGAATTCGACATTCAGACCACCGATGGACGCCAGGTCATCGCCAGTCGCGGCGACGTGTTGCACATCCACTCCGAGGAGTTCGCCCGGGTGATCCGCGAACAGATCGAGGCGGGCCACAAGATCATCATCCTCGATTTCACCAAGGCCGGGCTGATCGACAGCGCCGGCATCAGTTCCATCGTGGCCAACATCGCCCTGATCAGGGAGAAAGGCGTCAAGATCATTCTGGGCGGCTGCAACCCGACCATCCGGAAGGTGTTCCAGTTGATCGGTTTCACGCAGCATTTCGCGGTGACCGCCACCCTGGCGGAAGCTCTCCAGGTTCAGGCCTGAACCGAAAGAGGAACGCGCATGTTCGCCTTGAAGGGGTTTTCCGAATCGGATTTCGAGATCTTGCGCAAACACCTGACCCGACGCACCGTGGGCAAGAACGAGGTCATCCTGCAAGCCGGGCAGAACGCCCAATGGATGCACCTGGTCGAGGAAGGTTCGGTCAAAATCGTGCAACGCACCACGGGGGGCGACGAAGTCGTTCTGGGCGCGATCAAGGCCGGCGGCTTTTTCGGCGAAGAGGCCTTGCTCGGCGAACAGCAGCAGTATCTCAACTCGGCGGTCGCCATGGAATCGACCACCCTGATGAGCCTGAGCAAGGACGGCCTGCAGAAGCTGATGGTCGAGGCGATGGGCGTCGGCACCAAGTTGCTGCTGGCCCTCACCAAGACCTACCGTGAGGCTCTGGCCACGCCGGAGCAGATGGCCCGGATCATTACCTTCTACGCCCCCAAGGGGGGAGCGGGCTGCACCACCCTGGCGGTCAGCTTCGCCTGCCAGCTCGCCCGCCAGCGCAAGAAGGTCGCCTTCCTCGACTGCGATCTCCAGTTCGGGAATGCCCACCTGCTGGTCGGCGCCCCGCCCCATTTGAATCTGGCCAGGCTGATCCAGAAAGAAGAAACGCTGGTCTTCGATCGCATCAAGGGGTTCCTCGACCGGCGCTGCGACGTGGATTTCCTGCACGCCCCCGAGCAGCCTCAGGAAGCCGAAATGGTGTCGCGGTCCAATCTCAACCAGATCCTGCGTGCCCTCGGCCGCCAGTATGACTTCATCGTGCTCGACGCCGCGCCCCACATCGACGACCAT
>CALLCO010000294.1 GCA_937998695.1 Candidatus Ozemibacteraceae bacterium
CCCACGAAGCCCGTCCCCCCCGACACCCAGATCCGCATCCTCACGACCTCCCCAGCCACGACGCTACCACGCCCCCACGCCCATCGGCAAGAACCGGCGGCAGGGCCCCTGGATCCAGCGCTTCCAGAGCCCTGGGTGAGAGATCATTTCGGTCTCCACCTGCGGGAATTCGAGCGCGACCAGGGGATCGGCCGGCTGCTCGACCGCCTGGCGGTCATGGAGCTCGGCGGCGAGTTCGACAACGGCTTCCTGGTCAGTTCGGCCGGCGTCATGCTCCGGCACTATTCCCACATGGCGTCGCACAACCGCCCCTTCGCCCTGCTGCCGAAAGACCGGCGCCGGGAGGCCCTCCAGGACCACCTGAACGTCGGGCTCCGGCCGAACCGGACCGAGGTCGAGCTGATGCTCGATTTCGATCTGGCCACGGCGTCGCTGAACCGCACCTGGAACTTCCACCTGAGCGAGGCGGAAACCCTCCGCACCCTGATGGGCGCGCTGGGCAAAGTGCTGATCACCAGCTTCAACCAGGATGTCCTCGGTCTGGCCCCCGCCGCCCCCGACCAGAAGGAAAACCCCGCCTCGGTGCTCTACGGCGGCCTGTTCGAGTCATCGTCGGCCGACCTGAAATCGCAACTGTTGGCCAACCTGGGCCCGTTCGTACGGGTGGGCAGCGGACCCAACATCGTCCACATCTACCTCGACATCCTGCGGGACGCGCTGGGCCACGGGGCCTACGCCCTCTACATCCGCCGTTCTGTGCCGGTCAACGGAGGCCCCCCCTCCCGTCGGCGGCCGTCATCCCCGGCCTTCCTGCCGGGCGACCCTCGCCCCACCAGCTTCCTCCAACAGATGATTCCAGGGACCTTGGGCGTTGCCCTGAGCTTCCTCCATCGGCGAATCTTCGCGAGCCCTGCCGGAAGGGTCGCCCGACTTCGTCAGGTCAGCTTGGCCACGAGTCCCGAAACACATCGCGATTCCTGGTAGACCGGGAGGCTTGCCCGAACTCACCCGGTTGTGGGAAAGTGGACCCATGCGGAACCCGTTCACCCCGACGCCTCGTTGTGACCACGGCCCGATCCCAGGGAAGCCTCTGGCCTCCCTTCTCCTGCCTCTGGCCTCCCTTCTCCTGCCCCTTCTAGCCCTCCTGCTCGCCATCGGAGGGACCTCCGGGGGCCGTGCCCACGCGGAACCAGCCCCGGCCGACCCCTGGCCCGCCGCCCGCACCCGGATCGAAGCCCTGGCCCGCGAACGGGGGGAAGCCGCCACCCTCGAGCTGGCCAGCGAAGCCCTCACCCTGGCCCGGCAGGCCTACGGCTCCGACGACCCCCGTACCGCCGCCGCCCACGAGGCCGTCGGGCGGGCGTGGCTTGATGCGGGGAACCTGGCCTCGGCCGAAGCCCACCTGGTCGAGGCGGCCACCCTGCGGGAACGCCGGTGCGGCACGCAGTCGCTCGAACTGGCCGAATCGCTCAACAGCCTCGGCCAGCTCGCCGAGTCGGGCGGCCGCCCGGACAAGGCGGAAGCCCTCTACCGCGGCGTCGTGGCCATCCGCGAGAAGGCCCTTCCCCCGGACCACCACGACCTGGCCCTGGCCATCAACAACCTTGGGGTGAGCCTCTATACCCAGGGGCGGGCCGCCGAGGCGCTGCCGGTGCTGCGCCGGGCCCTCGACCTGCGTCTCGCCGCCCAGGGCAGCGATTCGGCCGAGGTCGGCCAGTCGCTGCACAACGTGGCCCTCGCCCACAAGGTGCTGGGACAGCTCGATCAGGCCGAGCCCCTGTATCGGCAGGCCATCGCCATCGCCGAGAAGCGGCTCGGGGAAAAGCATCCGGAACTTGGTGTCTACCTGGGAAGCCTGGGAACGCTCGAGATGTCCCGGCAGCGGTTTGCCGAAGCGGAAGCCTTGCTGAAGCGGGCCCTGGCCATCTTCGAAGCCACCGTCGGCCCCGATCACCCGCAGACGGCGCTCACCGTCAACAATCTCGCCTCGGTCTACGAAGCCTCCGGGCAGCTGACCCAGGCCGAAGCCTCCTACGAACAGGCGGTCCGCATCCTCGAACGGATCGGCCCCGCCGACCATCCCCACCTGGCCTATGCCCTGACCAGCCTGGCCCGCCTCGCCCGGGCCCATCAGAGGCACCCCGAGGCAGTGCGCGCCCTCGAACGCGCCTTGGGCATCCTCGAACGGACCTTCGGCCCCCGCCACCCCGAAACCATCGACGCCCGCTACCTGCTGGCGGGGGCGTTGCGCGCCGCCGGGAAACCCGAGGAATCGCTCGCCGCCCTGCGGCGGGTGCTGACCGACGCCGAAGCCGCCCTCGGCGAGACCAGCCCGGTGGTCGCCCAGGGCTACGACGACCTGGCCACCCTGCTCACCGAGATGGGGCGCGCCGCCGAGGCGGCCAGCGCCACCGCCCGCGCCACCGCGCTGCGCCAGGCCCGGTGAATCACCTCGGCGTGATGACCAATCCCCCCCGGCCCTGGTCGGTCGTCCTGTTCCTGGCCGTCGAGGCCGGTCTGCTCGTGGTGTTCCGCGATAGCCTGACCCTGAACGTGCTCATGCTCGTCCATCCGATCGAGGCAATCCGGACCTGGCAGAGCCCCGTTGATGGGCGGCCTGGTCTGCGCTACACTGGCAACAACCTGCCGACGAAAGGAACCACCATGCGTCCACCCTTTGCGCGCACCAAGCCGGTCCTGCTGTTCCTGGCGGCCATGACCTCCTGGCTGGGCGCCGGCCACCCCGCGGCGGCCGACGTGACCCGCTATGTCTTCCCGGAAAACCTCGCTCTGTCGATGACCCCACTCGGCTCGTGGTCACCCGAGCGGGGGGGGGGCGTCAAGGCGCAGATCACCTCCCGTCTCGGCACTCTGCGTCAACTCGAGATCTTCTTCGAAACGTCGCCCGACCTGACCGTCCATCCCCTGGTGGGAAGGGTGGCCGAACTGGCCGAAGGAGCCAGCGAGATTCTTCCCCTGCGGGTCGGCAAGGGCCCCGGCATGCCCGACCAGATGGGCTCCTGGATCCGGATGCGGGTCCGCTACCTGCCCGACTACGAACGGATCACCCAGGCGGTGCGCGACCCGGCCGCGTACCCCAACCCCTCGGAGCGACAGCGCTTGCTCGACATCGTCGATCGCAACGCCCGCCGCGCCGAACGGTACACCGCCGCCTTCCGGTTCTTCGCCCGCTGACCCGGCGGGTTGGCCACCCGCCCCGCTGCGGCCGTTCACCCATCCCCCGGACTTCCTGCCAGCTCCTGGGCTCTCCCAAGATTCCCGAGTCTCCAGTGCTTTCCGACCGACATAGCGGCACAGCAGAGCCTGTTGCGCGAATACCCCCGAACAGCCCATTTTCATGTACCCTCCATTCGGAGATGCCGATCGGATCAGGGGCGTTATGGACACGACGAGCAAAAAACCGATTCATGCAACAGGCTCAGCCCCAAGGAAAAACGCCACCCCCGCCCAGGCCTGGCAGGGGTGGAGAGAAGCGGGGAGGTCAACGACCGACCGGGCGGTCGACCGAGGCCGAAGCCCTCAGTTCTTCTTCAGTTCTTCTTCGATCTTTTCGATCGAGTAACGGAACCCCATGCCCAGCGTCTTGCTGGTGCCGGCCTCGAGCGGCCACAAGCCCTGGATGCCGTTGAGAAGGATCTTCTGCCCCTCTTTGTCGACCAGGAAGAGCACGGCTTTCTCGCCCGTGGGCGGAAAGATCGGGGAATCCTCGAGGTACTTCTCCTCGGTGCCATAGGAGGTGAACGACAGGGTGTCCTTGGCCTTCACCGCTCCCTTGAGAACCCGCTCGACCTCGACCGTGGTATCGACCTTCGGATAGTCTTTCCCGGGGACGGGGGTCTGGGTCTGCGCCGTCACCGTGACGATGGCGATGACCTCGGCCTGCTTGACCAGGTCGGGGAAGGGAATCGTGCGGATCATCGCGGAAGCGGACAGCCCCATGACCAGGACGAACGCGAACAACATCGAAGTGCGCAACATCATGTGATCTCCTTGCCTCCAGGTTGTCAGTGTCAACGGCATTATACTCCATGGCAATCGCATTAAATATTTCGCGCTGGAAGCCCATTTCCCAGTCTCCCTCTCTGTACGATTGAAAAATTGATGCGGGTTTCCAACGAGGGCGAGGTACGGCAGTGTGCGCGCGGTTTTTGAGCAGCCCCACTTCCAGAGATGTACGGTTTAGTGCGATTGCCCTGCATTATACTCCCCCGGATTGCTTTTTTCATGTGGCAAGAGGAAACTCTTCCGGATGACGGAACGGCCGCCCTTGCCGGAGCGGCCGTCCTATCGGAAATGAGGTGGATCGCCGGTTACTGCTGGGTGGCCAGGAACTTCTCGCGCTCGTTGAGCATGTATTCGAGCTGGTAGCCCACATCGCGGTAGACCCCGGGGCACATCTTGTAGGTCTCGGCGATGGCGCGGGCCTTGGCCATCTCTTCCTTGGTCTCGATCGAGGCCACTTCCTTGCGGATGGTGTCCTGGGCCTCGTGGAGCTGCTTCATCTTCTCGGGGAGCTGGGGGTTGGTCCAGGGCTTGGGCATGCCCGGATGCATGATCATGTTCATCCACTCCGACACCGCGGCATACTGCGCCATGGCATTGTTCAATTTGCCGGTATCGAGGGCGAAAGAGGAGGGGGTCACGAGCGCCAACAGGGCCGCCACCAGAAGCACCACCAGGGTCTTGTTCATCTTTTTTCTCCGTATCGGTGAATTTTCTTCGTGCCGGCGGACGAAGCAAACCTCGTGCCACCTTCATGGCCGAACCGGCCAACATAGCCAACAGCCGGCTTTCGAGAGACCCCGCCCAGGGAAAAGGGTATCTCTCGCGCTCCCGGTTGATGGATTTCCGGCGGGCGACTGCCGGAAATTTCCCACCCGCCTCCATCACCCGACTCTCCCTGGCCGGGGTGGTTGGGAAGCGAAGCAGGCATGGGATGGGGTTTCTCTCCATAGGTAGTTTCAAGACCAGGAGCCAACGGGGGAGTCCGCCACTTCCCTGGGAAAGTGGCCCGATAATCGCCCATCAGGGCCACCACCTTAGAGGTGCTGGGCAGCGGGACGCTTCGGGAAGTACCCCCACCCAGCCACTGGCATACAACTTGCTGAATTGCACGTTCAACCAAACACATCCGACGGAGGAAGACATGTCCCGATTGAGTTCCCTGCTCCTGGCCCTGACGGTGATCGCGCTTCTGGCTCAGGCCCCGGCGGCTTTTGCCAACAAGGGGTATTGTTATGATTCGGCGTCGATCACGGCGTTCGAGCATGGCCATCAAGCCCTCGCCACGAACAAAGGCAAGAACACCGGCTCGATGCCCGATTATCCACCCGATTCCGACGGACCCGACGGCACCGGCGGCGGCTCGGGCGGCAGCGACAGCGGCCCCGATTCGACCGATGACGGCGGCGGCTGCGGCGGGTCCGGCGGCGGCGGCTGGGGCGGTGGCCCCGACGGCAGCGGCAGCGGCACCGACTTCTGATCCCAATCTTCTGACACCCCCGTTCGCGGGGGTGTTTCATGTTTCCGGAAAACCATTCCCCTGAAGGTCAGTAGAATCAGGTGCAAGAGGTAAACGTTTTTCCCCATCGAATGGTACCTTTACGAGAGATCTCCCCCGGAGAGTCAGAGAGTCGCATCAGGAGGGACCCATGAGATTCGCCAACCGCAACGGCGAGGTCTGGGTCGTCACGTTCGAAAAGGCCAACTGACCTCCAGCTCGTCTCCGTCGTCCCGCCCCTCCCCCGGCCCCGCCGGGGGAGGTCGGTTTTTTTCCCGCTGTGGGAAGGTGCAACCCCCGGCAGAGCCTGTTGGGTCACAGGCCTTTTACAGGAAAGCGGGAAAGGGCCTCGCCCGTTGCTCCGTCACCTCACGCTGCAGCAGCCGGTCACGAGGGTCTGTTGCACGAACGCCCAAAACAGCCCGTGTTCATGGACCGTCCATTCAACTATCCAGACCGAATCGGGGGCGCTATGTACACAACGAGCAAAAACCGATTCATGCGACAGGCTCGGAGGATGCTTGAAGGGGTGGCATTCCCCGCGAGAGGGAATTTCCGGAAAGTTGCTTTTGCGCCCGGAGCCATAGTACAGTGCCGGTACCCTCCATTGAGGAAAGCCGGAAGATGCGCATGGCACCGCAGAAGAACATCGTCGTGTTGGGCGCGGGTATGGTCGGGGCCGTCATGGCCGAAGACCTGGCACAGGAGAAGACGTTCGCCGTCACCGTCGCCGACCGCGACCCCGAGGCCCTGACGGCGCTGGCCCGGCGGGCCCGCGTCAAGACCGTGGTGGCCGACCTGTCGAAGACCGCCACCGTCAAGCAGCTGATCAAGCCCGCCGACCTCGTGGTCGGGGCGGTTCCCGGCTTCCTGGGCTTCCAGACCCTGAAAACGGTCATCGAGGCGGGGAAGAACTTTGCCGACATCGCCTTCATGCCCGAGGACTGCCTCGAGCTCGACGGCCTGGCCCGCCGCCACAAGGTCACCGCCGTGGTCGACTGCGGGGTGGCGCCCGGCATGTCCAACGCCCTGCTCGGCAAGTACAACGCCGAATTCGACACCTTCGAGGAGGCGCTGATCCTGGTCGGCGGCCTGCCCCGCATCCGCACCTGGCCCTACGAATACAAGGCCCCCTTCTCCCCCATCGACGTGCTCGAGGAGTACACCCGACCCGCCCGCTACGTGCGCAACGGCAAGGTCGTGACGATGCCCGCCCTTTCCGAACCCGAGCTGGTCGACCTGCCCGGCGTCGGCACTCTCGAGGCGTTCAACACCGACGGGCTGCGCTCGCTGATCAAGACCATCGACTGCCCCGACATGAAGGAGAAGACGCTGCGCTACCCCGGGCACATCGAGCTGATGCGGGTGTTGCGCGAGACCGGGTTCTTCTCGCCAAAGCCGATCGATGTCAAGGGCGTCAAGGTGGCCCCCCTCGACCTAACCACCAAGCTGCTCTTCCCCCTGTGGAAGCTGCAACCGGGCGAGGAGGAATTCACCGTCATGCGCGTGCAGTGCACCGGGGTGAAGGGGAAGAAACGCACCCGCCACACCTGGGACCTCCTCGACCGCTTCGACCCCAAGACCGGCTACAGCTCGATGGCCCGCACCACCGGGTTCCCCAACGTCATCATGGCCCGCCTCATCGTCGACGGCACCTTCCGCGAGCACGGGGTCTTCCCGCCCGAACGGTTCGGCGGCAACCCCGTCATCTTCAAGGCGCTCGACACCGGTCTGAAGAAGCGCGGCGTCATTTTCACCCACCGCGAAGAGAACCTCTGAGCGCTCGTCGCCCCCCCCTGCCGGCCGGTGCCGTTTCACGGCGCAGAAAACGGATCGCCTCTTCCTCAGCCAGGGTACGCCGATCGATGTTTCCCGGGAATCTTCACGAGACGCCACTTCGCACGGATAGCTGAAAGGCCCGGGGGAAGAGTGTCCAAGTCACCATACCAGGACCATTTTGTCCAGAAGTGATTGCCACTGCCAGGGCCGGGAAGGTCAGCCCCCCCTGCCCTCGCTCTCGGCGTTTCCCGATGGAACCAGGCTTTCAGCGTTCCGTCAGGGAGCGTCGGGAGCGTTGATGAAATCGAACATCCAGTCGCCGGAGCTTTCCCAGGCCTGGCCTTGGGGACCGGTCCAGGTGTGGTCGGCGGTGACGTGGCCATCTTGGAACTGCCGGTCGGCTTGATGGGTCACGGTCTTCCCGTCGCCGGTCGCCCAGGAGGACGTGACCGTCCCCCCCTCGACGGTGGTCTGGCCGGTCACGTGGCGCTGCTTCCCGTCAGGGGTCGTGTAGGTCTTGTCGGCGGAATAGGTCGAGCCGTCCTTGACGGTGGTTCCGGTCACGGTGGTGGCCTTCCCCTGGGGGCCCGTCCAGGAGCGGTCGTAGGAGGCCTTGTTGCCATCGACGGTGGTCTGTCCATGGAAAGAGGCGGTCTTGCCCCCCTCGCCGGTCCAGGTTTTGTCGGTGGTAGCGGTGGAACCGTCCCGGGTGTGGGTGCCCTGCACTCTGACCGTCTTGCCGTCCTGGCCGGTCCAGGTGCCTTGCTGCTGCCAGGTCTGGCCCTGGCGGGTCACCGTGCCGTCGTAGGTCTGGGTGCGCCCTTGCGGCCCGGTGTGGGACCCGGTGGTCTGCCAGGCCCCCTCGCGGGCGCCAGCGGGGCCCTGACCCTGCCCCTGAGCGGTCACCGCGCCTCGCCACTGGTGCTGTCCACCCGCGGGCCCGGTGGTGGTGCCCCGGGCGGCGAACCCGCGGCCGCCGGCCAATTGGTTCATCCGCTCGGCAAGCTGGGGCAGCTCTTTCTGGATGGCGCCCACCTGGTCCGGGGTCATCTGGCCCCACTGTTGCCTCAATTCCTGGAAACGGGCCTGCCGGGCCTGCGGGTCGCCGCTGTCGCGGGCGGCCATGAACGCCTTGATCTTCTCTTGCAGGGCGCCCATCTGGGGGTTGGCCTGGGCCTGCTCCTGCCACTTCTGCCGGAACTGCTCCCAGCCCTGGCCGCCGCCAGCGTCGCCCCAGCGGGCCTTCATCTTCTCCTGCCAGGCCTTCCAGCGCTCGCCGCCGCCCTCACCGGACTGCATCCGTTCCTTCCATTTCTGGAAGAAGCCCGCGCCGGCCCCGCCTTCCCCATTCCCTTGTTGCGCCCGTTCCTTCCATTGCTGAAAGCGGCCGGCGGCCTCGCCGCCGTCGCCCGAACCTTGCTGGCGCCGCTCTTTCCACTGCTGGAGACGGCCCGCGCCTTCCCCGCCTTCCCCGCCCTCGCCGCCCTGGCCGCTTTGGCCGTTCTGGCGGCGCTGCTGCAGGCGTTCCTTCCAGGCGCCACCCTGGCCCTGGGCATTCCCGCCCTCACCCGGGCCTGGCGAACGCTTCTGCCAGCGGCCTCCTGCGCCCCCGCCCTGGCCCCACTTCCGGGCCTGGGCCGAGGCCGAATCCATCGCCCCGGCCAGCAACGCTCCACAACACACCGCCACGATCCACGCGCGCATGATCATCCTCCTCAAACTCGCTTTCGGGGAAAGTCCCCCCACTATATCACACAGCCACCGCCCTCAGCGAGACCGCGCTGTGGGCCATCGAAACCACCTTGCCCTCTATGCCGAAACGGTACCCGACCCCATGATGGCTTGAGGATGCGGCAAAAGATCCGTCCCCATTGGCGAACGTCAGGATGGAACAGGTCGCATCCCGGATATGCCAAGCCGTCAGCCAGGAAAGCTTCGTGTCGGTCATCATCGGGCCTACTTCAGCCATCTTCGCCAAGCCGAAAGATCGGACCCGGTGACGTCGAGCCAGCAAGCTGTTCATCTGGCGCGGTCCTGTCTTGGCCACCGGAAGCCGCAATCAGGCCAACACGCTGATGTGCCTGCTGTTTTCATGCGGCAGGAACAAGGCCCCTGCCAATGGGGCGGACACAATGACCGGTCATCGGCGGCGCTGAAATGACCTGTCCTGCGATTCGTTTGACTTGCCGGGGGGGCCGGGGTAAGATCACCCGCGACCTCCCATGAAGAAACGCTGGATCGCCTTGACGCTGCTGGTGGGCCTGGCTCTCGCCTGGTCCCACCGAGTCTCTTTCTCCCTGCCCAAGGACTACCGGCTCGAGTTGACCATTCTCACCGACAAGCATGAGGAGTTCGTCTTCGTCGCCGAGCTCGACTCGCGGGAATTCCGCCGCCTGGAGAGCAATCCCACCAGCGAGATCCAACCCTGGCTGGTCCAAGCCCGCCGGGAGTATGCCACCAAGATCGGCTATCGGGTCGAAATCTACGGGACCGAGAACTACAAAATGGTCGTCATCGTGAAGAGCAGTTTCGTGGTGCGGGAAGTCGGCACCGGCCGCGTCGTCCTCAAGAAGGGATGAACCGTCACCCCGTCGCCCAACCTTACCAGTCCCCTGCCCACAGGAGGAACCCCATGCGCCTGCCCGTCCGCCCCCTCTGTCTGCTGCCGCTCGTGCTCGCCGTCCTGCTCGCCGGCCTCGCCCCCGCCGCGCGGGCGCTGGTCAAGTCGCCGCCCGAGAAGGCGATCCTGCCGAACGGCCTGCGGGTCATCGCCGTCGAGGACCGCAGCCTGCCCATCCTGGCGGCCTCCCTGCTGGTCAACGTCGGCTGGGCCTCCTCCGATCCCGAGCATCCGTCGCTCGCCCTCCTGATGGAATCCCTCCTCGAGCACGCCGACACCGCCCAGGGCAGCCGGTTCGACCTGATCGCCCGGCTCGAGCAGTCCGGGTCGCGGATCTCCTTCGGCACGGGGTTCGGCGGCACCACGGTCGCCATCGAAGCCGGCCGGGAACGGCTGACCGAAGTCCTGCAGGCCATCCGCGCCATCGGGTTCGAACTGCAACCCACCCAGGCCACCCTGGATACGGCCCGCCGGCACGCGTTGCGGCGCCTCCGCGAGGAGAAAGCCTTTCCGCTGGCGGGCGGCTACCTGGAAAAGATGGCCATGCGCCAGCTCTTCCCCGGCACCCCGCTCGCGGCGGCGGTGCGACCCGATGAGGCTGACCCCGGCCGGATCGGCCTCCCCCAGGTGAAGCGCTTCCTCGCCGAACGGTTCGTCCCCAACAACGCCGTGCTGGTCGTGGTCGGAGACGTCGATCCCGGCAAGGTTTTCAAGACCGCCATGGCAGTCTTCGGCCCCCTCACCGCCCAGACCCTGCCCGCCCAGACCTGCCCCCGCCAGCCTCCTCCACCCACCCGGCGCCAGGAGTCCCGCGAGTTCCTCGACATCAAGACCACCCAGGTCCTGGTGGCCTTCGCCGCGCCCGGCCTCGAAGACCCCGACCTCGCCGCCGCCACCCTCTGGGAGATGGCCCTGGGCGGCGCCAACGACGCCTGGCTGGAGCGGGATTTCGCCGCCAAGTTCCCCGCCATCCGCCGTCTCCAGGCCCAGTACCGGCCGCTGGCTGGCCAGGGGGTCTTCACCATCGGGTTCGAGTCCTCCGACCCCGAGGTCGACCGACTGCTGGGGGCTCTGCTGACCCACCTCTCCACGCTGTATCTGACCCCGCCCCGCGGCGAGGTCCTCGACCGCCTCGTCATGGTCAAGGAGACCCGCGAGAACACCTTCACCGAGCGGCGCCTCAACCTGGCCAGCCGTCTCGGCCAGGCCGAACTGGTGCGGGCCTACACCCTCGCCCAGGGCCTGCTGCCGGCCATCCGGCGGGTCACCCCCCGCGATCTCGAACGGGTGGCGGTGCGGATCTTCAACGAAAGCCCCGTGGCCATCCAGGTCGCCCATCCGCTCACTTGCCAGGTGCGCGCCGAGGCCACCCCAGAGCATGGCGGTCAGGATGAAGCCGTTGCCGAGGGCGGTGATGACCAGCAGCTCGTCAGCGGTGCGGGGGCTCAGCGCGAGGGTCGCGTCCGCCATGGCCGGGATCGATTCCTTGAGC
>CALLCO010000295.1 GCA_937998695.1 Candidatus Ozemibacteraceae bacterium
AAATCAATGTATCCCCGGGCGTGGCTCGCGTGCAGAGCGAATTTCGGTGGCCCCGTCGCCAGACAGTATACTGGACCCGGAATTTTGAACAAAATTTCCAAGGGGAATAAGCAACGATGTCACAACGAAAACGACGCGACAGGAAACGGGTCGGGATGATGGAAGTGTGCATCCAGATTTCCGGATTTCCGGGGACGTGATACTTAACTCAAGATTTCCGGGGACGTGATACTTAACTCAGGATTGCCATCCTCGATGGCTTCCCGATTTCCGGGGACGTGATACTTAACTCAGGATTGCCATCCTCGATGGCTTCCCGATCTGCCCGGCGATGGCGATCAGGTGCATGAGCACCGCGGATCGGCCGCGGCCAGGAGCGACATCGTGTCGCGGCCGCGGCACTGGGCCATCCATGGCCGGCGGCCGCGGCCAGATGAGCACGACGGAGCCTTTTGCAGAAGCATTTTTTGCGTGCCGTGTACACAATGCCCCTGATCCGGTTGGCATTTCCGAATGGACGATACACGGAAATGAGCTGTTTGGGGTGTTCGTGCGACAGGCTCAAAGAATGAGGTTTGTGGAACGAACTGTACGAACGAACTGTACCGGGTCTTTGTGCCCCCGGAGGTCGGTTCCGTCGGATCGGGAGGGGGAGGGGAATGAGGCGCCCCGACGCTCACCCCCAACCTCCTCCAGCTCGCAGATTCTCGGGGATCAGCAGCACCAGCCGGGGATTCCGGGGGGCCGGCCGCAGCAGGTCAATCGCATTTGGATTTCTGCTCTGGCAGCCGGCTTTTCGGCAGCGCCCATTGTATGCTTGAACATTTGCTGCGGGCTCCACAAAGAGGCGGGGTATGACAACCGGCGCCAAACGCCCAAATTGGCGAACTCCCAGAACCGTACCGGACTAGTGCGATTGCCGTGCCGGCCGCAGGGCTGGTTGCCGTTGGGGCGCGAGGTATGGTAGCGTGCCCGCGGAGCCCAATCATGCCGTACCTCATTCCAACGAGCTATTCCGCCCGGGGAACCCTCTGGCGGCTGCTGCTCGACATCGCCGTGGCCAACTTCGGAATGCTGCTGGGCACCCTGGTGTCGATCCTGCTGAACGTCATCCGTTTCCCCTCCGTCTCCCAGGATTACCTGGTCGACATGCTGGCGGGGAAATGGCTCCACAGCATCCCGCTGGTCTCGCTCGTCTGCGCCACCGCCTTTCCGCTGGCCGGCATCTACGCCATCGACCTGCGCGGCCCCTACCCTGCCACGACCCTACCGCTCGTGCGTGGGTGGGGCGGGGCCCTGGCCCTGCACGTAGGAATCGTCTTCCTCCTCGACATCATGGTTCCCCGCAGCATGATGGTGGCCGGCTGGATCTGGATCGGCGCCCTGCTGCTGGGCGGGCGGCTCGGCCGGAGCTGGTTCGTCAAGACGTTCCGGCTGCTGCCGCTCGATTCGCGCCAGGTGCAACTCGAGCGGCTCGAGTCGACCCTGGCCGTCGCCCGCCAGACTTTCGACTGGCTGCCCCCCGAAGCCCCCCAGGCCAAAGCCCCTTGGCCCCACTTCGACCAGGAGGACATCCTCGCCGCCGCCAACGTCCTGCGATCGGGGAAAGTTAACCAATGGACCGGCCAAGAAGTCACCTCGTTTCAAGACGAGTTCCGCGACTTCTGCGGCACCCGCCACTGCGTCGCCCTCACCAACGGCACCGTCGCCCTCGACCTGGCCTTCCATGCCCTCGGGCTGCAACCCGGCGACGAGGTCGTGGTCACCCCGCGCACCTTCATCGCCTCGGCCAGTTCGGCCGTGCTGGCCGGCCTGCGGCCCGTCTTCGCCGACGTCGACCGCGACAGCCAAAACATCACCGCCGCCACTGTCGCCCGCGTGCTGACACCCAAGACCAAGGCCATCATCGCCGTCCACCTCGCCGGATGGCCCTGCGACATGGACTCCCTGCGCGAACTGGCCCGCGAACGTCACCTCGCCCTCATCGAGGATTGCGCCCAGGCCCACGGCGCCCAGTACCGCAACCGCCCGGTCGGATCGTTCGGCACCATGGCCGCCTTTTCGTTCTGCCAGGACAAGATCATGACCACCGGCGGCGAGGGCGGGGCCCTGCTGACCGACGAGGAGCAACTCTGGCGCCGAGCCTGGAGCTTCAAAGACCACGGCAAGTCGTTCGACAAGGTCTTCGCCAAAAACCCGCCGACCGGGTTCCGGTGGCTGCACGACACCTTCGGCACCAACTGGCGGATGACCGAGATTCAGGCCGCCATCGGCCGGGTCCAGCTCCGCAAGCTGAACGACTGGGTCGAGATCCGCCGTCGCAACGCCGCCATCCTGCACCAGCGGTTCGCCGCCCTGCCCGCCCTGCGGCTCACCACCCCACCCCCCGAAATCAGGCACGCCTACTACAAATACTACGCCTTCGTGCGGCCCGAGGCCCTGAAGACCGACTGGACGCGCGACCGCATCCTGGCCGCCCTGCTCGAGGCCGGCGTCGCCGTCTTCAGCGGCAGTTGCAGCGAGATCTACCTCGAGGAGGCCTTCGGGGCCGCCGGCCTGCGCCCCGCCGAGCGCCTGCCCGTGGCCCGGGAACTCGGCGAAACCAGCCTGATGTTCCTCGTCCACCCCACGCTGACCCCCGAACACATGCACGCCACCGCCGACGCCGTGGTGCAGGTGGTAACCCAGGCAACCCGGTGAACCCTCCACCGGCAAAACCCACCTCGGGTCGCCGCCGGGGACCACCGCCGCGGGTCGCCCCTCTCACCCTTCTCTGAGGCAGACCCGCCACCCCGCGACGTCCTGGCGGGACTTCGGTTCCCTGCTGACGACAGAACCATCACCATCAGATTTTTCCAGGGTGGCGCTTTCTCCTGGGTAGCGAAATCCCCCAGGTACTCAGCCTGTCGCCTGCATCGGTTTTTGCTCGCCGTGTACATCGCGCCCCTGATCCGGGCCGGAGCCTCCGCCCCATCGCTTGGTGGGGGGGAACAGAATCCCCTGAAACCACGTCAGGGTCACGATCACCGCCCGGAACTCAGAGATTGCACGAAGAACGATTTTGTGGAACGGAGGGGTTTCCGGTAGAATCGGGCGCAGACAGACCACCTTCATGTTCATGGAAAGGAGCCGTTCCCACCCCATGTCGCAGGAATTCGCGCGCATTTCGATCGCACGTCTCGCCCAGTGGATCCTCCGTGAGGAGGCGAACGAGGGCCAGATCTTCGGCATCCATCAGAGCCTGTTCTTCACGCCGGCGGCCACCGACCGGTTCACCCTGACCCGCTACGGTGAGCGGCTCGAGACGCCGATCGGCGTCGCCGCCGGACCGCACACCCAGATGGCGCAGAACCTGATCGCCGCCTGGCTGTGCGGGGCGCGCTACCTCGAGCTGAAGACGGTGCAGACGCTTGACGAGCTGAAGGTCAGCAAGCCCTGCATCGACGCCCAGGATGAAGGCTACAACTGCGAGTGGTCGCAGGAGCTGCGGCTCGACGACAGCTTCGACGAATACCTCAACGCCTGGATCCTGCTGCACGTACTGCGCCACAAGTTCGGTTGGCCGAAGGAGCGCGGCTTCCTGTTCAACATGTCGGTCGGCTACAACATGGAGGGCATCAAGAAGCCCAACGTGCAGCGGTTCCTCGACCGCATGGCCGATGCCGGCCGCGAGCTTGACGAGAAACGGGCCGCGCTACGCCCGATCTACCCGAAGATCGACGAGATCGAGATCCCGAGCCGCCTGTCGGACAACATCA
This sequence comes from Candidatus Ozemibacteraceae bacterium, assembly GCA_937998695.1. Taxonomy (GTDB): domain Bacteria; phylum Muiribacteriota; class Ozemobacteria; order Ozemobacterales; family Ozemobacteraceae; genus Ozemobacter. Next base: position 3,759 of record CALLCO010000295.1, read on the forward strand.
CCCTGTCGACGATGCACGGCTGCCCGCCCGATGAAATCGAGAAGATCGGCCACTACCTGATCACCGAGCGCGGCTACCACACCACGATCAAGCTCAACCCGACGCTGCTGGGGCCCGACCACCTGCGGCACATCCTGAACGACCGGCTCGGGTTCGTCACCCAGGTGCCCGACGAGGCGTTCGGTCACGACCTGAAATTCCCCGACGCCGTGAACCTGATCAAAAACCTGCGCGACGCGGCGGCGAAGAAGGGCGTGCAGTTCTCGCTGAAGCTGACCAACACCCTCGAGTCGGTCAACCACAAGGATGTCTTCCCGCCGCACGAGAAGATGATGTACATGAGCGGTCGCGCCCTGCACCCGATCAGCATCAACGTCGCCGCGAAGCTGCAGAACGAGTTCGACGGGCAGCTCGATGTGACCTTCTCGGCCGGCACCGACTGCTTCAACCTGCCGATGGTGCTGGCGGCCGGCATCAAGCCGGTCACCGTCTGCACCGACCTGCTCAAGCCGGGCGGCTATGCCCGCCTCGGCCAGTATCTGTCACATCTGCACGAGGCGATGGGGAAAGAAGGCGCGACCACGCTCGACGAGTATGCCCTGAAGGTCGCCGGCTGTTCGTGCGGCAACGTGCGCCAGGCCGCCCTGATCAACCTGCGCCGGTATGCCGGCACCGCTCCCGACCTGGACGCCTACCGGGCCGACGCCAGGACCGGCGAGACGGTGAGGACCGTCAAAACCAGCCGGCCGCTGCCGCCGTTCGACTGCATCCAGGCGCCCTGCACGACCACCTGCCCGGCGGGGCAGGATATTCCATCATACTTGTACCATACAGTACAAGGCAACTACCAGGCCGCCCACGACGTCATTCTGCGCACCAACCCGTTCCCGCACGTGTTGGGCCACGTCTGCGACCACCACTGCCAGCACCGCTGCACCCGGAGCAACTACGACAGCCCGCTGCTGATCCGCGAGATCAAGCGGTTCATCGCGGCGAAGAACGCCGGCCGCGCGCCGCTCACGCCGGGCGCTCCCAACGGCCGGAAGGTGGCGGTCATCGGGGCCGGCCCGTCAGGCCTGGCCTGCGCCTACTTCCTGGCTCTCGACGGGTTCGCCGTCACGGTCTACGAGACCAAGGCGTTCGCTGGCGGCATGGTCAGCGACGCCATCCCCGCCTTCCGCCTCACCGAGGAGGCCATCCGCAAGGACATCGCGGGCATCACCGCCCTCGGGGTCGAGATCCGCTACGACCAGAAGATCGACCGGGCTTGCTTCGACGAGCTGCGGCGCGACCACTCGTTCGTCTACGTCGCCATCGGCGCCCAGGCCGCCAAGAAGATGGGCGTGCCGGGCGAGGAGGCGGCCGGCGTTTACGACTGCCTGCGCTTTTTGTCCGACGTGCGGCGCGGCCGCCAGGTGGCGATCGGCCCCCGCGTGGTGGTGGTGGGCGGCGGCAACTCGGCGATGGACGCGGCCCGCACCGCCCACCGCCTGGTGGGCGAGCAGGGGAAGGTGACCATCGTCTACCGCCGCACCGCCGCCGAGATGCCGGCCGACCTTGAGGAGGTCCGGGGCGCCCTCGAGGAGGGCGTCGAGCTGCTCGAACTGCACGCCCCGCTCGAGGTGGTGGTGCGCGACGGCCGCCTGGTCGCGTTGACGTGCCAAAAGATGCGGCTCGGCGAAAAAGGCCCCGACGGTCGCCGCACGCCCGAGAAGATCGAGGGTGCGACGGAAGACGTGCCTTGCGACACGATCATCCCGGCCATCGGCCAAGATCTGGTGCTCGATTTCATGACCGCCGCCGACCTCGAGGCCGACCCCGGCACCGGAGAGACGAGGCTGCCCAACGTGTTCGCGGGCGGCGACGCGGTGCGCGGCGCGGCCAGTATCGTCAAGGCGATCGCCGACGGCAAGAAGGCCGCCCTCGCCATCATCGCCCGGGCCGGCCGCGGCCTCGACACGGGCCCGGCCCGGCTGCCCAAGGGGCTGACCCCGGCGCAGTTCCAGCAGCGGGCCGCCCGGCGCGTGCCGGGCCTCAAGATCCCCGAGATCGAGCGGGAGCGCCGCCAGGGGTTCGCGACCGTCGTGCGCGAGCTGACCGAGGACGAGGCCCGCCGCGAGGCCGAACGCTGCCTCTACTGCAACGACGTCTGCAACGTCTGCGTCACCGTCTGCCCCAACCGCGCCAACCGGGCCTATCGCATCGCCCCGCTCGAAGTCTCGATCTACAAGGGCACCCGTGACGGCAACGCCTACCGGCTCGAGAAGACCCGCACGCTGCGCCTGACCCAGGAACCGCAGACCCTGAACATCGGGGACTTCTGCAACGAGTGCGGCAACTGCACCACCTTCTGCCCGACCAGCGGCGCCCCGTACAAAGACAAGCCCAAGTTCTACCTGACCGAGGCCAGCTGGCAGCACGAGGCCAACGGCTACCACCTGACCCCGTCGTCCCTGCTGGCGCGGGTCGACGGCCGGGTCGAGCGGCTGGAGGCCCGCAACGGCGCCTTCTGGTACGAGGGCCGCGGGGTGCGCGCCCGCCTGCACCCGGTGACCTTGACCGTCGAGACGGTGCAGCCCGCCGAAGGCGCCCCCACAACCATCCTGCTCGACCACGCGGTCACCATGGGCCTCCTGTTCAAGTCGCTGAAGGGAAGCTGCTTCTCGGCGTAACCGACCCGACCATCCGCGCCCCCGGTTCGAAGAGAGCCGGGGGCGGTTCTTTTGCGGACGGCCGGCCGGAAAATTCCCGTGTCACGGGCCGCTCGCCAGCCGGCGAACATGGGTGACGGGCAAACCCATCGAGAAGCCACAGGAGCAGGGGGAAGAGAGGCGAACCTCGAGCCGGGGCGGGGAAAAGCGGGCGATGGCGGGAGGATGGAAACACGGACGAGAAATCGAGGAACCGGAGGAGAATGAGGGAAGGGATCATGAAGGTCGAGCAGCAGCCCGGGGTCGTATCATTGCCTCTTCACCCACGCCCAGGGGCAATCTGATGAGGATTTTCATGGACCGCCGGGGAACGACCTGAGTCGAGGCAATCGCCACACCGTTTCTGGAAGAGACGGAATCAGGGAATTTCGTATCACGTCCCCGGAATTCCGCGCGGCAACCCGAACGGGGTCAGCGGCGGGGGCGGGGCACCCGACGGGAGGCGCGGGGGTCGGGCAGTTCCTCTTCCTCTTGGGCCGGAGCGGGAGCTTTCCCGTAGTGGCGCGGGCTCTCCCGCACCTCCCGGGTGATCGGCGGGAAGAGCAACGACAGATCGACCTCCAGACCGGGCAGCACCGACACGGGCACCTTCGAGTCGGCGTCGTAATATTCGGGCGGGCTAAACCCCTTTTTTCCCGTGGTGCGAAAGACGGTGACGATCCGGTCGGCGGGATGGACCAGCCAGAACTCGCGCACGCCCACCTTCTCGTAGAGTCGCCGTTTGCGCAGGCAATCGTGGGAGGCGGTCGCGGGGGAAAGGATCTCGATGACGAGATCGGGAGCACCACGAATGCGCTTGCCATCCATCTTGGCCGGGTCGCAGACCACCACGAGGTCGGGCCGCACCACCGTCCGGACCGCGGCGTCGGCTTCGTTCCCCTGGGGAAAGATGACATCGGGGTCGGGAAAGACCCGGCAGGGTTTGCCGCGCAGGAATGTTCGCACCTGCGTGATCAACTCACCCAGGAGTTCCTGGTGATCGAGGGCGGGGGCGGCCGACATGTCGAAGGCTTCTCCGTCGATCAGTTCCCATCGTTCGTCGTCGGACCACGACAGGTAGTCCCCATAGGTGAAAGACGCGTTCTTCAGGGCCCGGCGCGGATCGGACATGACAACCTCCCTCAGGTGGGTTTCGGCCACCATTCCCAGTCTAGCATTGGGCCCGACTCCCCGGCAAATGCTCAGGGCAGGGTGCCGGCGTCAGGGCGGAGGTCAGAAGGCCATGGCCAGAACGCAGAAGAAGAGCAGACCGAGGGGGTAGGCCCACTGGAAGAAGGCGTCGAGGGCCATGGCCGACCTGATGCGGCCGCGTTTGGCGTAGTTGTTGGCGACGACGGTCTGGGCGAGGGCCGAGAAGATGAAGATGTAGAAAACGATGAAGATCTTGTCGGAGACGACCAGGTAGCCCACCGCGGGCAGGGCGTCCGCCTGCGAGATATGGAGGGCGACGGCGGTCAGCAGGGCGGTGACGCAGATGCCGCACTGGGCCTCGAACTCGCGGGCGTTGATCCAGAAGACGAGGTAGGCCATTCCGGCAATGACCAGCAGTGGGATGATGAACTTGATCAGATGCGGCACGAACAGCCGCTCGAGCCGGATCTCGAAATTGAAGCGGTGGTAGAGCGTCTTCGTGTCCGATGAGGTGTAGCTGTCGCCGAAATCCGTGTCGTAGACGTGCTGGTCGGTGTAGACTCGGGCGCCGGCCACCTTCCAGTCGGGAACCTGGACCCCCGCCTCGATCCAGCGACCGATCCGGGTGTTGTTGGGGTCGGCTTCAAACACCAGCTTGCTGGCGGGCATGCTGCTGTCCTCGATGACGATGGGCAGCCGCTGCCGGTCGAACGGATAGGAGCGCAGGTCGAACCGGCCCCGGAACCGGCCCTTGATGCGCTGTGAGGCGTAACGCACCTCGCCGAAGGTGTCGGTGGCCAGCGGGGTGGCCAGCTCGATGGTGCCGTTCATGAACTCGATGTTGGCCGGGTTCCACTCCGAGCCGGGCCGTTCGCGCCACTTGTACCAGATGTAGAAGTCGGCGAAGAAGCTGCTCTCCTTCATGTCGAGATGGGCCACATCGAGAACGTAAAGCCCGATCTGCACGGTCAACGGGCCGCTGGCCACGGTCGCTGTCCCGGGCACCGCCGGCGATGATGGCGAGGCCTGGGCCAGCGCAGACGGCACCCCCACCCGGCCGGGAGTGGCCAGGCCGACAGGCACGACCGACGAGTCGGGCGCCCCGGCCCCGGCAGGCTGGGGGACAGATGGCTCACTGGCATGGAGATCAGCCCCTGGAGACTCGGCCCCGGGCGCCAGGTCCTCGAGCGCCAGGGGCCGCCCCTCGCCCGAGGCCGTCGACCCAGAGAGCCTGGGCGGCATCCTGCAGCACGCGGTCAAGCTCTACGACGACCCCCCCGAGCAGTTCGACGACTTCGTG
>CALLCO010000296.1 GCA_937998695.1 Candidatus Ozemibacteraceae bacterium
ACCGTGATCTTCTGGAATTTCCCCACATCCGCGCCAATCAGGGCCAGGGCCTTTTCCAGGTCTTGCCGGGACAGGAGTTCCGTCGGCCGCTTCAGTCGTTCCGTCGATTGTCCCTCTTGTTCGAGGCACTGGAGGAGGAGCCGGTAGCCGAGATCGCGGTAGTCCAACCCCGTGGCGGCCAGGTCATGCTGACGGCCCCAGGTGAAGCACTGCCCATCGCGCCGGAAGACCTCGAGGCTGGCCCCGGTCAGGGCCCGCACCGCGGCAGGGGGAATCCACCCCGCCGGCTGCCAGGTCGGACACCCGACCGCCAGTTCGTCATCCAGGCGATCGAAAGCGGCTTCCTGGCGGCGCAGGAACTCCCGATACGCCAGGGTCAGCTCCTCCCGATAGGTTTCGGCCCGCTGCGCCGCCGACCGGCGGGCCAGATCCTCCTCCTGGGCCAGATACTGGATGCCAAGCCACCCCACGACCAGGATGGGCACTCCGCTGAACGCAAACAGGAAGGCCACCACCTGCCCGGCCACCCGATCGGCCAGGGCCGCCCAGGGCGGACGTCCCGTCACCACCCCGTGAGCGAGCCCCATCAGCCCGAGCAACACCCCCACCCACGCCACCCAGAACCATCGGCGAACAGGCGCTTGCAGATCGGCCGTCGGCACCCAGGCATAGACGCGCCGCCCATTCTCGTGGGGAATATACCGGCACATCCACAGCCCCGCCGGCTCCTGGAACTCCCCGAACAGGTTCCGGGCCGCGCGGCGCAGCCCCGGAGGCGGGCTGATCGGCCCCCGTCCCGCCTCCCGCACCCAGGGCTCGGAGGCGATCCGCGGCACCCGAATCACCCCGGCCACCGTCAGGCCGGGATCGAGCTTGCGAACGAGAGCCCCGGCCAAACGGGTATCCGGAAGGTCGGCAGGGTCGATGGTCAGCCAGAGTCCAGCCAGGCCGGCCCGCTCCCCGGCCCCGACCCGGCGGGCGGGCAGGACCCACGACAGGCAGGGCTTCCCCCGGGCCAGGAACCGGCCGGGGCCCGCCCCCGGTCCTGCCAGATCGCGGAGGGTGGTCAGGGTGCCGTACAGCTGGCGGGCGAACCGGCCGGCGGCCTCGAGCTTTTGGCGATCAGGTTCCCCCATAGGATCGGCCAGGGCGATCATCCCCTGCCACAGCCGTTCCCGCGCGACGCGGCCACCCGGTCGCGTACCCGCCACCAGTCGTCCCTGACGATCGAAGGCGAACAATTCGGCGGCAGGCAAGCGGCGGCGCACACGAGCGCAGAGTCGTTGCCAAGCCCGGGCTTCGGCGCGGGCGGCCGCGGACGGCGGCAGGCTCGAGAAAGCGGTGGGAGACGAGGCAACCGCCGCCGGGGAAGCGGCTGCCGCGGAGGCGAAGGCGGTGGCGATGGACGCGACCAGGGCGGGCAGTCCTCGCAGGTCCGTTTCCAGAAACCGGGCCCGGTCGTAGCGGTCGGCCACTCCGCCGAGATGCCGGGACAGCCAGAGGCGGCGACGCAGAAATGCCTCCCGATCGGCCTCTTCGAGGAGCGGGGCGGCCAGCCACCAGCCGCCGGCCAGGACCGCCAGCCCCAGGATGGCGGTCCGGAGCAGGGTGGCCCATCCCGATCCGGCGGGGAGCTGGCCCTGATCGACACTTTGAAATGAGGGGGGGGCACTCATGTCGCTGATTCCCAGTGGGACATCGACTCGATTTCCCAGGCTGCTGGCTCCTGCCCATCCTCGAGAGGGACCATTGCCACCACCCCCGCCAGAATCCCATGAACTTCGGCCGACACGATGACCCGACTGTGCCGGCCCGCTTTGGAACGGGCTTCCAAGGCCATGGCTTCGCCCACCGCCGGACCCATCACCGAGAAATCGCTCCGACCCTGGGCGGGCCCGATCCGACCGCAGAGCACCTCCCCTACGGTAATGCCGACCCCATTGTCGATGGGGAAAGCCCCTACCTCGCGCCGCAACCCGTTCAGGCGGCCCAACTCCGCCCGCATGGCCAGGCCGGCCCGGACCGCCCGCGCCACCGCCGCGGGCACGGCCTCCGCGGCCACCCCCGGCAGGGCCGCCCGCACAGGGGCGGAAGCGGCTGCCGGCCTGGTCTCCGTTCCGGCGGGCGCGGCGGAACGGGGACGGAATACCGCCTGGAGGGCATCGCCGATGAATTTGTCGATCTCCCCCCCCTCGGACCGAATGACCAGTTCCATCGCCGAGAAATAGTCGTTGAGCAACTGCACCACCTGCTCCGCCGGATACCGCTCGGAAAGGGTGGTGAAGCCGCGCAGATCGGCGAACAGGACCGCCACCATCTCCCGCCGCCCCGCCGCCGCGTGCTGGCTGGCCTCCTGCCAGAGGCGCTCGGAGACGAACCGGCGCAACCGTTCCCGCTCGCGCAGGCCCTGGGCCATGGCATTGAAGGCGGCCGCCAGCCTCCCGAACTCGTCGCCCGAGGTCACCGGCACGGTGACTTGAAAATCCCCGCCTTGCAGGCGGTTGGTAGCGGACACCAGCCCTTCCAGGGGGCGCACCAGGCGTCGATACAGAAGATAGGCCAGGCCAGCCAGGGCCACCACCCCGGCCAGGGCCGCCCACAGGGTGGAAGCGAGGATGCGGCGGGAATGGCCGCTCAGGATCCGTTCCGGCACCAGGGCAGCCGGCAGATAGTCGACCATCAACGGCGTCGGCCGGACCGCCAGCAGAACCGGCTCGGACCCGAGCAGGAAGGTGGCTTCCCCCGCCCGCCCGGTCCCCGAAAACTGGTTGTAGACCTGGGCCAACGGGGGAAAGTAGGCAGTCCGCCTCCCTCCGATAACCAGATGGGATCCCTTGAACCCCACCACCTGCACGGGGTCCAACCGGGGATTTTCCACCCGCCCCCATCCCTGGATGAAAGCCTTGTTGTGCCATTGGGAGGAGAAACTCTGGAAGAGAACTCCCACAACCTCGCCCGCGGATGTTTCGAGCGGTTGGCACGCCATCAGCAAGGGACGGCCGGCCCGGGCCAACATGGTGACCCGCCCCAGGTTTTTCGGCAGGGTCATCAGGAAGTTGTCGGCCCCCAGGAAATCCATGTCCGTGGCGGACAATCGAAGCTTGTCCGACCGGGGAGGAGCCCCTTTTCCGGCCAGGAGGTCGTCCAGGAGGTCGCGCCCGAACAGGGGCAGGGCTTTGCGGATCATCTCGGTCCGACGAGCATCGGCCATGATCCCGCGCCGGGGAAAGTGGACCGACCCGTCCCGACCATAGACGAACGCGAAGTTGGGAAAAGGGGCATCCGGCGAGCGTCGGGCCCCCGAGCCCGGGTCGGCCAGGCCGAGTCTCCAGGGGGCCATATCGATCAGGTCGTCCGGCTCAAGCCCCTTCGCCCATCGTCGCCCCAGATCCTGGGCTTTCCGCCAGGCCTGGATCTGCAGGCCGTTGAGGTAATCGACGTAGCGGTCACCCAGATCGGCGGCGGACTGGCGGGCCCGCTCCCGCCACCGTTGGGCGGCGGCCTCATCGGCCTGGACGGCTTGCCGAAACCCGGCCAGTCCAAGCCCCAGTAAGGGCACACACCCGGCCAGGGCAAAGGTGGCGGCGATCTGCCAGCGCAAGGCGGGAGCACCTTCCCCGCGACCCGCCCACCAACCGATGCCCGCCAGGCCCCCGAGCCAGACGAGAAGGATCAGGACCAAGGTCTGGCGACGCAGCCTGCCCAAGTCGAGGCCGCCGACCCAGCCTAAGCGCTTGCCCAACACCAGGTCGGGGCCGAGCGGATGGGTCACCCGCCGCGTCTCCCATCCGGTTCCGAATCCTTCGTCACGCCTTTCCTCAAGTGGCCCGGAGACGGGTGGGGCGAGGAGCTCGGTCAGCCTCGACCTGAAGGGCACGAGGGCCCCTGTCCCATCAGCCAGGCTCACCCGATCAACCTCGGCGGTCACCTGCCTCTGGAGAATCAACCGAAAGAAAGCCGGCGGCAGCCGATTCTCTGGGACCTCCAGGATGAACCCCGAGCCCTGCAGATACGATTCTGTCGCCACCAACCGGATCTGCACGGCCAGATGGACGGGGTACCCGTCCGGGCCGGGGTAGTTGTTCTGGAAATCGGTGGACATCTCCAGGAGGCCCGGGGTGATCGACTGCCCGAACCGTTTTCGGACTTCCCGGGTGGCAGGGCCTTCCAGGAACCGGGCTTCCGCTTCGTTCAGGGGGCATCCCGATTCGCGCCGAAGGGCCAGCAGGATCCCCTTCCAGATGATTTCCCATGGTTCGCGCTCGTCGGCGGACAGAGCGGGCCAGACCGCCTTCCCCCGGCCATCGAACCCGGTAACCCGCACCCCTGGACCGAACACGCGGACAAGCATCGGGGCAATCTCATCAATGGAAAAATGACGCCCCTTGGGATACCGCTGGACAAAATCGGCCACGATCTCGCGCATGGCGAGCTTCAGGGCTTGCACCGGGGTTTCCACCGAGGCCATCCGGAACCAGGCGGTATGGAGGTTAGCCCGGGCCCGCTCCCGCTCCTGTCGCTGCCAGATATCGAGACCCTCCAGAGCCAGGATGGCTCCGGCCACCAGGATCAGGGCCATGAGAGTCCAGATCGCACGGGCGTGCATCGCCCAGAGAGCCGGAGAGGAATTTCCCTTCCGTTCTTCTGGCAGTGGGGGGGAGACGCTCGTCGCTGGTTCCGCCATGCTGGCACCGATTATATGATTTCCGGGAAAGAACGGGAAGATTCCACCGTACCCAAGTAGACGAACCCTCTGGACGAACCAGGAGGAAAGCCATCATGGCCAGCCAACGCGCACTCCGATGGATCCGCGGTCTGACCTAGGTCGAGCCCCCCAATCGCTGATCGAGTTCTGCATCGATCAGGAACTGGTGATCAACCTCGACCTGCTTAGCATCTTCCAGGGGTTGGCCAATCCTGCGCCATTCGCTGGCCACCCCCTCCGAACCTCGTCATGGCATACCCTCTCTCATCGCCCGACATCCGGGCTGGCTGCTCCCCCTTATCGCCATCACCACGGGCCTGATGCTGTCGGAGCCTTTGGCCGCCGCCCCATGTCCTCTGCGAGGCGGTCTTCAGCGCTGAAGCAGGGAATACATGTAGACCAGGAACGCCCCCAACAGCAGAGCCCCTTCGGCCCGCACGATCCGCATGCCGGTGTGCATGATGGGCAGGCAGCCCAGGCTGACCACGACCATGACCGGGATGTCGATGCCCAGCATCTGTTCGGAGACCGACAGGGGAAGCAGGGACCCGGCAATGCCGAGGATCCCCAGGATGTTCATGATGTTGCTGCCGACCACGTTGCCGACGGCGATTTCCGGTTGCCCTTTCCACGAGGCCACCACGGAGGTGGCCATTTCGGGCAGGGAAGTCCCCGTCGCGATCAGGGTCAAACCGATGATCTCATCGGACAGGCCAAACGCCTTGGCGAGATTGACCGCTCCGAACAGCAGCAATTTCGACCCGGCCACCAACCCGACCAGGCCCGCCACCAGCCATCCCAGATCCTGTTTGAGGGTGGTCGGTTCGGTCTTCTGGGCCTCTTCGGGAATGTCGGGAACCGCCTCCTGCTTGCCCAGGTGATAGCTGATGGCGATGTAGACCACCAGAATGCCCAGAAGGATGACCGCTTCCACGCGACCGAGGATCCGGTCGAGGGCCATCCACCAGAATAGGCCCGAAGTGAGGATCATGACCGGGACATCCCGCCGCACCACCGCCCGGCTGCAGGCGATGGGCCGGATCAGGGCCGCCAGGCCCAGGATCAAGGCCGCATTGAAGATGTTCGAACCTACCGCGTTGCCGACGGCGATGCCAGGTTTCCCTTCGAGGCTCGCCTGGACGCTGACCACGACCTCCGGCATCGATGTGCCGAAGGCCACCACGGTCAGCCCGATGAACAGGGCGGACACGCCCATCCGATGCGCCAGTCCGACCGCCCCTGCCACCAGCCAGTCGGCGGCGTAGGTGAGCAGTACCAACCCCACCACGACCGCAACGATGTCGATTGCCATGCCGCGATGGTATCCTACCGCCGCCCCACGCGCAAGTTTTCCCGAACTCCTGGTCACGAGACGCCGCTGCTGCCATGGGTCAACGCATACGAGGAGGACCCCTCCTGCGGGCTGACCCCTCCTCGCCAATGGTTCGGCGAGGCTTCCCGGCTCCGGCTTGGTACGGGCGCCACCCCAACGACCACTGCCCGTCCGAGCGGCCCGTTCCGGCCAGCGCCGATCCGGATCCCAGAAGGGGTGAACGAGGCATTCGGCAACGGCGGGCCGCCCGGCACTCCGGTCGAACTTCCGGGGTCGCCCGCCTTCGGAGCAGTGGTGGCGCGCCTCGTCCACGAGTGCCCTGTGGGGAAGGCCAGCCTGCCTGCCTGCCTGCCTGCCTGCCTTGCCTGCCCCTGAAACCGGGAATGGTCACGCCGACCGGGGAGCGCGAAACCCCCGGGACGCTCGACCGGGGGTTTCCAGGTCAGGGGAAAAACGGGTGGGAAGCCCGTGGGTTCACTCTTTGTCCGAGTTGGGAATGGCCTCGGCGTCGTCGCCTTCCTTCACGGCCGTGGTCGAGGGAGTGGAGGAGCCCGTCGTGGAGATCGAGGCGGTACCGGAGGCGGTATTGAAAGAACTCGAGCTGGAGTTCGAGCCCTTGAACTGATCGACGATGCCCTTGATCCCGCTGATGACATTGGAGACCACTGGGATGACCTGCTGGATGAAGTCCAGGATTCCGGCGGCGTTGCAGCCCGTCAGGGTCAGGGAGGCCATGGACAGCAGGAGCATGAAGGCGATCGCCCGGCAGCCGTTCTTGAAGCGTTTCATCGTGAATTCCTCCTCGCGTGAATTTCGTCGTCTTCCGCCCATGTTACGGCAGGGCGGCAGGAGGTGTTACAAAATTTTCGCGCCACGGGTGATGGCCGCCAGATCAGCAGCCAGAGGCACTTCACTTTCACGACATCTCCCCCGATCCAGTCGCCACCGCCTGCCGGGAAACCTGCATCCCCTCACCCACGTTTTCAGGGAGTTCGGCAACCGAGCGAAGGCGAGAATTCCCACGGGAGGCGAACCGAGGAAACCTGGGGGCGGCGGGAAGGCAGCCACCGGCCGGGAAGCTGGCCTACAACCGCCCGTCGATAAGCAACCGGACCGCCTTCCGCTGGGGGGGAGCGAGGCGCTCGAGAGCCCGTTCGAGAGCCGGCCCGGCGTTCTTGCGCAGGAACGCCCCCAGCAACCCCAGGAATTCCTCCCGGCGGGAGGCTTCGGGCAGGGCATCCTGGAACTGCAACAACCGCCCCAGATCGTCGGGTTGCGCCAGTTCGAGCAGGTAGGGGAAGAGCTCGGTGCGGGCCTCCCCCGGGCGGCTGCCGATCTCCTCGAGCAGGTCTTTCAGGCCCTCTTCCCGGGGTTGCAGCAGGGCGTGCAGGCCGGCGGCGTTGGTGGCGATCCCCGGGCTGGGGCTCTGGCGCACCGTCTCGAGGGCCCCCCGGTTTTTCTGCCCGTACAGCGCATACAGGGCGTTCATGCGGATCTCGGGAACCTCGCCTTCGTTGAGGGCGATGCCGGTCAGCCTCTCGCCCGTCGTCTCGATGGAATAGCTGCCCAGGGAACTGATAGCCATCAGCCGCACCTCGACCGCCGGATCGCGCAGCATCCGGTCGATCTGTTCGAAGCCGGCCTGGTCGGTCACCTTGGCCATGGCCGCCGCCGCCACCTGCCGGACCCATTTGTCGGGGTGGTCCAGGCCTTCCCGGACCATGGCGATGAAGGGAAGCGCGTATTCCGACAATTCGACCACTTTCAGGAGCACCGCCGGCACCTGCTCGTCGAGCCCCTGCAGGGTGCGCACCGTGGCCTTGAGGTGGTCTTCCGGGTGGTGCCGCCATTCCAGGCGGAGCTGACGGTTGGCATCGACCGCCGACGGATTGACCAGCAGCCGCAGCAGGCTCTCCCCGCCCAGTCGCTTGAGGGCAAACAGGGCGGTCTCGGTGAACTGGTAGTTGGCGTAGCCCTCGATCCCGCCCAACGCGGTCTGCAGGAAATGAATGATGAGCGGAACGTGCTCAGGAGTGCGGCCACAGGCCAGGATTTCGACCGCCTTCCCCTTCCGCGTCAGGTCGGCCTTCGATTCGAGCACGGCCCGGGCGGCGCTGCCGAGGTCGGCCAGGTCGATCGGAGGCTGGCGCACGCGGGCCGCCACGTCGGCCAGGGCCGCCAGCAGGTGCGGCTGGCAGGCCGGCGCCACCCGTCCGATGGCGGCGACCAGCCGCTTCATGACCCGCCGCCCTTTCCCGGGGTGGAAGAACAGGAAATCCTCGATCTTGGCGGCCACCCGGCGCTGGACGCGGGCGGGCAGCGCCGGCATCTGATGCAACAGCACGGCCAGCGACAGGCCACGCAGGTCGATGATGTCGCAGATGGCGGCGTCGAGCCGGCCGGGCCGCAGATTGGCCAGGCGCAAGACGCGGCGCTTCAGGCGCGACAGGTGCCGGTTGAGGGGCACGGGAGGGCCGGCGACAGGGGTCTTGGGGGTGGTCATGGGTGCTCCTTCCTCAGCCGCCGTACGCCTGCAACAGGCGGGTCAGGCGGGCCCGGTCGACCTCGTCGGCGACCGCGATCTCGAGCAGTTTGCGGGTCTCGACGCGGATCCGTTCGGCCTGGGCGAACTGCAGCACCGGGGCCAGAGCATGCCCAAGCCAGACGGCGGGCAAGGCGTCGCTCTCGATGGCGCGCTGCCAGAAGATCCAGAATTTGTTGGGTTTGCTGCGCCCCAGATACGACAGGGCCGACAGAGCGAGGGCCTCGCCGTGCTCGGGGTCTTCCCGCAAAACCGCCTCGAACTGCGGCAGGGCGCCGGCGAAGTCGCCCCCGAAGAAGAAGGCCTTGCCGAACAGCAACCGGTCTTCAAGAAAGCGGGGCTTGTAGTCGCCGATCCGCTTCAGCAGCGGCATGACCTCGCCGGGCCGACCGGCCGCCAGGGTCAGTTCGACCCGCGACAGGATCTCGACGAGGCTTTCCAGGCCATCGGAGAAGCGCTCCCAGACCGCCAGACCATCGGCCGGCCGGTGGCGCAAAATGGACAATCGGCCATACCAGACCGCCACCTCTTCGTCCTGGGGGGCGAGGGGCAGCAGCCGCTGGAAGGCCTCCTCGGCCCCGGCCAAGTCGTCGAGCCGGATGGCCACATAGCCCCGCAGGAACAGACCGTGCGGGTGGTCGGGGAAGTCGGCCAGCGTCTGCATCAGGGTCTGCAGCGCCCCCTGGAAGTCTTTCTCCAGGAGTTTGATCTCGACGAGCGTCAACGGCAGGTCGGGCTCCTGGGGCAGGTCGTGCATCGAATCGGCCAGGAACTGCCGGGCGCTGAACGGGTCGCCGTCGAGCGCCACCGCCTTGGCCAGGTCGATGCGGTAGCGGGGATCGCGGGGCCGCGCCCCGTAGAGACGGGTGTAGAGCTGGACGGCCTCGCCGAACTGGCGGGCCTGGAACAGCAGGTTGGCCAGCTCGTCGCAGACGAACAGATCGTCCTCGTCCTTGCGGTAGAGGTCGCGCACCTCATGGATGGCCATGGGGAAGGTGATCCGGCCGTCGTAGAGGGCATCGAGCACGTCATAGACCTGCGTCTCGTAGGGGCTGGGCCGGGGGGCGGCCCCCACGCCACTCCGGGCCGCCCGGGCTTCGCCGGCCTTCTTCTGCAATACCGGCAGCCGGCGCCGCAGTTCGTCCATCTTCTGGCGGAGGGCGGGCTCGTCGGGCAGGCGCTGCAGAGCCTTTTTCAGGTGGTCGAGGGCTCCCTCGACCTGGTGCTCGGCCAGCAGCAGGTCGACGTTCAGCAGATGGAAGCCGGGATGCTGCGGCGCCATCATCAGGGCCCGCTTGACCGAGGTGCCGGCCTTGTCGAGGGCGCCGAGGGCGAGCTGGCAACGGATCAGGCCTTCCAGGGCGAGAATCGAGGACGGGGCGGCGTTGAGCGTCCGCCGGAAGACCTCGGCGGCGTCGGCCCAGCGTTCGAGGCCGAGCAATTGCTCCCCCAGGGTCAGCAGGGTGTCGGGGTCGGCAGCCAGCTTCTCGAGGTGGGGAAGCAAAGCCTCGGCGGCTTCGACCAGGCGGCCGAGGCGGGTCAGGACCTGGGCGCGCGATTTGATGACGGCAAGGTCGTCGGGCAGGAACTCGGCGGTGCGTTCGAAGGCGGCCAGCGCTTTGGCGTGGTCTTCGACGAAGAGGTAGGCCTTCCCGATGTTGAAGAGGGCGAGGGCGTGGTCGGGGTTGCGGGTCAGCACCTTCCCCAACACCTCGATCGCCCGGGCTCCGACGCCCTTCTGCAGCCAGGCCGCCCCGAGGTTGACGGCGGCGTCCTCGTGCGCCGGGTCGAGGCTCAGGGCGCGGGTGTAGGCGTCGATCGCCTGATCGAACAGGCCGCGCTCCTGCAGCTCGATCCCCCGGCGGAACCACTCGCGGGCGTCGTCCATGTCAGAACTCTTCCTCGCGGCGCTTGTGGGCCTGGGCGGCGTTTTCCTTGACCGCCTTGTCCTCCTTGAACTTCTGGAGGTTCTCGATCATGGCGGTGTAGTTCTCGACCTCCTGCGGGGCGCATTCCTTGTATTTGGCATAGGCCTCGAAGTAGCGGAAGAAGATGCGGGTGTTCGCCCCGCCCATTTTGTTCTTCGCCAGATGCAGCTCGGAAATGGGGATCATGAAGTTGTCCTTCCCCCATTCCCACTCGAGGAACGGTGTCTCGAAATCGTTGAGGTAGTCGCAATAGAGGAAGAAGATGACGTAGGGGTCGTAGAGCAGGCCCATGATCTCCTGCAGGTCTTCGCGGCGCGGGCGACGGTGGCTGATCGCCTTGGGCAGGCCGGCCGTCGCGATGAGGGTGATGCGCTCGGCCGCGCACATGCTCTTCAGCTCGCTCGAGAGCTGGTTGCACTTCTCGAAAAAGCTGATCCGTTCATCGCGCAGGTGGATCTTGAACAACGGGTCGATGATGACGGCCAGATCGCCGCCGCGTTCGAGCCGGACCCGCTTGACCAGTTTCTTGATGTCGTCGAGGAAGATGCGGCCGCCCGACTCGTCGACGATCATCAGGCGCTCCTGACGGCGCTCGACCAGTTCGAGCCCGGCCAGGCGTTTCTTCTCGAACTCGTCGTTGGTCAGGAAGGGATTGCGCACGTAGTCGATAGGGACCTCCTGGGACTGGGCCACGATCTTGGCGGTGACGTCGAGCCGGTTCATGTCGAGCGTGAAGAACAGGACGGTGAGAGAGGGATTGAGGTTGAGCAGGTCCCAGGCGAGTTGCGTGCAGAAGGTCGATTTGCCCATGCCGACGCCGCCGGTGATCAGGTAGAACTCCTTCTGGAAGCCGTTGAGCCGTTCCTGCAGGAGGGGGAAGTTGGTTTCGAAGCCGCTGTATCCCAATGTGCGGGCCCGGCCGTCGTTGACCAGCTCGCGCATCTCGTGCAGGTGCGAATCGAGGTTGCGGATGTAGCCGGCGGTGCCCTCCAGGAAGAGGGTGCGCAGTTCCTGGATACAGCCGCTCAACACCTCGAAAGAATCATCGGGGGAATGGGTGATCTTCTCGGAATACGAGATCAGCAGGCGGCGGGCCCGCGCCCGGACGTTGCGGTCGCGGATGCGGTCGATGACGGGGTCGAGGTCTTCCAGCATCCGGACGCCGGGGGCGGTGAACGGGCTGGTGAACAACTGCTCGACCCGGTCGAGCCCGACCCATTCGAGCCGGGACCGCGTCCCCTTCTTCTGTTCGCCCAGGTGGTCGACGACGTTGGCCAGGGTCAGCGTTTCCTCGCCTTCCAGCATCTCGAGCATGGTGCCGAGCAAGACCCGGTTCGCCTCGACCCCCTGGAAATCGCGCACCGTGAACCGCTTCTCGCGCAACTGCCGACCGGCGACCACCGGATCGAAGGCCAGATTGGCCAGGATCAGCTCTTCGTCGAGGGCGATCTCGGCCACCTGGCGGGCCAGCGCCGAGGCGGTGACGGCGCCGGGAAGCGGAGAGGCGTCGCCAGGACCGGCCGACGCGTCAGCCGCCGGCGCGGCCGCCGCCGGATCGGGCGCGGGGGCCGGGGGGGCAGGAGGAGCGGCGGGGGTAGCGGGGGCGGCGGGGGCGGCGGGGGTA
>CALLCO010000297.1 GCA_937998695.1 Candidatus Ozemibacteraceae bacterium
CCGCCGCAAAGAGGTGGTGCGGGACGTCGACCTGCTGGCGGCCAGTGACGGGCCGGCCGCCGTGATGGCGGCCTTCCTGGCCTGGCCCGACCGGGTGCGGGTGCTGGCCGAAGGCGAGACCAAATCGTCGATCCTGCTCGAGAACGGGTTGCAAGTCGATCTGCGCGTGGTGCCGCCCGAGTCGTTCGGGCCGGCCCTGTGCTATTTCACCGGATCGAAGGAGCACAACACCCGCCTGCGCGGTCTCGCCCTCGAGCAGGGCTACAAGCTCAACGAGTACGGGTTGTACAAGGGCGAGCGGTCGGCCCCCCTGGCCACCGAGGAAGAAGTCTACGCCGCCCTGGGTCTGCCCTGGATCGCCCCCGAACTGCGCGAAGGCCTCGACGAGCTCGACTGGGCCAGGGCCAACGCCCTGCCCGCCCTGGTCACCGAAGACGACGTGCGCGGGGCGATCCACGCCCATTCGACGTTTTCCGACGGGCGGGCCACCGTCGAGGAGATGGCCGCGGCCGCCCGCCGGCTGGGCTGGGGCTGGTTCGGGCTGTCCGACCATTCGCGGGCGGCGCACTACGCCCACGGGCTCGAGGTCGACCGGGTCAGAGACCAGTGGGCGGTTATCGACGAGGTGAACGCCCGCTCGGGTGACTTCCGGTTGTTGAAAGGGATCGAATCGGACATCCTGGCCGAGGGGGGGCTCGACTATCCCGAGGACGTGCTCGACGGGTTCGATTTCGTGATCGCCTCGGTCCATTCGCAGTTGTCGATGCCAGCCGACGCCATGACCAAACGGGTGCTGGCCGCCCTCGAAGACCCCCATACCGCGGTGCTGGGCCATCCCACCGGGCGACTCCTCCTCGAGCGGGACGGGGTGGGCCTCGACCTCGAGGCCGTGCTGGGGGCCTGCGTGCGGCTCGGCGTGGCGGTCGAGATCAACGCCAACCCCCACCGGCTCGATCTCGATTGGCGGAAGATCCTGGCTTGGCGCGACTCCGGACTGAAGTTCGTCATCGGACCCGACGCCCACACCCCCGAAGGATTGGGCCACGTCCGCTACGGGGTCGGCATCGCCCGCAAAGGCGGTCTGACCCGCGAGCATCTGCTGAACTGCCTCGACGCCGAGGCGGCGGTGGCCGCTCTGCAGGCCCGCCGACGCGGTGGTCGGGGCCAGCGGGTCCGCCGATGACCTCCCGCCCGCATGCGGGAATGATCAGGACCGGTCCGAGCGGGCCGCCCGGGCCGACTCTCCCAGAAAGGACCTCCCCATGGCAGTGATCCAGCAAAAGTCCACCAGAACGTCGATGGCCTCGGGGGCAAGGGCCTCCCGTGCCGCGGTCCGGCGGTCGGCCGCGGCCACCCTCGCTTCGGACCTGAAGGCCGAGGGCCGGGCCGATGACGGGCGGGCCGTTCTGCCGCAGATGATCGCCATTCTCAAGCGAACCTACCCCGGGGCCACCTGCGCCCTACACCATGACGATCCGCTCCAGTTGTTGGTGGCCACCATCCTGTCGGCCCAGTGCACCGACCAGCGGGTCAACCTGGTGACACGCGAGTTGTTCAAAAAGTACAAGACGGCTGCCGACTACGCGGCGGCCGATCCGGCCACCTTTGCCCAGGAGATCCGGTCGACCGGGTTCTTCCAGAACAAGGCGAAAAACATCCTCGGCTGTTGTCAGCAACTGGTCGAACGGCACGGCGGCCAGGTGCCCGCCGATCTCGACGCGCTGGTCGCCCTCCCAGGGGTGGGGCGCAAGACGGCCAATGTCGTGCTGGGCACCGCCTTTGGGATCGCTTCCGGGATCGTCGTCGACACCCATGTCGCCCGGCTGACAAGACGCCTGGGCCTGTCGCGGCAGACCGACCCTGAGAAGAATGAGGCCGACCTGATGAAGCTGGTGCCGCACGAGGATTGGATTGTTTTCTCGCACCTGCTGATCCTGCACGGCCGCCACCGGTGCACGGCCCGTTCTCCCGACTGTGATGGTTGCGAGCTCAGCGCCCTCTGCCCAAAGATCCTGGGTGGCAGCTGAACATGGGATTGGGTATCCCCTCGGCCCCGGGTGGCGGACCTGAGGGGTGAGTCCCAGGCTGGTCTGGAGTTGTTCGTTTCGCCGCCCTGGTGGGTTCACGTACGCTCGAACGCGCCGACCGGGCGGTGACGGGGGGCGGATCAGGTGCCGGGGCTGGTAGGGGGTTTACGGGCGACGGCGATCAATGACAATCCCGGCCAGGGCAGGAACCGGTCGATCCGGCGGAAGAGCCAGACCAGATGTTCGAAGATCTTCATCGGCAGTCGATCCAGGGTGGTGGCTCGCCAGACCTTCCCGTATAACCACCAGCCGAATACTCCCGGGCGGTTGAAGTCGTCGAGACGCTCCAGGACGAACCCGGTCTCCCCCAACTTGGTGCGGATTTCTTCCCGGGTGTATCGCCGGCGATGGGGGACCGCCTCGTCCAGGCTGCCGAACAAGTGGGGGCCCTGGGGGACCAAGAGGATAAGGGAACCTCCCGGGGCCAGGGCCTCGAACAGTCCGGCCAGGGCCGGGCGGTCATCATCGAGGCGCTCCAAACCGCGCAGACAAACGATCGTGTCGGGGCGGGGGCCAAGGGCCGCAAGGTCGATCGGCGCGGCGAGATCGAGGCGGAACACGTGGGCCCGGCCGTCCTGGCCAAACCGGGACTGGAGAGTGGCGAGGTAGTGGTCTTCGGTATCGGTGGCGAGGTAGGAATCTCGTGGGAGAAAACGGGCGGTCAGGTTGCCGATGCCGGCGCCGATCTCGAGGATGCGATTGCCCAAGAAGGGGCGGATGAGGTCGGCCAGCCAGCCGCTGAAGCGGGGGGCGAGGCGGACCAGGTGAAGGGCGTCCCCGTGGGGTTCCCGGTAGCAGTCGTCGATGAGCCAGTATTTGAGCATGTAGAACAGGGCCCAGCATCCGTCCTTCCAGGTGATCTTCTTGCCCTCGTCGTAGCTGCGGCCACGGTAGGAGATGGGCACCTCGAAGATTCGCAGGTTCCGTTTGGCCACCTTGGCGGTGATCTCCGGCTCGAGGCCGAACCCCGAAGATCGGAGAGGGATGCTTTTCAAAATGGGCGCCCGGAACATCTTGTAGCAGGTCTCCATGTCGGTCAGATGGAGATCGGTCAGCATGTTGGACAGGCTGGTCAGTCCCCAGTTCATGAAGGAATGCCAGAAGGGGAGGATCCGACGGTAGTCTGCTCCCAGGTACCGTGAGCCGAAGACGACGTCGGCGTGCCCTTCCGCGATCGGCTGGATGAGCCGTGGATAGTCGTTGGGATCATACTCGAGATCGGCGTCCTGGAAAAGAATGACCTCGCCATCGGCCCGTTCGATGCCGGTGCGGATGGCGCCAGCCTTGCCCTGGTTGCGCTCGTGAAAGACGGGCACGATCTGCGGATGACGGGCGGCCAGCCCGGCGAGGATTTCCCGCGAGCCATCGGTCGAGCCGTCATCGACGATCACCATCTGGATCGACGCGATGCCCGGCTTCCCCTCCTGGCGCAACACCTGCTCGACGACCGTGGCCAGGGTGAACCGCTCGTTGTAGACAGGGACGACGACGGACAACCGCAAGGCCGGGGAAGGGGCCATGGTGCCTCCGACGGGCATGGGATCTGGTGCGATCCTAGCCGAGACGGCAATGGGGTGTCAATGATCGCTTCTCGAGGGCACCGATGCCCCCGGGACGCCGGGTTGACCTCCCTGCTCGGGTCGCCATCGACCCCGACGGCTGGGGGATCAAATCGGTGGAGAAGCAGCCCCAATCGTTGGTCGCGAGCGTCTCTTCCTCTTGTGGCAGGCAGTTTGCGAATCTACACCCTAAGCGCCGCTTCTGGCCGAGAGGTGGGAGGCGGCAGGCGTGCTGGCGATGGTTGCGTTTTCCGGGTCTTTCTTCCTACAATGGGTACCGGCTTGAATCAGGGCTTGGAAGGGGTGATCCGGCGTGAGGGAAGGGCGGTTGGTCGTTGATTGGGTGTCCCGCTTCGATGCGGTGACCGAGGCTTTCCCCTGCCGAAGCGGCTGCACGGGATGTTGCCAGGGAGTGCTATCCCTGTCGCTTCCTGAATTGCAGCGGATCGAGGCATTCCTGGGAGGGATTCCGGAGTCAGTGGCCGGTGTCGGTTGTCCTTTCCGGCAATCCACCGGCTGTGCGGTCTATGCCGTGCGGCCCTTCATGTGCCGGTTGTTCGGGTTCCGCTTCGTGCATCCGGGGTTGCGGGGGCAGCCGTTCTGTCCGCGGGACGAACGGTGGCGCCCCGGTGATCAGGAGGCCGAGGTGTTTCGCGAGTATCAGCGGTTCTGCAACGAACACGGGTTCGCCCTGATCGGCCGGACCGAGGACGATGAGGCGAAGGGGCGGGCTGGAGAGGACAATCGGGCCATGCTGGCCAGATACCCTGCCCTGGCCCGCTGGGAAGGATTCCTCACCGGGCTGACCCCTGGGTGGAAAGCGGAAGGAAGAACGACCCCCCGCCTGGTCGCGGGGGAAGGAGCGGGCTCATGAATCGATCGACAGGGTGGAGATCGGCCGTGGTCGGGTTGGTCGGGATGTGGCAGGTGGTGGCCAGTGCGGGTTTGGCCGCTACCCCTCGGGACGGAGGGCAGGGAGAGGTGCGAGAAGCCATGATTCCAGAGGTGGCTGTGAAAAGCTTCGCCGATGCGGCGGAGGTCGAGCGGATCATTGCCACCGCCCGCTCGGTGCCGGTGGGACGACGGGTTCCCCTCATTTCGCGGTATTTCCTGGGAAGACGGTATCACCCCGAGACCAAGGCCCGAGTCAAGAAACAGCATGCCAAGCCCAAAACCAAGGTCGAAGCCACCAACGAACTTCCCCTGCCGGTGAACACGCTGCCGACCAGCCTGCAGTATCTCGATTGCATGACCTTCGTCGAGCACGTGCTGGCGCTGGCCGCCGCCGACCGGCCCGACTACGTGGGAGCCTTCCTGCCCTGCCTGATCGACGTGATGTACGATGCCGGCGGTGGTCCTTTGCTGAACCACCTGCGCAACCATTTCACCTCGCATTGGGCCGATGTCAACGAACGCAAAGGGTATCTGGTCAACGTGGCCCGCGGGCATCCCGCCGCGGTGAAACGGGTGGTGCTGCTGAACCGGGTCGGGGCCAACCGCACCTTCTACATCGAAGACCGGTTCATGATCGCCCGCGAACCGCAGATCATCCACTATTTCCCCACTGAAGCGGTGGTGGCGCGGCGGGTGCCCTTCCGATCCGGTGATATCGTGGCGCTGGTCTGTGCCAAGGAAGGGCTCGATGTCCTGCACATGGGGTTCGCCATCGAACATGGGAGACAGTGGCTGCTGCGGCATGCCTCTTCGAAACTGAACCGCATCATCGAAGAGGACCTGGCCGGCTATCTGAAGGGGCGGCCCGAGGTGATTGGCCTGATGGTGCTACGGCCCCGGCTGGCGGCCCCGCCGCCGCCCCGCTACCGGTTCCGCCCGAAGGGTGGGGAAAAGCCACCCGTGATCATCAAGACGACGGTGCCGACGAAGGCCCGTCCCACCTCAGGCGGGCGGAAGCGGTCGGCCGGCCCCAAGCCACCCGCGGCGCGAACATCCCGTTGAGATGGGGAAGAAGCTTGCTGCCTTCAGCAAGCCACCGGGCAGAACCTGGCGCCATTTTTCCCCCATCTCCATGTCCCTTTCAGGCGGCCGTTGAAACCTCGGTGGCAGCCCGGCTCGCGAAGCAAGGCCTGGTGGAAGCCCTCCTTTTCGGTTTCCCTCCCGGAGGGAGGGTGTCGTATCATGGCACATCACGATACGAAAGGTGATCGGGGCATGATGAACATCCGCACGCTGGGACCGTTGGTGGCGATCATGATTCTGCTCGGAATCCGGGCAGCGGCTGAGCCTGCCGTCGGCGGAACGTCCGCACCGGTCGTGTCCACGACCGGAACCCCGACCCTGTCGGCCGAAGAGATCGGTCGGTTGGTCGGCGCCCTGGCCGCCACCCGCCGTGGCCCGGAACGGGCGGGGGAAAAGATGCTGGCCGAGAAGCTTGGCCTGAAGGGCCCCGAGGCGTCGCGCCGGTATCCGTTCGGGGAGTTCCCCCACATGGGAGAGCCCCTCAACGAGGGATTCCCCGACCTGACCGTCCATGTGGCGGCCGGGTTCGGGCCGCCCGCCCTGCTGGCCGGGTTGCTCGATCAGGGGTTTTCTGCTCTGGGGCCCGGGCGGTGGTGGGAATCGCCGCTCCATTGGGCCGCCCTGCGCGGCCGGTCCGAAACCGCCCGGTTGTTGCTGCAGCGCGGCGCCCGCATCAACGCCCGTGACGGCTGGGACCGCACGCCCCTCCACTGCGCCGCCCGCGGCGGGCATGCCGAGACCATCGAGGTGCTGCTGGCGGCGGGGGCCGACCCGCGGTCGGTCGATCGGGAGGGCCAGACCGCGCTGCACGTCGCTGCCCGCCAAGGAGCCTGTGACGCGATCCGGCGGCTCCTGGCCACCCGCATGGATGTCGAGCTGCGCAACGGGGCCTGGCTGACGGCGTTGCATGTGGCGGCCATGGAGGGCCATGCCGAGGCGGTCCGTCTGCTGCTGCAGGCCCGCGCCAACCCCAATGCCGGCGACCAGGAAGGGCGCACCCCGCTGCACCTGGCCGTGCGGCTCGACCGTCTGGATGCCGTCGAGGTGCTGCTGTCCTACGGGGCCGATACCTTCCGCAAGGACAACCAGGGGGTCGATCCCTACCAGGTGGCCGAAAAGACGGGCAGCGTGCCCATGCAGCGCCTTCTCGTCGACCGGCGCCGGTGAGCCAGGGAATGGCCAGCCACTGAGAGATCCCCGCGGGGGGACCTCACCCTCGCGTTCGTCTGGAATGTGGCCCCGGGGGCAACTCCCCTCTCCTGGAAGACACCCGGCCCGTTGTAGATGCTTTTCGGCCCAGCGTCAGAAATCCTCGACCTGGAACCAGAGTGCCGCGAAATCTTCCGGGCTCACTACCGAAAAGGCATCATCATCGGCGTCGTGCCTATCCTTCATCAACCGGGCCACCAGATGTCCATCCGCACTGGGAAAGGTGCCGGGTTCGACCAAGGCCAGGTGGAAGAAGCGCTGGGCGCCTTCATGGCTGCGGGGCTCGCGATCGACGGAGATCAACGGCGCTTGGACCGTGGAGAACACCCGGAAATACCTCCCGGAAGGGTTCGTGGGCATGGCCTGGGGAAGCGCCGATTTGTACATGAACCCCTCGAGGGTGCCGTCCTTCCCGGTTACTTGAACTTGCGGTGCAAGTCGTTGTCGATGACGTAGAGGACGACCACTTTCGCACACTCGGTCGAATAGCGGTATTTGGCGGCAAGGGTCTCGAACAGGTAGTTCACCCGCTCGCGAATCTTGGTGTCGTATTTGTCGAAGTCGGGGGTTGCGTATTCCTTGATGGCGCACCGGAAGTTGCTGTTGCCTATGTAGGGGTCGAGCACATTCTCGCGGGCGGTCTTGGTGAACTGGGCATACATGTCAAGGAACTGGCGTGTTTCCTCAATCTTCTTGCCTTCGACCTTGATCTCACGCGCGAGAGTGACCGAGGCGTATTCGGCGATGACCTCGTCGCGGAACTTGCTGCGCTGGTAGTTCGAGGCACTGTACCCCATGAGGTGAGTCTCGACGATGTCGAGGAAGTCACTGGTGACCTGGAACTCCTCGTAGTTCAGGTAGGGGTTTTTGAAGGTGTCGCCGACGTTGTGGGTGATGGCCACGAGGTAGTTGAGGATGGTCTTGCGGATCTCCTCGTCGTTGAACGAATACATCGAGTCTTTGACCTCTTTGAGCACCTCGTAGTCGTAGAGATCGGTGAGGTGTTTGAGGAAGTCGCGGGGGATCTTGGAACTGAAGGTGCGGTGGTCGTCCATGAAGAACTCGAACAGATGGCGCATGGTGATCGGCCGCTTCTTCGAAAACCGCGTATAGAAGTCGTTGAAGATGTGCAGCGACTCGCGGCCGGAGAACCCGTCGTGACCGTCTTTTTCGGATTCGGCCAGCACGGCTTTGCGCACCTCGGCCTTCAGCGAGGCGCGGTCCTCCTTCGACAGCCACTCGGGGATGACACCCGTGTAGAGGTCCATTTTCAGCAGGTAGAAGTCGGGGTCGCAGACCTTGGTGTAGGCCCGGTCGTCCTCGATCCAGTCCTGGATGGCTTGCGACTCGCCCTTGATGCGGCTGCTGATGATAGTCTTAGCGAAGTTCTCGAGCACGTGCGGCATGAAGCGCAGCTTGATCTGCTCGCCGAAGGTGTTGGTGTAGATCTTGATTTCGGTGTTGTAGTCGAGCACGTAGGGGACGAGAATCTCGTGGAGACGGTCCTTCATCGAGGTGTCGAGCTCGTTCGAGTCCTGGCCGCTCTGCTTGGCGACGTTCTCGAAGTCCTCGGGGTTCATCAGCACGATGAAGAGGGAACGGATGCGTTCCTCGATGTCCTGCACCTTGTGGACCTCGTCGGAGATGATGCCGTGCAGGTCGAGGAATCGTTGGATGTTGCGGGCCTTCAGGTCCATTAGGGCGCGCACCCCGACGTTGGTGTTGGCGTAGCTCGAGTGGACGTACTTGACCTTGTTGCTGTCCTGGAAGAACTCGTTGAGGAAGCTCTGGATCTTCTCGTTGGTGCGGACGTGCGATTTCTCGACCTCGTCGCCCGAGTTGAAAACCGAAACCCCGATGCCCTGCTTGCGGTTGAACAGGTAGCGGCGGGCGTAGATCATGGCGAAAATTTCGCGGATGGAGAACCGCTCGCTGAGGGCGTCGAAGATGCTGTGGCAGATGGTGCAGGGTTCGTTCTTGAGCAGCCACTGGTACTGTTTGTGCTTGAACAGTCGCTTGCGCAGGCCTTCGTCGGTCACCAGCTCGCGCAACAGTTCCGCCCGGTACTGACGCGGGACCAGCAGGAAGGGGTTGTCGTGGTTGGGGCAGGGCACTTCGAAGAAGTTGACCCCCTCGGGTCGCACGTGCTGCCCGTCTTTGCCTTCCTTGCCGAAGGCGTCGAGGAAGGACTTGCCGTCGATGTCGTCGAGGCGGCGCGGGCCGACCTCCCAGCCTTCCTCGTAGGGGATGCGCCAGACGACCTCGTACATCAGGCCGTCGTCGTGGCGCACGTACTTCTCGAACTTGTCCATCAGGTTGTTGAGGAAGGTGCTCTTGCCGCTGCCGGCCGGCCCCTTGAAGACGTAGATCTTGTTGGGGGCCGAGCTGAGCCGGAACGACTTGGCCAGGTTGACCAGCCGGTTCGAGAACAGGCGGTCGGCGAAGAACGGCTTTTCGGTGTCGTTGATGAACAGGTCGTCGAGGTTGTACTTCAAGAAGCCGATCGATTCGGTGTCGCCCGGATATTCGTCGACCACCTCGCTGATATGAAAATGGATCATGTCATGGAAGAGCTGGAAGATGTTGCGGAAGATGCGTTCACCCTGGGTCTTGATCTGTTCGAGGAACTCGTCGAACCGGATCGGCTTGTGGCTGCGCTCGGAGGTCAGGGTCTGGATCAGGTTGGCCAGCAGATGGTGGGTCATGACGGCAGTCCCTCCGCCGTGCCCATGATCTCACGGCTCAGTTTGCGGTCTTGCATGGTATAACGCACCTTCTGCCACTTCAGCTTCACCTTCTCGGCTTCCTGGAAGTATTTCTCGAGGTCTTCGCGGTTCATCTGCTCGAACGAGCTGACGTCGATCTCGTGGGTCTCGAGGATGACCTTGCCCCCCCACAAGAACTCGATGCCGAGCATGGTGTTGGCGATGTACTCGCGCACCAACTCCTTCCCCTCGAAGGTGTGGATCAGGTAGAGGGTGCCGGTGTTCTGGGTGATCTCGTGATCGACGTTGATCTGGGGCGGATGGTAGAGCGATTCGAGCATCTTCTTCCTGTAATCCTCGGCCCGGCGGCTCTTGATGTAATACTCCCAGGCGGTGCGCGACTGGTTGATCCGCTTGCCGACGACGAACAGGTTGAACTCGTTGACGAAGTCCTGGTCGACGAACTGGTTGATGGCGGTGGCGTCGGAATGATAGGTGCGAACGTCGAAGATGAACTGGCGGCCTCGCCCCGTCTTGGCATCATAGGCCCGCCGCTGCTCGAGGTCCCCGATGCACTCGAACTCGTAGGACAGCATCCCGCGGTCGGCCTTGGCCTCGAGATATTTGTACAGACGCATGCCGACGGCGTAGGGATTGAGGCCGACGCGCGACAGCGAGACCACCCCGGCATTGACCTTGCTGTAATCGAACTCATGGGTACGCAGGCGCGGGTCGGCCAGGAACAGTTTCTCGTGCCAGTAACTGGCCCATCCCTCGTTGAGGATCTTGGTGCGGATCTGCGGTTGGAAATACAGCGAGGTTTCGCGCACGATCTGGATGATGTGCTTCATCCAGTCGTTCTCGGGTTTATTCAGCTTGGCCGAGTTCATCATCACGTATTCCATGACGTCGCCCGGCCGGCGTTGGCGGGTCTTGGTCCGGCGCTCGAACTTGAGGGCAAAATCGACGTATTTCTGATCGACGTAGGCCAGGAACAGGAGGCGCGCCGCCTCCGGATCGTGCTTGGCGGCGAGCTCGTTGTAGCGGTTCAGCTCTTCGACGTAGCGGAAGGTGTTCACCTTGAGCACCTGCTGCAGATACTCGTCGAAGAAGTAGGCGAACTTGGCCTCGGCGACGGTCTGGGACGGGGTCTCGACGGGGCGGGCGAGATCGCCGGCATAATCGACGAGATTATCCATGCCGCGGGCGAACTCGATGACGTAGTCGACCCAGCGCCCCTTCTCGTAGCGCAGTTCCTTGATCACGTTGGCATGGGCGAGAGCCCGGCCGCAGAAGTCGTCGTGCCAGGTCTTGCTGAAGAACACGTTGTTCTGGAAAAAGTCGATGTGGGCGATGACGTGATAGAAGATCATCACGTTCAACCAGTCGGGGTTGTTGTCGTTGTAGAACGACAGCGGGGGTCGGGTGTTGATGACCGTCTCGTAGGGGTTGTGCGGGTAGAGGTCGTATTTTCCCTTGTCCTGCAGGACGTAGACGTCGTGCACCCAGTAGTCGTACAAGGTGGGGATCATGGCCTTGGGACTGAGCTTGATCATGTCCTCGTTGGTCGTGACGTATTCGAGGGTCTCGTCACTGAACCGCAGGCCGTGATCGCGCGCGATGCGCTTGCACTCCTCCATGGTCTTCTTGAGGTCGGCGGAGATCAGTTCCATGGTGACTCCCTGTTCACTCGACGAGCTGCCGGATGCTCTTGATAAGTTCGTCCTGGTTGCGGGAAGTTTCGCTTAGGGCGGTCATCTTGATCAGGTGCGGCGCTTTCTTCAGCAGGCCCGACTTGTCGAGATACTTCTCGACGGAGGTGTTGTTCGAGCCCGGGGAACGGCTCACCACGGTGATCCCCATGCGGTTGACGTAGGTCAGCATCTTCTCGATCTCGGGCAAAGCTTCCTTGCCGTCGCTGTCCCAGTCGTCGCCGTCGGTGCCCTGGAAGATGTAGATGTTGTAGTCCTTGGCGAGGTCTTCGGTCTCGACGATCTTGTTGACCAGCTTGTAGGCCGAGGCGATGTTGGTGCCGCCGCCGTTGTTGAGGCGGTAGTAGCTGACGAAGTTGTCGACCTCGCGGGCGTCGGTGTCGTGCAGGATGAACCGCTTCTCGACCCGCTCCTGATACTGGTACAAAAGCCAGGAATAGATCAACACGTGCTGCGACAGCACGACCTCGGTCGGGTCGCCATACATCGAGCCCGAGTAATCGCGCAGGAAGAAAACCATCGCCTGCGACTCGTATTCCTTCTCAGGGGAGACGATGCGGTAGACGAGATCGACGGGGGAGACCACGATCTTGTCGAAGGCGACGTCCTCGGGGTCGAAGGTGCCGAGCAGGAGGTTGGTCTTGATGATGTTCTTGAGACTGCGCTTCTTGTCGAGGAACTGTCCGAACTTGCGGTTGATGTCGGTCAGTTCGTAGGTGTAGCGGAACAGGGCCGTCTTCTTGCCCTTCTGCTGGATGTTGGGCAGGTTGAACTTCTCGGTCAGCGCCTTGCCGATCTCGAGGGCGCGGGAGTCGTCGAGCTCGTGGCTCTCGCCCCCGTCCTGGTCGCCGGCCCCCTGGCCGCCGCCCTGCTGCTCCTCTTTGATGGGCGACTCGCCGATGACCTCGCCTTCCTCGCCCTCGCCGCTGCCGCCCTCATCGCCGCCCTGACCGGGCATCTTTGGTCGGGTGTCGTGATAGAACTTCTCCTCGGTGACGCTGGGCACGATGACCGCCTTCTTGCCGCCGTGGCTGGCGATCTTGCCGAGGATGACCTTCTTGGGGAAGCCGTCGCGCTCGCGCTGCTTGTCCCGCTCGAGCAGTTCGTCGAGGGTCTGGATGTGGACGGTCGGCACCACCGCGTTGGGGAAGAACGGCTCGTCGGTGTAATCGTACACGCCCTTGCCCCCCTCGATGGCTTGGATCTGGGCCACGGTGCCGCGCAGATCGCGTTCCAGGCTCCGGCGTTGCTCCGGGGTCAGGTCGTCCCGCCGCAACTGGTCGTCCAGCGCGGCGAGCGGTCGGGTCCGCGGAGGAGCGCCATCCGTGGCGCCCGCGGCCCACTTCCCCCCTCCTGGGGGTCGACCCCCTGGCGGGTCGACAACCTGGGGATTCGCGCTGCCCTCCCCGGCGGCAAGGGGGTACTTCCGACATCGGGTCGGTCGGTGGATGCGCTCGTGCATGGCGGGCGCCTACTTGTTGCTGTCAGGCTTGCAGTAGAACTCCAAGGTCTTGCGGGCGCAGGTCTTGCAATATCGGAGTTTGTCGATCATCACCGTAAACAGGCGGTCGAACAGCTTCTTGTTCTCCTCATTGGTCGGATTGGCCAGGGCCCCGGCCAGGGAACCCGCCCCCGAGATGTCGGTGTTGAGCCGGAACTCGGTGACCGCCTTTTTCAGCTTCTCGTTGTCCATGAAGCAGTAGTTGGGATCCTGGGTGACGCGACGGGCGTAGATGGCGCGGATCTGGGCGCGGTGCTGGTCCTTCATCTCCTTGGTGGTCAGACCGAGCCGTTGCTCGACCCCGTTGATGAAGGTCTCGTCGATCTTGAGAGGCTTCTCCAGGCCGCCCTCGCGGATGCGCACCACCTTGTCGGGGCCGCTGTCGTCGCTGCTGACCACGACCATGTTGACGTAGTTCATCACTTCCTTGCGGATGGCCTCGGGATCGTTCATGTAGGCGTTGAAGATCTCGGTCTTGACCTTCTCTTTGTATAGCCCCTCGGCTATCTCGAGGACCTTCAGACACCATTCTTGCTCTTTTTTGTCGGTGATGCTATCGAAAATTTCGCGGCGGATGCTGTCGAACGCGTTGCCCGCGAACATGCACTCCTCTTCATGTGTCTCGTTGAGACTGAGCAGGTGCTGGATGGCCCGCCCGAGGCCGCGCTGGCCGATCCCCGAATGGCCGAACCGTTCGTTGATCTTCGGGCGCTTGCTCAGTTCCTCGATGATCTCGGCAAGGGTCTTGATGCTCTTCTCGCCGGCCACTTCGCCGGCGCTCAACTGCAGCATCTCGCGGGGGTTGAGCCGCTCGTCGCTCGGCAGGCGGGTGAGAACGACCGCGGTCGACAGCGCGTAGTTGAGGTTGGGATCTTCATGCAGGGTTTTGCCTTGCAGCGTCGTCTTGGTGCTCGAACCGATCGAGATGCGGGTCAGGTGCTCTTGCAGCTTGTAGTTGGTGTTATGCGGCACATAGAAGATCTTGCAGCGGTCATAGATCGGCGCCTGTTCTTTGTTGTCGATGAACTTCTGGTATTCGACGATGTTGCTGGTGGCGATGATCAGAGTGTCCATGGGCCATTTGAAGGCGTTCAGCTCGATCTCGCGATTCTGGATGACGCCCAGGTAGATCTGCACCAGGTCGGTCTTGTTCTTGAACAGCTCGTCGCTGAAGTGGATGCCGCCGCCGGCCACGCGGGCCAGCACGCCGCGCCGCAGGTCGTAGCGGTAGGGGTTGTTGCTGTCGGAGAGATACAGCAGGCGCTGCACCGACTCTTCGCCGACCAGGTCGGCACCGGAGCTGGTGATCTTGTCCTTGGCCTGGTATTTCCCGGTGATGGTGCCCAGTTCTCCGCTCAACGGTACCGGCACGATCTCGATGAAGTCATTCACCAGCTTCTCGTAATCTCCTTGGGTGTATTCGAGAATGTCGTTCTTGATGTATTCCGTGCAGGCGCCAAGCGGGCGATAGTTCGCCCAGAAAGCGTCGAGCTGCCGGTCGGTGAAGCCGTGCCCGGCCAGGAATGTGCGGTTTTCCTCGACCGTCGGGTAGAGGTTCATCGCCAGGGTGACCGGGTCCTCGTAGGTCTGCGACTCGATCACGGTCAGCTTGCCGTATTTCTCTTTCAGCGCCTCCAGGCCCGTGAACCGGAAGGTGTATTTGCGGTTGCGGTCCTGCGACAGGAAGGTGCGGTAGAGCTCCATGACCTTGTCGACGAAAAAGGTCTTGCCGTTGCCCGGCTCGCCGACCAGCACGAAGGCCATCTCGCGCGAGGAGCCGCCCTCCGCGGCGTCCTTGACATAGGAGACGAAACTGTTGATCAGCTCAAACATGCCGATGACCGGCCGCCGGCAGTCGCGGAAGATCTTGAAATCGTAGACGGTCTTCCCGTTGACCATCACCTTCTCGACCTTGGTGGGGTCCTCCAGGATCATGCGCGACACGGCTTGGAAGACGTTCTCGAACCGGTGCTTCCCTTCTTTCAGTTCTTTCAGGTAGGTCTTCAGCGTCATGCTCATCTTCGTTCCCTCGCGAGTGCCTCACGGAATGTCTGACCGGCCGGCCCCGCGCGCGGGGCGGCGGTGATGGCGGCCGGGCCCGGCCGCTCGGGGAAAAAGGGGCGCCATGGCGACCGGCCGTCTCCCTGCCTGGCGGACGGCAGGGGCCGGGATCATGTCCCCTCCCCGACGGGGAACCGACGGGGAGCTGGATGGGCGGACCTCGTTCTCGAACCGCTTGAACCGTATCCTGGACATGTTCGAAAAACATGATACCCCACCCGTGAGCGGTGCACAAGACCGCCGCGAGGAAATCTCGTCTTCTTGGGGCCCCGAGCGTTTGTCCGACTGCCCCGGAGCATGGGGCGGCCAGGCAGGGCAAGGCGGGCAACCCTAGGGAGGGGGCAGTCTCTCATCTATCAGGCGGAGCCCGGCGTGGGGCTCACTCCAGTTCCAGGCGAGGCCACGGTGGGCTCGGGTTGGATGTTCCCCCCTGCAAGTTCGACCACCTGTTCGAGGTCCTCGAATCCTTTGCCCAGGACACGACGGGCATCGGTGACAATGACGAAGGCGTGCGTGTCAATCTTGTAGACCAACTCCTCGAGCATGGGCACCTCGCGCCGCCGCACCGCCACCAGCAGGACGTCGACCCCTTTGTTGGTGTAGGCCCCCCGGCCGGTGAGATAGGTCACGCCGCGATGGAGTTCCTCGATGATGCCCCAGGCGATGGTCTCTCCTTCCTTCGAGATGATGAGCACCTGGCGATAGACCGACGAGCCTTCCATGAAATTGTCGACGGTCTGGCTGACGATGAAGGCCTTGATCATCGCGTACAGGGCCAGATTGGGACCGTAGACCATGGCCGCCACGCCGAGCACCAGGATGTCGCTCCACAGGAAGGTGGTGCCGACGGGAACGTGGCGGAATTTCTGTAACAGTTGGGCCAGGATATCGGTGCCGCCGAGCGTGGCGCCCGCCCGGAAGATGAAGGAAATACCGATGCCGGTCAGCACGCCGCCGTAGATGGCGGCCAGCATGGGATCCTCGGCCAGGCGTGGCACCTTGTAGAAGGAAGTACACAGATCGAGGAAGGCGCCTTGGACGATGATCGCCAGGATCGTCTTGCCGCTCGACCCCAGTCCGATCAACCGGGCCTGCAGAGAGATCAGCAGGACGTTGCCGGCGATCGTAAACAGGCCGATGGGAAATCCGGTCTGGTGGTAGAGCACGGTGCCCAGGCCGACCAGGCCGCTGGGCACGATCTTGTTGGGGATGAGGAAGCAGGCCTGCGAGAAGGTGGCGACCGCCAGGCCCGCCAACAGGTAGACAACCGTCTGCGACGTGATGGTGTTGCGGATCTTAGACATGAAACTACCTCCGAGAGGGTGGGAAAGCGGATCGGTCGCGGTTCCGATGGCTGCCCCGTCCGGTCGAAAAGGTCAGAGCAGGCCGCGCCGTGTCATCCAGTCGAGGCTGGCCTGGATGGCCACCTGGCCCCGCATCTCCAGGCCGATCGGGCCGAAAAAGCCGAGGGTGTTCAATTGGCCGATAATCTTCTCGTTCTGGATCACCCCTGCGCCGAGTGGTCGCTCCTGGTCCCAGGTGCCGTCATTGTCGTTGAGGTGGACGTGTCCGAGGCGAAGGCCGATGTGGGGAAGCCACTCCTCGGGTGGAACCTTCCCCCAGACCAGGGCGTGGCCGACGTCGAAGCAGACCCGCAGGTTGGGGGAGTTGATGCGGTCGACCACCTTGATCAACGGTTCGGGGGTCGGTTCCCACATGTTTTCGAGGAGAAAGACGAAATCTTCGTGTTGGGCGATCAGCTCGCTGAAATAGCGGACGGTGCGGTTGAGCCAGGGCTCGTAATACTGCGGACCCCGGACGAGGGGGTTGAACCCGCTGTGGAAGATGATCCGGGCCACGCCAAGGGTGCCGGCCAGGGTCAGGGCCTCCTCGTGCTGTTTGCGACTGAGCTCGGCCACCTCGGTCTCGAGGCTGCCGGGCACCAGGTCGAGGAAGGGGGCGTGCATGGCCATTGGCACCTTGGCGGTGGCTGCTTCCCGCCACAGATGCCACAGTTCGAAAATCCGTTCCCGGGAGGTGCCGGGCTCGGTGGGTTGGGAGAAATCGGTGATCTCGACACCGACCTCGTGTTTCTCCACGATCTGGGAGACCCAGTCGAGGTCCTGGGCGGTGGCGGAGATGAAGAGGGGCCGCCGGGGCAGGATGACGTCCATCGCGTCAACGTCCTTTCGGTTTTGGGAAATGGTAGGGGGGAATGGCCGTCATGTCAACGCCTTGTGCCTGGCCAGGGTCACCCTTCCTCGGGAGGGCCCCCCGCGTGTGGTCGGGCCGGCGGTCGTGGCCGGTCCGGGTTTGTGGTCGAAGGCGATGCCGAACATGACCAGGGTGGTCCCGACCAGGGCGGCGGCGGCCGGCTGCTCCCCCAGGAACGCCCAGGCCAGGCCGATCGAGACCGGCGGCTTGCAGAAGAACAGCAGGCTGGCCCGGCCCGCCGGCAGGGCGGCCAGCGCCTTGAAGAACGTGATGTAGCCGAGTCCTGACACCACCACCCCCAGCACCAGCAGGCGTGGCCAGAGATCGGCGGCCGGCCGCACGGGCAAATCGAGCCAGAACAGCAGCGGCAGGTAGGTGGCAACCCCGAAGGTGAAGCTGAGCACAGTCACTCGCAGGCTGCCCAGGCGTTGCACGATCCCTTTCGACAGCACGGTGTACAGAGCGAAGCCGGTCAGGCCGACCAGGCCCATGGCAATGCCGAACGGGGTGTCGGCCCCGGGGGTGGGGCGCATCGCGACCAGGGTGACCCCGGCGAACCCGACCAACAGGGTGGCCAGGCGGCGCCAGCCCATCTCCTCGCCGAGCAGCAGCCAGGCGAACAGGTTGGTGGCCAGCGGGTTGGCGGCGATCAGGATGGCGGCGGTCGAGGCCTTGGCGAACTTGATGCAGACGGCGTGGGCTCCCATCGCCACGATGATGTTCAGGCAGCCCAGCCCCCAGAGCCGGGCCAGGTCGGCCACGGGGAGGCGATGGGGCTCGCGGCGCGGGGCGGCCAGCCAGGCGGGAACGAGGCAGGTCACGCCGAGCAGGAACCGCCAGAAGGTCATGACCGCCGGCTCGAGCCGGTGCCGGATCGGGTTGGCCACCACTTCGACGGCGCTGAAGGCCACCACGGTGAAGGCCAGCAGGAACGGCAGGCGCAGCCTGAGCCAGAGCTGGTTGGAGCCACCCTGAGATGGAAGGGCCCCCGTGTGCTTCGCGGAGGTCGGATCGACAGGGGGCCGGGAAGAGGTCATGGCCGGGTCAGAGACTGTCGATGGAACAGCCAAACCATCGAACGCGGGGGGCGACGAGCCGGTGACCGGCGGGCGGGCGTCTCCGGATGCGACCGGATTCCCGGTTTCCACCAGGAGGGGTGTCGTCGCCGTCCGCGGGTCGCTCGGTTCCTGCATCGAGGCTCCTGCCCGACCGGGCGGAGGGCTTCCCCTACCCGGCCGTCGTCGTCGGTTCGGCCATGCGCGTGGCCAGTCCTGGCGCCGCCGTCGTGCGGGGCGAATGGGCCCCGCACGAATCGGTGCCGGACAGTTCCCTGTCTTCGGGATAGAAGCCGAATTTCTTGAGGATCTTCAGTTTGGGCAGGATATTGTTGGCCAGGTCCATGTGGAAGAACCCGGGAAAGATGTCGGGGTGGGCCTGGATGAACTCATAGATCGGCCGGTGGGTCTCGGCCACCTGGAAATGCGACAGATGGCTGATCTCGTGACCGGTGATCATATATTCGGGAAACAGACTGGGGCTGAAATCGAGGGGGTAGCGCCCGCGGTTCTCGCGGAACAGTTCGGTCTGGGGCAGCAGGCAGAGCATCGAAGGCAGGATGCGCGCCCCCATCTTGCGCAGCATCACCATCTGGAAGACGGTCTGGTGGAAGTCTTCCATCGTCTCGAAGGGGAAGCCCCAGACATAGAAGGCATCGACCCGCGGGAAGACCTGCACCGCCTCTCCCACGCGTGCGATCGCCTGTTCGGCGGTAAACCCCTTCTTGACGATCTGCAGCACCCGGTCGGAGCCGCTTTCGATGCCAAAGCGCAGTTCGACGCAGCCGGCCCCCGCCATCACCTCCATCATCTCACGGTCGGTCAGGTCGACCCGGCCGAACGCCTTCCACATGACCGGCAGGCCGGTGGCGCGCAACTTCTGGCAGAAGGCCATGACCTTGGGCTTGTTGCAGACGAAGAATTCGTCCTGGAAGAGGAACATCTTGACGCCGGCCTGTTCGTGCAGGTGGCGCATCTCGGCGATGATGTGGTCGACCGACCGGAAAGTGGAGTCGTGGTCCCAGACCGGAGCGACCGAGCAGAACGTGCACGGGTAGGGGCAGCCGCGGGTCGACATCAGCCCATAGCCCTGATAGCGGGGCAGGTCGACCTTGTGGAAGGCCGGCAAGGGCAGCGCATCGAGGTCGCGGAGGCGCTCGCGTGGCGGGGTGCGCACGATCGCTCCGTCGGGGCCGCGCACCACCAGACCGGCCACGCCGCGCAGGTCGCCGCCCGCTTTCAGGGTGGCGAGCAACTCGGGGCCGGTCCGTTCCCCTTCGCCGACCGCGATGGCGTCGACCCAGGGGAAGCGGGTCATGATCTGTTCCTCGACCGCCTTGGCCCCGACGCCGCCCAGCACCAGGAAGCGGTCGGGGTAGCGCTGTTTGACCGCCTTCATTGCCAGCAGCGCGAACGGCAGCAGGTTGGCCATCACCGAGACGCCGATGACGGGTGCGGGGTCGTGGAGATACTCGACGATCCGCTCGGGCAGGAACGGTTCGTCGAAGGTGTTGAGCTGGTAGTCGCGGAAATCGACGGTGTAGCCGGCCTCTTCGAGGGCCCGCGTCAGATACAGGCAGCCGAGGGGCACGTGCAGTTCGCGGTCGATGCCCTCGAGGTAGCGCACATACAGCAGATTCAGGTTGAGCAGGGTCAGGTCGGCCGGCGGCATCGGTCAGTCCTCGCGGCGCGGCGGGACGTCGGGCCGGGACCCGCGGGTGGGTTGGAGATGGTCGATCAGATCTTGGAAGGGTTCGCGGGGCGGAGAACCCGTCGGTTTGAAGCGGATCACCAGCGAATCGTCCCCCATGTCGACTTCATACAGGGCCCCTTCCCCGGCGACCTCGGCGCACAGCACGCGGATGGCCTTGCCCAGGGGCATCCCGGCCACCGAGCGGCCGACCGGGCGGTTGGTGTCGAGCCCGGCCGACGGCTGCACCGTGATGGCGATGCCCGTCTCGCTGCGCAGGGCGTTGATTGCGGCGCCGAAACTCATGCCGGCCGAATTGGTGTGGACGATCAGCTCGCGCATCGTCTCCATGGTCAGGGGAGAGGTGGCGACCTCTTTCGCCGGTGGCGGGACGGGGAGGGATGGCGGCCGAGGGACGTCGGGGCGGATACCCTTGGTGATGTGGTCGTGATCGGGAAAGTCGGGCCGGCTGCCGCGGGTCATGAGGTCTTCGTCCGGCAGGTCGGGGACGTCGGGCCGGGCTCCGCCGGGCGGCATGGCGTGCGGGGAGTCGGGGCGGGTTCCTTCCGTGGTGGGAATGACCGTGGGGTCATCATACGGAGGGAGGACGCCGGCATTGGGCAGATGGTGGGCCGCCTGGGCGCCAGCCGGAGGCTCGGCACGCCCCGCCACCGGCGCGAAGGTCAGTTGGGTGACCAGCGCCACCAGGGCGGCGGCCGAGCCGCCCACCAGCAGGCTGCGCTGCGGCTCGGGAACGGGGGTGAGCCGGGCCATCTCGCGCAGCTGTCCGGCCGGCACGGTGTCGAGCATGGTCCGCTCGGTGGGATCGAGGGCGAGCCCGATGGCATCGGCCAGCGCCGCCCGTTCCCCCACCAACCGCTCGAGGAAGGCGGAATCGACCGCCGCCTTCATCATCAGCGCTTCCAGGCCGCGCGGAATGCCGGCCCCGGTCGTGCGCGTGCCGGCGGGCCGGCCGCCGACGATCGTATGCCCCTGCTCCCGCGGCGTCTCCGCCGTCGCCATTCTGATCTTCCGGTCTTGCTCGCTCATGCGTCACCTCCAGCTTCCCCTATTGTAGCGAACATCCGTTCCACAAACCAATTTTTCCAACCCGCATCACAACGTCGTTGGCGTGGGGCAATGTGTTCCGGTGCCAACAAAAGGGAAGTGAAGAGCCTGGTGCATGAATCGGTTTTTGCTCGTCGTGTACATAACGCACCTGAACCGATCGGCATCTCCGAATGGGCGGTCATGCAGATGGGCGGTTTGGGGTGTTCGTGCAACAGGCCCGTGGGTAGACGAATCCACTGGTATCGTCGAAGGTGGGGATATGTCCTGTCGCGGCTCTGGTGGCCTTTGGGGAGACGCGGGGAAAAAACCACAGAGTCATCGGCGAGGGAGGACCAGTGTCAGGTGGAGGAACCGAACCCGATCTCGAAAGCCTCCGGGGGCCGGCCCGGGGGAGTGGGCAACGGCACGGTGGTCCAGCCCTCGCCCAGACGAGCGGCCGTGAGCGGGCAGACCACCAGCTTGGTGTGGTGGGTCTGCTTGGTCAACTTCTCCATGGCGGCGGCCTGGCTGACGGTGGGGCCGGTGACGGTGAATTCACGGCGGCCATCGGCGCCGCCCACCATGCCCATTAGCAGTTC
Source organism: Candidatus Ozemibacteraceae bacterium (assembly GCA_937998695.1). Classification (GTDB taxonomy): domain Bacteria; phylum Muiribacteriota; class Ozemobacteria; order Ozemobacterales; family Ozemobacteraceae; genus Ozemobacter. The sequence goes on from CALLCO010000297.1 coordinate 21,420, forward strand.
CCCACTCGCGATGCCGACGCCGCAGGCGATGGTGAAGCGGCCGCGACGCTGGCGGTCGCGGTTGAACCGGCCCAGCGCTTTGAGCATATCGAGGCCGGCCTGGGCAGCCCGCCGCTCAGGGGCGTCGCGTCCGTGCACGGGCAGAAAGACGGCGAAGATGGCGTCGCCGATGAATTTTTCGATGGTGCCGGCGTTCTTCTCGATCGCCACTTCCATGGCGGTGAGGTAGGCGTTCAGCATTTCGACGACCTCCTCGGGCGGTCGTTCCTCGGAAATGGTCGTGAACCCACGGATATCGGACATCACCACCGTTCCGGTCACACGGATGGCGCGGGCGATCTGGCCTCCTTCAACCGCCTCCATGGCCAGGTGCGACAGGAAGCGGCGCAGGAACTCCTTTTCCCGGACCCCTTTCGCCATGCGGTTGAAACTGGCGCAGAGCTGGCCGATCTCGTCGTCGGTGACCACCGGCAGCCGGACGTCGTACCGCCCGCCGGCGATGGCCTCCACTCCTGCCTGCAAGGCGTGCACCGGTCGAAGAAAGATGCGCTGGAACAGGAAAACGGCCAGTAGGGCGATCGCGACGGGATACAACCGGGCAAGGATGGAAACTCCAACGATGGGGTCGGCCTTCTCGTCCTCGGGCTGGCGCCGAATGGCGACCGCCACGAAATCGGTGCCTCGAAGGGGGCGGGCGATGGCCAGGATCCGTCCTGAGCGGGTGTTCCCCAGCTCACGCGGGCTGGACCCGGGCCGGGGCAGAACGAGCCGCTGGACGCCTTGTTCCCGGAAGGCCTGCCGAAGGAGGGTCGTCGCCACCGGGAAGACGTCGGTCCACTCGGGAAAGAGGGTATTGTTCCTGGTCAACAGCGTGTTCATCAGAATCATTCGCGGGAATCCGCCCAAGTGCCACCCTCGCTCGAAGATCCGGGTGAAGAAGGTGTGATACTGGATTTCTTTGCGCTGGAATATGAAAAGGAAGAGGAGACGGGCGCGGCGATCCGGGTCGCGGATGATCTCCAGCAGGGCCCAGGTCACTTCGTGCAGCATCCGAAACGGCTGGAGGCGGCCCGGCTGAACGACCATCCGCAGCAGGGCATCCTTTCCCAACACCACTTCGAGAACATCGAGGAGAACCCCTCCCCGTATCTCCTCCATGCGCAAACCGTGAGAGGGTAGGCCGGATGTATCGATGGCGATGCCGAAATGTTCCGACAACTTGCGCAACAGGGCGGGCACCAAGAGGGCGACCTGCATACCTGGGGCGGAGGGGGAGCCGGCGATTTTCTCGTCGTCATCGACGGTGCGGGGATAGGCACGTTCGGGGCGCGGTTGCCCTGACCCAGGGAAGACTTCTCCGGAAAAGGCCATGACCTCTGGATTGCCGCGTGCCACAAGGTAGAGGGTTCCGGCGCCTTGGCTGCCCAGCTCGAGGACATTGGAGGCGATGGCGGCGCGCGGGGGCAGCGTCGGCTCGCTCCACTCGCGACGGCGCAGGAATCGCTTGGCCGCGGCGATGGCCTCCTGCACGCGCTGGTTCAAGGACTGTTCGAGGCCTTCCAGCTCCTCTTCGCATTCCCGGAACAGGGTCAGTTCCCGCAGGTCGGCCTCGAGCCCGGCCCGGGTCCAAGTGATCCAGACCAGACCGAGAGTGGGCAGGAGGGCGGCCAATATGACCAGGGTGAGGAACTTGTGGGTGATGGCGGCGCCCCACCAGTCGGGGCGGCTGCCGCGCACCACCCCCAGGGCGACCATGGCGGTCAGCCAGAGAGCGGTCAGAGCGAGAAACCAGGGGGCCCTGGCGAGTCGCCCAGGCCGGGGAAATGCACGGGGATGGACCATGATCCAGTCGGGAATTTCGGTGAGGCGGGTGAAGGCGAACCCGGTCTCCCCGATGACCAGGGAACCCTGGTCCTGAGAGCGCCACGCCCTGGCCAGAGCGACCTGTACTGGGACGGGGGCGGGAAGCCACCGAGCGGGTTGGCGGGCGGGGCCCACCAGGAGCGGCAGGCTGCGCGCCAGGGGCCTAGACCGCAGGGCACGGACCATGGAGCGGGGAGAATACAGGCGCCGCTGGGGAATGAACACGGCGACCCGGGCCCTGACCTCGGGGTGGGTGTTCGGGGCGAGGGGCCGCTGGCGGGACAGAATCTCCCGCGTCGACTGGTTCATGCGGCGGGGCGGCACGGCGACCAGGGCGATGAACAGGGCGCCCCGGCGGCCGTTCAGGGTGACCTCGACGAAGTTGATGTGGGCGTAGGGCGCTCCGAGAAAGGAGGTGTTCCCGGCCATGGTTTGCAGCCTTTGACTGAAGTCTTCGGCATACTTCCAGTCGTTCGTTTCCCGGTGATATTGATGACATAAGGCCTTGAACAGGACATCCACCTCCGCGGGAGAGAAAAGGCGCTGGAGCACCAGCCGGCCTTCCCCTTTCCCGTCCCACAGGGCTACCGCCACCTCGTTGCCGTAGGTCCGGGCCAGCTCCCGCTCGAAGCGTCGAAAGGCGGCGGTAGTGCCGGAGGCAAGCAAGCCCAGGCTGGCGTGCAGGAACTCTTCGGCCAGGAACACAGGGTCGGCCCGACCGCGCAGAACGGGCAGGAGGTGGCGCAGCTCGGCTTCCCGGGAGGCACGGAAGGTGTCCTCCTGGGCCCGCTCCAGGCGGTCGAGGTAGAGCCACTGAGCGGCGAGCATGACCACCAGAAGGATCAGGCCGACCAAGCCCGAAAGGGGCCGCGTGGAAGCGCCATTCATAGCGCCTCCCGTCGTATTTTCCCATTCGTGGAGGGTGAGGGGTTCAGCCATCTTCGGGTTCCACCCCAAAGACGGTGATGGCGCCCATCCGTCCGCGAACGGTGGTGATCGAGGTCGGGACGAGCCGGATGCCGGCCATCGGGTGGGCGAACACCGACGCGGCCGCCAGAATGACGGGCTGTCCGGGACGTCCCGCCTCTTTTTCCAGGCGGGCGGCCAGGTTGACGGTATCACCGATGACGGTGAAATCGAGGCGATGGCGCAGCGATCCAACGTGACCGGCGATGACCGGTCCCGCCGCGATACCGATGCCGTGGCGGAGCCGGGGCAGGCCTGCCTGGGCCCGCTCGGCCATCCAGGTGTCGAGGCTGGACCGCAGGGCGAGGGCCGCGCCGACTGCCCGCGCTTCGGGGGGTGCCTGACCGGGGCCGGGGAAGAACACCGCCATGGCGGCGTCGCCCAGAAACTTGTCGATCTCGCCGCCCCACGCCCGGACGGCCGCCTCGCATCGGGCCAGGAACCCGCTGCGCAGGGCCATCGCTTCCTCTGCTGGCAGTTCCGCCTCCAGCCGGGCGAACTCGCGCCATCCCGAGAAGTTCACCGCGACCTGGCGTCGCTCGGTCTGGACCCGCGGGACGGCTTGGGCCTGCGCCACCAGTTCCCGGTTCAGGAACGGCAACATCCGCGATTTCTGCCGCAATCCTTCGACCAGACGGTTAAACCCGGTGGCCAGGGTTCCCAGTTCGTCCGGGCTGCGGGGGACGACGGTCACCGCGTAATTGCCGCGTTCCAGCTCATCCATGGCCTCCCGGAGGGTGAGGACGGGGTGCAGCAGCAAACGCTCGAGCACGCCTGACAGGTACAAGGCCACCCCCAGCGTCATCATGCCGAACAGGGCCAAGAACCGCCAAGAGTGGGCGATGATCCCCGCCTCTTCGTCGAATGGCACGACCACCGCCCCCACCGTGCCCAGGCCGGCCAGGGGTCGCCCCCGGGCCAGATAGGTCCGGCCGCCGACGGCCAGCCGCATGGTGATCAGTTCCTGGTTGAATTGGACGAGATCGAGAAGGTTCTTCAGCTGCCGCTGGCGGGGTTCCCGCCGAATGCCCTCGGGACTGAGGGCGCGCAGGAAGATCCTTGCCTGTCGAGGGGGGGAAGCCAGACAGGTCTGGAAAAAGTGTTGGCAAAAGCGATCGAAGTTGAACATGACCATAAAAAAGGTGTCGGGGTCGCCGTTCGGGGTTTTGCCCACCGAGCTGTACAGGTAGAATTGGTCTCCGCCAAACTGGGTGAGCCGGAGGCGCGCGTTGGGAATCAACTCCTCAAGAATGTCGCGTTTCGCGAGAAGGGATTCGAGCTGGGGCGCCTCGGCCTTTTCCATCCCCAGGATGCGAAAGCGGGCCGCCTCGAGAATCCTTTTCGTGAGGTAGTGCAGCGACATGGCGGTCCCCAGCTCGGAGAATCGCCGTTCGGTCAAGGTTGTGAGGATCCGTCCCCCATGGCGGGCGAAGGTCATCTCTGTGGCCCCGAGCGCCTCGAACCGGCGGATGATTCCCTTCACGTCCCCCAGGGTCCTGATCTGACGGAAGCGGGAAGAGGCCTCCATCTTGCGGAGCCTTTGCTGGACGCGCGTAATTCCCTGCGCCACCGCCTGCTCGACGGACAGGAGAAGCGCTTCGAGTTCCTGCTGGACCTCCGCCTCCCGGTGCTGAGCCGACTTCACCAGAAAGTCGAGACCCCAGACGCTCAGAAACAGCAAGGGGAACACGGTCAGGACCAGGGTGCCCAGGCGGAAGCGGGTAGCCAGTCGGAGGGACGGGGCCCGCCGTCCGAATCCTAGGGCTGTGGCGACCAAAGCCGACAGAGCCAACAGGCCGACAGAGATACCGTGGATGCCCCGGACCAGTCGGGCCGCCTGACGGGCCGCCGGCGAGGTTTGCCGGACGGCGGCGATGAGAACCAAGTCGGGATCCTGAGACCAGAATCGGGCCAGAAAGGTGAATCCACCGTGGGAATGGAACCCTTGGCCGTTCTCGAGCTTTTGGAGCAGGCCGTGCATCAGCCCTGGGTTGAGCAGGCCGTCGGCCCGGGCGACGCCGTCGCCATACCCGTTCTGACGGGACTGCCAATAGCCGCCTACCCGGGCGTCTGCGGAGGAGAGGCGCCGCACGGCTCGCGCCAGTTCCCACCCGAAGCTGGCCCGGCCGGTGGGGACGAACAGCAGGAACCCGCCGCTCCGGAGACGCCGGGAACCAGGCGGGCGCAGAAGCCGGCCGGCCATCAGCATCCCTTCTCCCTTGTACAGGATGGGCTGGGCATGACGGAAGCAGTCCCGCAGATACTCAGGGGTGGCCATCGTTCCCATGGTGAACGTAATCTGATGCGCCGCCAGGCGTCGCTCGGCCGGGGTGGCTCCACCTCGCGGCGCCAGGGTGCGGTAGACCGCCTGCCAAGCCGTTTTTTCGAACATCGCCGGAAAGCCGACGGGTTGGACCAGCCTGCCCTCGCGGTCGAACCAGATGAGGCGGGTCGAGGCGGGGAACTGGTGGAAGAGGCGGCGGGTCAGCAAACGGGCTCGCTCGGGGGTCAAGGGGCGCCCTTCCAAAGAGGCGCCGGCGCGTTGCGCGAAGGAATCCAGCGCGGCATCGACCAGAGACGGCAGGTCGAGGTGGCGGTTGAGGTGGGCCATCAAGGCCCGCGCCCGGTCGCGATCCGCCAGATCGAGCACGCGCTCCTGCTCGCTCTCGAAGCGGTGGAGCAACTGCTCGATCAGCCACACGGGCAGGGCGATGCCGATGAGAAGGAACAGCAACAGCCAGAGGCGTCCGCCCCGGTGAGGAGCAGCAGCGGTTCCGGGGGCGATGATGGCGGACGGCATGGGCGGTATGGTAACATAGCCTATGCCTGCGTGCCATTCTGCCGACGATCCTCGGCCCGACCCAGGAGGTGTTGCGTCCGGCCGGGGCTCGCTGTCGGGCGTTGCCGAGGCGGGGGTGTCGTGCGTGGCGTCGGCGGTGCCCCCTGGCGAGCCCGACGGTGCGGGCTCCGGGCCTTCTCCTGTCTCCGCGGTCCCGATTCGCCCGGGCGGGATGGAGGCGTGTTCACGCGGTTGGCCACGGGCGGCAGCACCGCCGATTGGCCCGGGCGGGGAGGGGTCTTTCTCGGCTCGCCTCGAGCGCGGCTTGGATTCCCCGATTCGCCCTGGCGGAGCGAAGTCACCGGCGGGCGGGGGCCATCCCCTGCTGCGGGTGGGGGTGTGGCTGTTCCTGGTGCTGGTCGTCGCTCTTACCGTCACCGCCCTGATTGCCGACGTCGGTCGGGTCGGGGCCATGGTGCTCGCCGTCTCGCCCGGATGGCTGGCGGCCATCGTGGGGGCGGTCTGCGGCAATTACGCTCTACGGTTCGTGAAGTGGGCCTGGTTCCTGCGCCGGCTGGGTCTGATCGTCGCGTGGCGCGACAGCGTGTGGATCTTCTTCTCGGCGTTCACCATGGTGCTGAGCCCAGGCAAGCTGGGCGAGCTGATGAAATCGCTGTTGCTGCGAAGTCGGTATGGGTTTCCCGTGGCGCGCACCGCCCCCATCGTGCTGGCCGAGCGGTTGACCGACCTGCTGGGCCTGGTGGTGCTGGGGTTGCTGGGCAGCAGCCGGTTCACCACGGGTGCGGGGGGGCTGGCCGTGCTGGGCGGCCTGCTGTTCGTCGGGGGGCTAGCGATCACCCGCCCCGAATTCTGGAGATTCCTCGACCGGTCGGTGGTGGGCCGCTTTCCGCGCCTGGCCCGGTTCCGCCCTTCTTTGCGCGCGCTCGAGGCCAGTTCGCAGCATCTGCTGTCGCTGCCTTCCCTGGCCATGATGGTGCCGCTCAGTGCGCTCTCCTGGGCGGGGGAAGGAGTGGCCCTCTACTGCATCTTCCGCGCCCTCGGGATCGAGCTGCCCGAGCTGCTGGGCCTGTCGGTCTTCGCCCATGCGGTCAGCTCGGTGCTGGGGGCCTTGTCCTTCCTGCCGGGCGGGTTGGGAGTGACCGAAGGGACCCTGGGTGGTCTGTTCGTCTACGCGGGGGTCGGGCGCGAGGCGGCCATTTCGGCGACGCTGCTGATCCGGGCGGTCACGCTGTGGTTCGCCGTTTTCCTCGGCACCGGGGTCTACCTGCTCGGCCGCCGCCCGGGGGAGACCATCGACCGGGTGGCTGTCCACGCCGGAGCGGACCCCGCGGTTTGAGGGGCTTCGCGGCCGCTGCCTTGCCCAGACCCTGCCCGGGGGCTCGGGCGTGGGTTCGGACTCGGGCAGGGCAGCCCGGGTGGCCAGCGACGCGGCTTGGCGTGGGCTCTGCCTCTGGCTCTGCCTCTGGGTCTGGGTCTGGTGCTGGTTCTGGTTCTGGGGCGCCCGTCTCGGTCGCTGCATCCCTTCCTCGTCGCCCCCTGGTCGGGGCTCGACGGGGCGGGGACCCGGGTAAGGGCAATCGCTGCTTGGGTCAAGATTGGAACTCGGACAGCCTTGGAGATGCATGACCGGCGCATGCCTCTGAGACATGCGCCGGTTGGAAGAGCGAGTGCTTACTTCTCGTGTTCCTTGGGCTTGGGGGTCATCTGCTCGGCGGCCTGGCGGATCATCGACTCCAGACGGGAGAGGACGACCCGGCTGTTCTTCTGATACTCGTTGTAGGCCTTGTTCAGCATCTCGACGCCCTGCTGGTTGGCCTGATTGACGGCATCTTTCTGCCATTCGGCCATCTTGAGCAGGTTCTCGTTCATGGTCATGTAGAAGCGGAGGGTCTGCTCCATGCCCTCGCGGGTCAGGCGCATCATCTCTTCACGATCGAACAGGGTGGGAGTGGGCTGCTGCTTGGTGGTCATGGGGTGGCTCCTGCTTAATTCTCGGCGCCCGCTGCCTGGTGGTGCGGGGTGACTTTGGCGATGATCTCGCGGACGACGGTCTCGATGCGGCTCATGATGATCCGGCTGTTCTTCTGGTGCTCGTCGTAGGCCTTGTTGATGGTCTCGATGGCACGCTTGTTGTGCTCGGTCAGGTTCTCCATCTGCCACTCGCCCATCTTGAGCAGGTTCTCGTTGATGGTCAGGAAGAAGCGCAGGGAGTTTTCCATGCCTTCGCGGCTCAGGCGGAACATTTCATCGCGGTCGAACAACTGGGTGACGTTCATGGGGGTTCTCCTTCTGGTTTTTGATGTCGTTTCGGTTGGTTCGAAGATCGGGGCCGGACCGGAGGGTCCGGTGAGTGCCTGGGGGAACTGGGTCAGGGCTTGTCGGTCAGGGTGCGGGTCGGGCGCCGAGCGGATCGGTCTTGTGCAGTGCAAGATGCTCGTCGCCCGGGCCGGGAGTGGCGACGTCGTCTTTCAGGTCAGGGGTTTCGCCCGACGGTTGGCGGCCGGCGGGGCGGACCTGGTTGGTGCATCGCAGGCCGGAGATCCAGCGGGGGTCGATCACGTTCGGCTCCTTTCTCGTGGTTGCGTTCGGACATACAAAGCATATCGCATCTATCGACTGCTGTCAACAGAAAATTTTGCACCGCACAAAATTTTCCGAATCGTTTGGTGTAAAGCCTCGTCGGATCATTGTGTGCATTGCCTTTTGCCAGGCCTTGGGAAACGCGGGAAATCCCCTGATTCGGATCTGGCAGGGTCCGGGAAGTCACCCCCAGCCGTCGGGACCGGGCGGGTTGCTCCGGGGCGGGGTTTCGGGGTATAACCGGCCTGGCCCCTCGGCCGCCCCCACCGATGAAGAAGAACGTGTCGCCGCTGCTGACCCTGTTCCGGGAGTTCCGGGCGGGGCGCGTCACCGCGCGCCGGTTCGAGGAGGCGTTGCGGGGCGTCGAGACCGGCGAGCAGCCGGTGCCCGGGGCGGTGCTCGATCCGGGGCGCGAGCGGCGGGCCGGCTTTCCAGAAGCCATCTACGGGGCCGGGAAGACGCCCGCGCAGGTCGTGCGCATCTTCCAGGCCCTGCTCGACAGTGCAGGGAAGGCGTTGGCCACGCGCTGCTCTCCTGCCGCGCTGCGGGCGCTGCGGCGGGCGGTGCCCGACGTATCCGTCCACGACGGGGCCGGCCTGGCCTGGAAGATCGCCGTCGGGCGCGGGCCGCGCGCCACCGCCCCAGGCCGGCGTGCTGACCGGCCCGCTGCCGGCCTGGCGGCGGTGCTGGCGGCCGGCACCTCCGACCTGCCGGTCGCCGAGGAAGCGGCCCTCACCCTCGAGTTCGCCGGCCTGCCGGTCGAGCGGTTCTACGACATCGGGGTGGCGGGCATCCATCGCCTGTTCGGGCGGCTCGAAGCGATCCGGCAGGCGGACGTGCTGATCGTCGTGGCCGGGATGGAGGGGGCCCTGCCCAGCGTGGTCGGCGGCCTCGTCGCCGCCCCGGTCATCGCAGTGCCCACCTCGGTGGGCTACGGGGCCAGCTTTCAGGGACTGGCCGCTCTGCTCGGCATGCTCAACGCCTGCTCGGCCGGCCTCACCGTGGTCAACATCGACAACGGCTTCGGCGCCGCCGTGGCGGCCATTCGCATCCTGCGAGGAAAAACCCCATGACCACCCTCTACTGGGACTGCTTCGCCGGCATCGCCGGCAACATGGCCGTCGGCTCGCTGCTCGACGTGGGGGCCGACCCCAGCCGCCTGCGCGCCGCTCTGGCCTCTCTTCCCTTCCCGGAGGGTCCTTTGGGCCTGATCATCGAAGAGAAGGTGAAGAACGGGTTCCGGGCCACCTATTTCAACACCGTCGACGATCACCCACCCGATCACGAGGCCGGCCATGAACACCGCCACGATCGCGAGCACGATCACGATCACGATCACGCGCATGATCACGAGCACGAGGACGATCACGAGCACGATCACGACCATGGTCACGAACACGAACACGAACCTGCCCCCGGCCACGATCACCCCCACCCTCGGAAAGGTCCGCACCGCCACGCGCGCCCCCGACCGGCCCACGCCCATCCCCATTCTCACGCCGCTTTTCCCGCCCCGGCGCGGTCGCACGCCCATCACGGGCGCGGCCTGTCCGAGATCCGCGCCCTGC
>CALLCO010000298.1 GCA_937998695.1 Candidatus Ozemibacteraceae bacterium
TCATGTCCTGCACGGCATCGAAGGTTTTTTGCCAGCGGGCATTGGCCGCCTCGAGCTGGATCTCGAGTTCCTGCCGGCGGGCGACCTCGCGCTCGAGGGCAGCCGCCATCTCGCGCACATTTTGGGAGTCATCGCCCACCAGGTTCGTCATGGCGTTCCTCCCGTGGGGTCACCGTCACAGCGGACCACGAGGGCCATCAGATCGTCCTCGGATCCGGCGGGGCCGGCGAACTCGGCGATGCGCGCCAACAGGGCCTCGACAAAGGCCGGGGCGGGCAGATGGACGAGCTGGCCACAGAGGTCTCCGAGGCCGGACAAGGTCAATGGCCGGCCGGCCGGATCGCGGACTTCGAGCAGACCATCGGTGACGACCACCAGCCGGTCGCCCGAGGCGAGGGCCACCGTCGAGGCGGGGAAGTCGCCATCGGGCAAGGCATCGGAGGGGAACATCCCCAGGAATGGGGCGCCCTGCGGCAGCGCCTGCCACGAGCCATCGGCCCGCACGAGCAGACCGGGATCGGGGCAGGCGCTTACCAGATGGATATCGGGGCGCCCGGGATAAACGGTAAGGTGCAGCCCGCTGACAAAGAAGCCTTCGGGGAATTCGTCGGAGATCCGGTCGTTGAGCCGGCGGAGCGCGGCGGCGGGGTTGGGCTCTTCTCGGCACGCGTTCTGCAGAAGGGTTTTCAGCAGGGCGGTGAGCAGGGCCCCGGCCACCCCATGCCCGGAGATGTCGCCGAAGAACAAGCCCGTTCCGCCCTGGGGCGCCGGCACCAGATCGAAGAAATCCCCGCCGACGGCGGCGGCGGGGGCGAAGCCGAACCCGAGCGAAAAGCCGGAGATCGCCGGCAGAGCGGCGGGGAAGAGGCGGCGATGGACGCGCCGGGCGATCTCGAGATCGGTTCGAGTTTTGCGATCACGTTCTGCGAGGCTGAGGTGAGCCGCGCGCAGGGCGAGATGGGTGCGCAGGCGGGCGAGCAGGACGGGCAGGTCGACGGGTTTGGTGACATAGTCGTTGGCCCCCGCCTGAAGCGCTTCGACGATCTGCTCGCCGGTGTCGCGGGCGGTGACCATCACGATGGGCAGAAGGTGGGAGGAATAGTGTCGCCGCAGTTCCCGCAGGACGGCCAGCCCGTCGAGGTCGGGCATCATGACGTCGAGCAGGACGGCGGCGGGCAGTCGTTCCCCGACGGCCGCCAGGGCGGCCCGGCCGTCGACCGCCGTCCGGATCTGGAACCCCGCCCGCTGGAGGCGGCGGCCCAGCATGTCGCGATTGAATTCCTCGTCATCGACCACCAGGATCTCGGAAGCGGCAGGGACTGGGGCGAGGCTTTCGGTGGGGTGCCTTCCCGCAGTTCCACCCGGGTGAGCCCCGGAGACCGGCGCGGGTGGTGCCTGCCCTGCCCGGGGGTCAGGATGGGGTGGTGGGCCGCCCGGCAGCGGAGGGTTCGGAGGGGGATTCATGCGGTTCGTGCCGCGGGCGGGAGAAGGGCCTGCAGTTTCGACCAGAGGTCGGCCCACACGAAGGGTTTGGTCAGGAAGGCATCACACCCGGCTCCATAGGCAAGCCGGGCATCCTCTTCGCGGACGCTGGCGGTCAGAATAGCCACCGGAATCGCCCGCAGATCGGCGTGGGCTTTGAGCCGGCGGGTCAGTTCCAGGCCATCGATGTCGGGCAGGCGCATATCGAGAATGATGAGATCGGGGCGCTCCCGCTCCGCCACGGGCAGCACCTCCCGGCCTTCGCTCAGACTGACGACCCGACAGCCGACACGCTGCAGGCGCCGCTCCAGGAGATCGCGGTTGGCCGGATTGTCTTCGACGATCAGAACGGCAGGCATGGCAAGGAGACCTCCTTTCGGGCGGCGAACTCAGGCCATGGGCAGATCGACCACGAACGTCGATCCCTTCCCCGGTTCGCTGGTCACCGTGATGTCGCCACCCATCAAGCGGGCCAGACGGCGGGAGATGGCCAGACCGAGCCCGGTCCCGCCGAAGCGGCGCGAGATGGACTCATCGACCTGGGCGAAATCTTGAAAGAGGGAAGCGATCTGGGCCGGCAGGATCCCGATGCCGGTATCGATCACGGCAAACCGGACCCGTCCCGGCGGGGCGTCGGGGGGATCGTGCGGCGGCACGGGGGGCGGATGGGCGGCGCCCCCCTCCGGCGTGGGCGGAAGGGCCTCCCGTTCACGGGGCGGTGGGCTGGAGCACACCTTTAGAGTCACGGTGCCCCGTTCGGTGAACTTGCAGGCATTGCTGACCAGGTTGAACAGGATCTGCTTCAGCCGCAAGGGATCGGCCCTCACTCGCACCCCTGGCGCTGCGAGAATCACGCGGAACGTGTTTCCCTTCTGGGCGGCCAGCGGTTCTGCGGTCGAACGCACGGCATCGACCACCATTTCGAGAGGCAGGTCTTCAGGCGTGACCACCAGCTTTCCGGCCTCGATCTTGGCCAGATCGAGGATCTGGTTGATCAACCCCAGCAGATGGCGGCCGGCCTGGAGAATGCGGGCGAGATCGTCGCTCTGCGCCTGGTTGGCCGCGGCGTCGGCATCTTCCTTGAGGAGTTCGGCGTAGCCGATAATGGCATTGAGCGGGGTGCGCAGCTCGTGACTCATGTTGGCGATGAACTGGTCTTTGGCGCGATTGGCGGATTCGGCCAGATCGCGGGCGCGGGCCATCTCCTGTTCGGCCCGCACCCGTTCGGTGATGTCGACGAAGCTTTCGAGGAGGCAGGCGCGGCCGTCGAGTTCGATGGGCACGACGGTCTTGAGGATGGGAACTTCGGCCCCCTGGGCATTCAGGGCGCAGCGTTGGGCATTGTCGAGCTGCTGACCGAGATCGGTGACCGGGCATTTTCCCTGGTGGGCGGGGCAGACGAAGCGGTGGCAGAGCTGGCCGATGACCTCGGCCGGAGACCGACCGAACATCCGGCAGGCGACTGGATTAGCCTGCAGGATGATGTGGGTGGTGGCATCGACGATCAGCAGGCCGGTCTGCACCGTTTCGAACACCTGCCGGAACTGGCGTTCCCTGGCTTCGAGCGCTTGGTGGGCTTTCTTGCGCTGAGTGACGTCGCGAACGATGCCGATGGCGTGCCAGGTACCCCGCATGAGCACCGACGACAGCGAAAGTTCAATGGTGATTTCATGACCCTGCCGATGCAAGGCGGGGAGTTCCAGGGTTTGGCCGACGGCGTGGCCCGTGCCGGTCCGACGCCAGGCGGGGAAGGCGGCCCGATGGGCTTCGCGCAGTGGTTCCGGCGGGAGCAGGTCATGCAGGACTTGGCCCTGCATCTCGGCGGCGGCATACCCAAAGATCTTTTCGGCGGCGGGGTTCCAGTAGGTGACCCGCCCCTCGTTGTCGAGAATGATGATTCCGTCCTGGGCCGACCGACCGATGGCCCGAAACCGTTCCTCGCTGTCGCGCAGCGCTTCGACCATCTTCCGCTGGGCGGTGTTGTCGAAGGCCGAGAGAATGACCTGATGGACCTTGCCCTCGGAATCGAGAACAGGAAAGGTATGCAGATCGAACGACCGGCCGGGTCGGCCTTCGGTTCGACTGCCGAGCGTCCCTTGGGCGGAGCGGGCGGAGCGGACGGTGACCCCCACCGGGCAGGGCGCCCCCGATTCGAGGCACAGGCCGGGTTCTTCCCGGGGGTAGCCGGGACACCCGGCCATGCACCGCAACGCGGTGGTGCGGGCCGCGGCGTTGGCCATGACCACCTGGTGATCCAGAGACAGGACGAGGAACGGGTGGGTCAGCGATTCGACGATGGTGTGCAGGAACTCGGTGTGTTGTTGGACCGTCGCCAGCAACTGCAAGTCGCCGGAGATATCGCGGGCCACGCCCACCACGGTGGTACCGGCGCCTTGGACCTCGATCGCGGCGAAGTTCCAGAGGCAGGAGCAGGGGTTCCCGTCGCGCGTTCGCATGGGCAGTTCGACGTTCACCTGGCGTTCCCCGCCGAGCGCCCGGGAGAACGCTTGTTCTAGCGCGGCCTGGGCGAAGTCAGGGACGAACCGGCCGAAATCGGTGTCGACCGCCTCTTCGGCGGAAAACCCGCTGACCACCCGAGCCCGTTCGTTCCAGAGCAGGACGGTCCGGTCGGGCCGAAGCACGACGACGACGCTGTGGGCCGAATCAATGATGTCGGGGGGAAAGGCCAGATCGGCGAGCCGTCTCCTCACGAGAACCTCTCTTTTCTATCGTAGCAAGACTCTCCCCCTAGGCTACCATAAGAGAGCCTGGTGCATAAATCGGTTTTTCGCTCGTCGTGTACATTTACTAGCGCCCTTGATCCGGTTGGCATTTCGGAATGGACAGTACATGAAAATAGGCTGTTTGGGGCGTTGGTGCAACAGGCTCAAGAGCTTCTTCCTGTCCTATGCTGCGCTGATGCCAGCTCTGAGTTCGATTTTGCATGGACTCCGAGGTCTGAACCCCAGACGGCGCCAACCGGCCCATTCAGGTCGTCGACCATTAGTATGACTACCGTAGTTCCCCAAACCCTGGAGCCGGGTTCGCCTTCAGACACCATTCCGCAGGCTCGGATTGGTGACCTCGGGTTCGGCTCGATTCGTCGTCCGAACCTCGCAGAATCGCCAGCCATGGCGACCTGCGAGGCGCGAGACCATCCAGGCCTCGCGAGACGTCGAATCGGCCTCTCCCTCGGACCGATCCGGCCTGCTCCATGTGTGTCTTTCGGCGAATCCGGCCCCAGGGTGCATGTTTCAAATGCGGTAGTCATATGAGGAAGCATCTAGCCGCATGTGGGAAGAAATACTTGCCTTCCAACCGCGGTACGGTAAAATGGAGAAGTCATCCCATCAAGTCAGCCCAGAGCAAGGTAAGGCACCCTTGGCTAAACATCCAGGAATCCCAGAGGATGTATCATCTCCCCTCCTTTCCGACTCTCCCATTGATCCCTCCGGGAAACTGGAAACCCGCTCCCGGCTCCACCTTCTGGAGACTCAGGTGGAAACGCTCCAGGCGGAGCTCGAACGACACCGACAAGTTGTAGCGGAGGAACGACAGCGCACCCATACGCTGTCGCGGTTGACGGCGGAATTTCAGACCGTTCTCGACGCCGCCCCCGACCGGATCACCTGTCTCGATCGTGATCTGCATATAACCTGGGCCAATCGGGCGGCTTCCGAGGTGGCAGGCATGGAGATCGGCGAAATGGTGGGTCGACCTTGTTACCAGGTATTCTTCCACCGGGGGGATGTCTGTCCCAACTGCCCGGTGGAGCGGAGTTTCGCCACCCGGCAACAGGAGCAGGACCGGCTGGTGGACAGCGCAGGCCACACCTGGGACCTGCGGACCGCTCCGATCCGCGGCGATAGTGACCGGATCATCGGGGTCATCGAGGTGGGGCGCGACGTCACCCAGACCCTCCGCCTCGAGGCGCAGATGCAGCAGGCCCAGAAAATGGAAGCGATCGGGCAATTGGCCGGCGGGGTGGCCCACGATTTCAACAATATCGTTTCGGCCATCATCGGCTTCTCTGAGCTGGCCCTCATGGACCTGACCGAAGATTCGCCCCTGCGGTTCCATCTCCAGCAGATTCTCGAGGCAGCCCAGCGCGCACGGGTCTTGACCCAAAGCCTTCTCATCTTCGGCCGGCGCCACGAACCCTCCCTGAAACGGGAGGACCTCAACCTCCTCCTGACGAATTTTCAACCGATCCTGCGGCGCTTGCTGCGGGAGGACATCGAGTTGCGGGTACAGCCCTGCCCAGGCCCCCTCTGGATCGAAGCCGACCAGACCCAGATCGAGCAGGTCATCATGAACCTGGTGACCAACGCCCGCGACGCCATGCCCCAGGGCGGCACCATCACCCTTTCGACCGACCGGCTGGAACTCGATCCGGCCCATCGACAGTCCCTAGGGCTCCCTGATACGCCATCCCAGGCTCTGTTGACCTGCACCGACACCGGGACAGGCATTCCCGAGTCCTTACGGGCCAAGATCTGCGAACCCTTCTTCACGACCAAAGGCCCAGGCAAGGGAACCGGGCTCGGCCTGTCGACCGTCTACGGCATCGTCCAGCAGCAC
>CALLCO010000299.1 GCA_937998695.1 Candidatus Ozemibacteraceae bacterium
ACCAAGCCTGGTTGTTGTCGTAGATCAGCCGGACGACGGCATTGTCATCTTTGGCCCCGGTCGCTCCCGGGAAGAGATGGAAGACCACGTCCACCGGAGGAACGTAGGGCGCGGCGAGCGCCTCGAACTTCACCTCGAACGCCTCGAAATCGTTCAACGACCGCTGGAAGGACAGCAGCTTGCCGACGTAGCCGGTCCAGCGGAAGGCTTTCACCGGAAAAGCCAGCCAACTGGTATTCCGGTAGTTGGCGTAGGCCGCCTCCATGGCGTTGCGGCGCTGCCCGAGCGTCTCTTTCCACTGCCCATACTGCCGGGTGGCCTCCAGGTATTTCAGGCGATCCTGGGCCAGGAGGGCGAACGTCCCGCCGTTGGGGTCGTTGGCGATCTGGGTCAGAACCTTGGCGGATGCCGCGGGGTCAGCTTTCAGGTATTCATAGGCCTTGGCGACTTCATAGCGGGCCTGCTGCCCGTAGACGGAAGTGGGGTTGGCGGCGGCGAACCGTTCGAGCACCTTGATGGCCTGGTCGGCAATCTTTGGGCCTTTTTCGCTCCAGAGGGTGTTCAGGGTGCTGGAAAGGGCGGGCGGCATCTTGTCGGCCGCGGAGGGAGCCGGGTCAGGGGTCGGAGCCAGCGTGGCAGAGCCGGAACCGCCCGGAACGGGCAGGGAGACGTCTTCGTTGGTGGCCCAGTCGTCGGTGGCAGGAGGGGCGGTCTCGCCGATCGCCACAGCACCCTCGTAGGCGGCCCGGGCCTGGCTGAACGCCGTCGCCAGGGCCTTGACCTCGGCCTCGGGGGCGTTGCGGGCCACGGCTTCCTGATAGTTCTTGTACGCCGCCAGATACTGATCGTAGAGGGCGCGGGTATCGTCGGCCGCCCAGAGACCGGCAACCGGAGTGAGCCACAGACAGACGATCAGGAGGGGCACCCAACGGGCGGCTTTCATGTTCCGCACCTCCAGAGCTGATATGTTTCTCCCATTATACGGATCCAACCCTGGGAAGCGGAAGGGTGCGGTACCCCTGAAGAGCGAGCGAAGACCCCCGGCCAGCTCGAGGCCAGCGGGCGGCTACCCTGGCTGGGTGACCACCAGGGCGGAAGACGGGGGAGTCGCCGGGCCACGTCGCCGCAGCAGGCCGATGATCAGAACCAGGAAGGCGGCGAACACCGGCAGGAAAAGCATGCGAGCGACAAATGGCCCTTGGAACAGGTAGATCTTGATCATTCCGGGGTTGTTCTGGGTGAGGCGAATGGTGTAGCTGCCGGATTCGGGAAGGCCGATCGTGAAGGTCTGCCACCCCTGGCGGGTGGCCGCCGCCGTCGGCTTGAGAATCTCCAGCTCGCGGTCGTAGACCGTCCGGCCCGAAGGCAGCAGCACCTCGACCCGGGCCCGGGTGCTGACGTCACGAGCACCAAGGGCGAATTTGACCGGGTCCCCCAGTTCCGCGCCGAACACCACCGAGGTGGCGAACGGCGTCTGGGGCGCCTGCGCCGGCTCGAGCCCGGCCTCGGCCACCGCCAGGGGCTGGTCGAAATAGAACGGGTCGACCATCACCATCACCAACACCAGCGCCAGAGTCAGCGCCACGATCTTGACGCCCGTCCAGATCAGGTACACCCCCCATCCCTCCGATTGGTCAGCCATTTTTCCCTCCCCTTTCCTGACACCCACCGCGGCCCAGGCTCTGGGTCCAGGTCGCCGTCAGACCCGACCTGCGGAGAGATCGCCCGACACCCCACCCGGGCTTTCCTTATTTTTCCCCAGCCTTGGCCGCGGCCGGCAAGTCTTTGCGCAGGACCAGTTGGCTGCCTTCCACGGCCAGGGTCAAGGTCGCCCCGTCGGGGATGCCGTTGGCGATCAGCGACCGGGCCAGCCGGGTCTCGACCTCCTTCTGCACGAGGCGCTTGAGGGGGCGGGCACCGTACACCGGACTGTAGCCCCGTTCGATCAGGTAGGTGCGAGCCTCATCGGTCAGCCGCAGGGTGATGCGGCGTTCGTCGAGCCGCTTCTGCAGGTCGGCCAGTTGCAGATCGACGATGCGGCTCAGTTCGGCCATGGTCAGGGGTTTAAACAGGACGATGTCATCGATGCGGTTGAAGAACTCGGGCCGGAAGGTCGCTTTCACCTCGGCCAGCACCTCTTCACGCGTGGTGGCGTTAAGTTGCCCGTCGGGCCCGATGCCTTCGATCAGCCGCTGGGCGCCGATATTGCTGGTCATGATGATGACCGTGTTCTTGCAGTCGACGGTGCGGCCTTTGGCGTCGGTCAGCCGCCCCTCGTCGAGGATCTGCAGGAGCACATTGAAGACGTCGGGATGCGCCTTCTCGATCTCGTCGAACAGCACCACCGCGTAGGGTTTGCGGCGCACCGCTTCGGTCAGTTGTCCACCCTCGTCGTAGCCGACGTACCCTGGCGGGGCCCCGACCAGCCGCGAGACGGCATGTTTCTCCATGTATTCGCTCATGTCGATGCGGACGATGCTCTCTTCCGTGTCGAACAGGGCCTGGGCGAGGGCTTTGGCCAGTTCGGTCTTACCGACACCGGTCGGCCCCAGGAAGATGAACGACCCGATCGGCCGCCGCGGGTCTTTGATGCCCGCCCGCGACCGCAGCACGGCGTCGGCCACGAGCTGGACCGCCTCGTCCTGGCCGACCACCCGCTGATGCAGCAGCGTGTCGAGGTTGAGCAGTTTCTCACGTTCCCCTTCCATGAGGCGGGTGACGGGAATGCCCGTCCAGCGGCTGACGATCTCGGCGATCTCCTCGTCGGTCACTTCTTCGCGAACGAGTCGGCCGGTGGTCTGCTTCCGTTTCAGTTCGGCCTCGAGGTTCTGCAGGCGCTTTTGCGCCTCGGGCAGGCGGCCGTATTTCAGCTCGGCGGCCAGGTTGAGGTCGTTGGCCCGCTCGGCGCCGGCGATCTCGAGCTGGATCTTCTCGATCTCCTCGCGCAGGGCCTGGCCCTTTTTAATGACCTCGCGCTCGCTTTCCCACTGGGCCCGCATGGCATCGCCCCGCTCGCGCAAGTCGGCCAGCTCTTTGCGCAGCTCGACGAGGCGGGCCGCGCTGTGTTCATCTTTCTCTTTGACCAGAGCCGCCTCCTCGATCTGGAGCTGCATGGTGCGGCGGGTCACCTCGTCGAGTTCGGTCGGCATCGAGTCGATATCGGTGCGGATCATGGCGCAGGCCTCGTCCACCAGGTCGATGGCCTTGTCGGGCAGGAAGCGGTCGCTGATGTAACGGTGCGAAAGGGTCGCGGCCGCCACCAGCGCCCGGTCATGGATGTGCACGCCGTGATGCACCTGGAAACGCTCCTTCAGGCCGCGCAGGATGGAAATGGTGTCGGGCACGTCGGGCTGGTCGACCAGCACGGGTTGGAAACGCCGCTCGAGGGCGGCGTCCTTCTCGAGGTGCTTGCGGTATTCGTCGAGAGTGGTGGCGCCGATGCAGTGCAACTCGCCCCGCGCCAGCATGGGCTTGAGCATGTTGCCGGCATCCATCGCCCCTTCGGCCTTGCCGGCCCCGACGATGGTGTGCAGTTCGTCGATGAACAGGATGATACGGCCCTCGCTTTGTTTGATCTCGGCCAGTACCGCCTTCAATCGTTCTTCGAACTCGCCGCGGAACTTGGCGCCGGCGATCAGAGCCCCCATGTCGAGGGCGAAAATCGTCTTGTCTTTCAGTCCTTCGGGCACATCGCGGGCCAGAATGCGTTGGGCCAGGGCCTCGACGATGGCCGTCTTGCCGACCCCCGGCTCGCCGATCAACACCGGGTTGTTCTTGGTCTTGCGGCTCAGGATGCGGATCACCCGCCGGATCTCGGTATCGCGGCCGATGACGGGGTCGAGCTTCCCTTTCTGAGCCTCGCGCACCAGGTCTCGGCCGTATTTCTCGAGGGCTTCGTAGGTCTGCTCCGGGTTGGCCGACACGACCCGCTGGTTGCCCCGGATCTCGGTCAGCCCCTTGAGAATGCGGTCACGATCGACCTTGAAGGCCAGCAGCACCCGTCCGGCCGGCGTCTCGTTGCCGCTGGCGATCATGGCCAGCAGCAGGTGCTCGACGGAGAGGTATTCATCTTTGAGGGCTTTCATCTCCTCTTCGGCCTTCACCAGCACCGCCGACAGGGAGCGGGTGACGAAGATCTGGTCGGGCTTGGCGCCCGGCCCCGACACGCGGGGCTTGCGGCCGAGTTCGCCCTCGATACGGTGCTGCAGGGCATCGAGCGGCACGTTCAGGCGGTTCAGCAGCCGCGGGACCAGCCCGTCCTGCTGCCCGACCAGGGCCAGCAGCAGGTGCTCGACATCGACCTCCTGGTGGCCGTACTGGACGGCCAGGTTCTGCGCCTGCTGCAAGGCTTCCTGCGATTTCTGGGTCATTTTGTTGATATCCATGGCTCACCTCGTTGGCACAGCGACTCGAGTTCGGGGAGGGGGAAAATCCCCGGGGCTCATCGCATGGGAGCACGGGCCCGTACGGGTACAAATCAAGAACCGTGCCAAAAGCGGATGAACGGGCTGGAACCTGCATCCAAATGCGGTCCCGGAGAATACCCCTGGGCCGGCCAGGGGGTCTGCAACGTCGCACCACGACACCCGCTGCGACATTCCCGCCGCAGACGGGGGGCCCCATGACGGGTCCGCGGAGGAGCCCCATCCCTGGCGCCCGCGGCCCACTTCCGACCTCGTGTCGGTCGGGTTACGTTTACTTCCTCATGATGGCCCGCCCGGTCCGCTCCCTCCATTCCTTGGCCCCTTGACTCAAGCCAGGAGGATCGGGACTCTCAAGGGCACACGTCTTGACACCCGAGCGGCTCGCAGGCTATACAGGCTTGCCTACAAGGCACATCACACGGACAGGAGATGGCAGATGGCGCAACGCGGTATTCGTGAGTATCACGGCAAGAAGATGATGGCGAGGCACCTGCCGACGTATCTGGGCGACGGGTTCGGGTACGACGGCAAGATCGTGCTGGTCGACCGGCACACCGACTGGGCCCAGTTGAAGGAAGAGAACCCCTGGCTGGGGAAAGAACCGCTGGTGGCCAAACCCGACCAACTGTTCGGCAAGCGAGGCAAGCACGGTCTGGTGCTGGTCAAGAAGAATTTCGACGAGACGAAGGCCTGGATCAAGGAACGGATGGGTAAGGAGACGAAGGTCGGCGAGATCACCGGCACCCTGACCCACTTCCTGATCGAGCCCTGCATCGCCCACGACCAGGAATACTACGTCGCCATCAAATCGGGAGCCGAAGGCGACACCATCTACTTCTCGCTCGAGGGCGGCATCAACGTCGAGGAGAACTGGGAGAAGGTCATCGCCATCCAGGTGCCGGTGCTCGAGGGCATCGAAGGCGTCGACGTCGAGAAGGCGCTGCCCAAAGACCTCGGCAAGAACCGCCAGATGGTGGCGACGTTCCTGGTCGGGTTGTACAAGATGTTCGCCGACCTGCACTTCGCCTATCTCGAGATCAACCCGTTCGCCATCGCCGACGGCAAGATCATCCCGCTCGACCTCGTGGCCAAGCTCGATGACACCGCCGAGTTCTGCGCCGGCAAGTTGTGGGGCGACGATATCGAGTTCCCGGCCGCCTTCGGCCGCGAACTGACCCCCGAGGAGCAGAAGGTGCGCGAGCTCGACGCCCTGTCGGGCGCTTCCCTCAAGCTGACCCTGCTCAACCCCGACGGCCGGGTCTGGAACATGGTGGCGGGCGGCGGCGCCTCGGTCATTTTCGCCGATACCGTCTGCGATCTCGGCTACGCCAAGGAACTCGCCTTCTACGGCGAGTATTCGGGCGACCCGAGCACCCAGTTGACCTACGAGTATGCCAAGGTGGTCATGGACCTGATGACCCGCAAGGCCCATCCCGAGGGCAAGACCAAGGCCCTGATCATCGGCGGCGGCATCGCCAACTTCACCGACGTGGCCAAGACCTTCACCGGCATCATCATGGCCATGAAGGAATTCGCGGGCAAGCTGAAGAAGGTCAACACCAGGATCTACGTGCGCCGCGGCGGGCCCAACTACCACGAGGGGTTGGCCAATATCCGCAAGGCCGCCGAGGATCTGGGGCTGCCCATCGAGGTTCACGGTCCCGAGTACCACATGACCCGCATCGTCAAAGATGCCTTGCAGGCATGACACCGCAGAGAAGGGAAGGAACGACACCATGAAACGCCCCGATTACCTGCTGTTCGACCGCGACACCCGGTCCATCATCTTCGGCATGCAGACCAACGCCGTGCAGCGCATGCTCGACTTCGATTACTGTTGCAAGCGCGAGAAACCCTCGGTGGCGGCGATCGTCGATCCCGGCCGCACCGACACCTTCAAGTGCTTCTACGGGAAGAAGGAGATCTTTGTCCCCGTCTACCCCGACCTCGCCGTTGCCTGCGCCAAACACCCCGACGCCGATGTCCTGATCAACTTCGCCTCGTTCCGGTCGGCCTTCGAAACCACCAAGCAAGCGCTCGACCAGGACCAGCTGCGCACCATCGTGGTCATCGCCGAGGGCATCCCGGAGCGGTTCTCACGCCACCTGCGCGCCCTGGCGCTTCGTCGCCGCAAGGTCATCATCGGCCCCGCCACGGTCGGCGGTATCGCGGCCGGCGCCTTCAAGATCGGCAACACCGGCGGCACCATCGACAACATCGTGAGCAGCAAGCTGCACCGGGCCGGTTCGGTCGGCTTCGTCAGCAAATCCGGCGGCATGTCGAACGAGGCCTACAACATCATCAGCCGCAACAGCGACGGCTTGTTCGAGGGCATTGCCATCGGCGGCGACGCTTACCCCGGTTCCACCCTCCTGGAGCATCTTCTCCGATTCGAAGCCAACCCGGCGATCAAGATGCTGGTCTGTCTCGGCGAGGTGGGCGGCGAAGAAGAGTGGCGGATCGTCGAAGCGGTCAAACAGGGCCGCCTCAAGAAACCGCTGGTCATGTGGGTAACCGGCACCTCGATCAAGTACATGCCCAAGGGCATCCAGTTCGGGCATGCCGGCGCCAAGGCCGATGCCCGGCGCGAGACGGCAGAGGCCAAGAACCAGGCCCTGCGTGAGGTGGGTGTGATCGTGCCGGCCAGCTTCGACGACTTCGGCCAGGCGATCAAGCACACCTTCGACAAGCTGGTGGCCGAGGGGCAGCACAAGCCCATCGCCGACGTCGACGCGCCACCCATTCCCATGAACTACAAGGAGGCGGTCGCCCGCAACCTGGTGCGCCGTCCGACCAACTTCACCTGTACGATCTCCGACGACTCCGGCGACGAGCTTGTCTACGCCGGGCACAAGATCAGCAAGGTGATCTCCGAGAATTACTCTGTGGGCGAGGTGATCGGCCTGCTGTGGTTCAAGGAGCGCCTGCCCAAGTGGGCGGCCAGCTTCATGGAGAACGTGCTGAAGCTGTCGGCCGACCACGGCCCCTGCGTCTCGGGCGCCCACAACACGATCGTCACCGCCCGCGCCGGCCGCGACCTGATGAGCGCCGTCGCCTCCGGGATCCTGACCATCGGCCCGCGCTTCGGCGGCGCTGTGGCCGGGGCCGCCCTGTCCTTCAAGGCCGCCTACGACGCGAAGATGACCCCCGACGAGTTCGTGGCCTCGATGAAGCAGAAGAACCAGAAGATCCAGGGGATCGGCCACCTGATCAAGAGCCTGAAGAACCCCGACATGCGCGTGGTGCTGCTGAAGAAGTTCGCCAAGGAGAACTTCCCGAAAACCCCGCTACTCGACTACGCCCTCGAGGTCGAGAAGCTCACCACCGCCAAGAAAGACACGCTCATCCTCAACGTCGACGGCGCCATCGGCGTACTCTCGGTCGACATGATGTACGGCCTCGGCTGGGACGAGGAACGCATCCAGAGCGTGGTCGACAGCGGCGGCCTGAACGGCCTGTTCCTGCTCGGCCGCACCATCGGCATGATCGGCCACTACATGGACCAGACCCGCATGAAAGCGCCGCTCTACCGCCACCCCTGGGACGACGTCCTGTACGATCTGCCGCCTCAGGTCAAATAGACTTCGATCTGCGTATCGCCGCGGGGGCCCCAATCTAGGCCCCCGCGGTTTCTTTTTCCCCCCGTCCCATCGCTCTTGCCTTGTCGGGAATTTTTGGGAACCTCCAGAGGCCAAACCCGGTCAAACATTCAGCAACGAATGCCGATCTGGTATAATTGACGTACAAGGGTTCGGAACGGCTGTTCCGAAGGGTGATCCAGATGGTCGGGCCGCCATCTGTCCGTGCCGGCAAAGGTGTTTTTTCTTGCTCCGGTGCCGCCCCGCCGGCTGACCAGGACGGTCGAGCCCGTCCTGCTCCATGACACAGGAGGAACGCCATGGATCAACCCACCCGCCCCACCCCCGAAAGCGAAGCCGCCGAACTGAAGATGAAGTTCATCTTCGCCGGCGTGGCCATCGCCATGCTGGTCGTCAGCAAGGTCGTCTTCGGCTGGTAGTCGCTATTGTGAGCGGGTCTTCCCCCCCTCCGGCAACCCCCTGAGTCAGATGGCTTCCCGCCTCCACGCCCCATGTCTGGTTTGTTCCATCTGGGGGTTTGGCTGCCTGGTGGTGGGACTCGTCTTCCTGCTGGCGCTCTCGAAGGTCGCCCTGTCGTTCCTGACCGGGATCATCGAATGGTTCTTCGGGGTCATCCAGCTCGGCGTCATGGGCATCGTCTCGACCCTGGCGGGGCTGTCCGCCTGGGCGGCCGTTCCCCTTGCCCTGACCCTCCTGATCGTCCTATTCTGGATGGTGCGCGGTTATGCCGAGCGCCGGCAGTGGCGTGGCCTCGAGCGGGTCCGCGAGGAGTTCGTCCCCCTGCAACGCTTGATGCGCGCCCGGGGACTTCGCACCTACCTGGCCCAACTCGACAAGGTGCGCCTCAAACTGTTCGCCGAGCGTGACCGGGTCGAGGCCGTCCAAGGCCTGCTCGACGAAGAGCTGCCCCGCATCGAAGCCCGCCTGGGCGAGCTGAGCGACCAACTCGGCAAGGCCGACCAGGAGGACGAACGGGCCGAGTTCCGCGCGCTCATGCGCGACCTCGCCGGCAACAGTGCCCGCCTGCGCGCCCGGCGCGGGGATCCCGAGCAGTTCGCCCGGGCCCAGATCCGGGTGGCTTCGCGGCTGAACCTGCTGCGCCAACGTCTCGCCGAGGTACCCCCCGAGGGCGGTGAGCTGCAGCCGGTCTTGGCTGACCTCGATTCGATCTCGCTGATGGAAGACCTGTTCGAGGGTGGGCTGGCAGGGGATCGAGACGTTTGCGAGCCTATGGCACGAACTCCAGAACACGCCTCTTCCTCGGCACGATCTCCCAGCAAACCGTGACTGGTTCAGAGGTTTTGTCTCCTGTCCCGGAACTGAAACGGTTCTGCCACAAGGCGCGATTATTCCGGCCGTCACTATCGAAGTGACCAGAGCCGCCGACACCCAGCTCCGTTCTCGGCGACCAAAAGCCGGGATAGGTTCAGCGGTTGGCGCGACGGCCGCATGGGGAGAGCCCAAATAGCATCAGCGGTCGGCGCGACGGCCGCGCGGGGGAAGCCGGGGGCAGCTCAGGTCGGGACGGTTGCGAGCGAGGCCGGGAGGCCGTGACGGCAGGCGACGCAGAAGAGTCTGGGCTTCCTGCAGGGCCCGTTCAAGCTGGGGATCGCGACCCGCCCGCCAGTCCTGCGGAAGGTTGTCGACCTCGATGTCGGGGTCGGTGCCGTAATTCTCGACCTCGTAGCCGACATCCTGGAACCAGAAGCTGAACTCGGGCTGGGTGGTAAGACTGCCGTCGACGAACGGATGGCGGGGCCAGATGCCGATGACCCCGCCCCAGGTGCGCTTGCCGACGAGGGGGCCCAGTTTCAGCAGCTTGAAGCAGTGGGAGAAGATGTCGCCGTCCGAGCCGGCCAGTTCGTTGGTCAGGGCAACTAGGGGTCCGCCGGCCGAGTCGGCGGGGTAGGGTTCGGTTCCGAACCAGCGGGTCTGGATGAAGGCGATGCGGCGGCGGGCCAGTTTTTCGAGGAGCAGCGAGGAGACATGGCCGCCGCCATTGTACCGGACATCGACGATCAACCCGTCGCGGTCGATCTCGGCCAGGAAATACCGGTGGAACTCGGCGAACCCACGCGCGCCCATGTCGGGGACGTGGACGTAGCCGATGCGCCCCTGGCTGCCCTGGTGGACGAAGCGGCGGTTGTGCTCGACCCAGTCGCGGTAGCGGGCGGAGGCCTCCTCGGGCAGCATGACGGCGCTGACGGTGCGGGGATTCCGACCGCGGGCGTCCCCGACCGTGAGGGCGACCTCGGCGTTGGCCTGGTTGACCAGGAGGGCTCCGGGGGGGGTGGTGGCGGACAAGGGGCGGCCGCCGATGGCGAGGAGCGTATCGCCGGGGGAGATGTCCAGGCCGGGGCGGTTGAGGGGTGAGGTTTTCTTGCTCTGCCAGGGGTCACCTTGCAGGATGTTGGTGATCTTCCAGGCCTTGAGCTTGGCATCCCAGGTCAAATCGGCGCCGAGCAGGCCGACGGCGTAGGACGGCTCGGGGCGGTAGTCGCCGCCGAACTCGTAGGCGTGGCTGGTGCCGAGTTCCCCCTGCATCTCCCAGAGGAGGTCGGAAAACTCGCCCCGGGTGGCGACGCGCGATAGCAGCGGGAAATACCGCTCGTAGACGGCGTTCCAGTCAACGCGCGACATGTCGGGGGTCCAGAACTGGTCGCGCTGCAGGCGCCAGGCCTCGCGGTAGATCTGCCGCCACTCGGCCTGGGGCAGGATGGACAGTTTGACCCGGCCAAGGTCGACCCAGCCGCTCTTCTTGCCGGGCGGTTCCTTGGCGGCGTTCTCGTCGGCCTTGTCGCCGGCCTTGATCAGGCGGAGGCGGTTGCCGATGCGCAGCAGGACGGTCTTGCGGTCGGGTGAGATGGCGAAATCGGAAATTTTGGAAGCGACCGTCTCGGTCTTGAGCGTGTCGAGGTCGAACATCTCGAGGGTGGCCTGGGCGGCGGGCTCACCGGGCAGCCAACTGCGGCCGAGGGCGCCCATGACGGGGACGTGGCTGAACAGCACCTTGCCCTTGATGGCGGCGATGCCCTGGTAGCGGGCCTCCGGCACGGGCAGGGCCTGCAGGCGGTGCTGGATGCCCTCGAGATCGATCTTCACCGGCGGGGGCGGGGCCTTGGCAGGGGCGGGCGCAGCCTTGCCGGCGGTGGTTCCGGTCGCCGGGGCAGCGGCGGGGGCGGCGGGCGGCGTCGCCGGGGCGGGCTTCCCCTTGTCGTCGCCCTCGGCCGGCCTGGGCACGGGCAGGAGCGGGCTGGGGGTATCCTTGGCCAGCACCAGCAGGTAGGGCCGCACCCCCTTGGGGAAGCCGAGGTCGAAGTGGAGGTTGTCGTAGACGGGGTCGAACTCCCGATAGGACAGGAAGAACAGGTATCTTCCGTCAGGGTCGAAAACCGGGGCGACGTCTTGCAGGACCGCGGGAGTAACTTGTACTGGTTTGCGTTTCTTGACATCAACCAGTTTGATCGCCGAGGTATGGCGCGAGAGGGCGCACCCGTAGGCCAGCCAGGCCCCGTCGGGGGACCAGTCGAAGCCATGGATGGGAGCCAGGCCGCTCCCGTCGAGCACGGTGACCCGGCGGGTCTTCAGGTCGACGGTGATCAGCTCGTTGCGGTGATTGGTCAAGGCCACGAGGTCGGCGACGGGGGAAACCTTGAGATCGAGGGGTCGCCCGATCGGCAGGGCGGGGAACCGCTCAGGCTTCCGGCGCAGATCGAGGTGGTGGATCTCGAGGCTCTCTTCGCCATCGGCGTCCGAGACGGTGACGAACCGCTCACCGTCGTTGAGCCAGCGGGTCAACCGGTAGCGCACCCCATCGGGTTCGCCGTGCTGCAGGACAGGGCCTTCCCAGTTGCCCATGGTCAGAATCTTGCCGCGGCAGACGAGGGCCAGCAGATGACCGCGGGGATGGAGTTCGGCATCTTCGAGATGGCGGGAGCCTTCGACGAATTTGCGGAAGAGCTGGGTGCGGGGGCTGTGGTAGGCGATCGCCACCTTCGTGCTCTGGTCGGTGGTCGGATCGAAGAGGTGAAGGTCGGCCCCGGCCTGGTAGACGATGCGCCGCCCGTCGGTGGCCGGGAAGCGGACATAGTAGTCCTCGTGGTGGGTGTGACGACGGACGTCCCGGCCGGAGGGCAGACAGGAATAGAGGTTGCCGATTCCCTCGTGGTCGGACAGGAAGAAAATACGGCCACCGACCCACATCGGGTGGGCGAGATTGCCGCGCAGGTCGAGCAGTTTGCGGAAGGTCCCCTTCCCGTCGGGGTCGATCAGGATATCGCCGGCGGTGCCGCCGCGGTAGCGCTTCCAGCGGGCGGGATCGACCGCGTTGCGGCCGAGGACGCAGGCCCCGTGCGGCCCAAACGAGGCGGACATGGCGGGCCCCAGGCGCAGGGGTTCGGACGGGCCACCGTCGACCGGCACCAGGTGCAGGTGCAGTTCGCGAGGGAAGGGCTGGCCGGCATCGCTGGCCACGACGACGTGGCGGGGGTCACGCCAGCCGACGACGCGGGTGAAGGACCCGAACCAGGTCAGGCGTTTCGGTGATCCCCCCGCGGCCGGCATCAGGAACACCTCGAGCGGCCCCTCGTCGCGGCCGGAGAAGGCCACCCATTTCCCATCGGGGGAAAGGGAGGGATACGAAGCGGCCCCCAGTCCGGAGGTCAGGCGTCGGGCGGTGCCGCCACCGGCGTCGACGGTCCACAGGTCATCTTCACTGACGAAGATGATCTGGTCATGGTGAATGGTGGGGTGACGGTAGTAGCCGGCCTGCGACATGGAAGCCTCCTCGTGGGGGTGGGTGAACGGATGCCGCCATTATAGAGATTCCCCGTACCAAACGCCACCCGTCACCCTTCAGGAGGGTCGAACTGGTCGCGGTGGACGCGGTTGTCGCAGCATCCGCGGGGCCCAGGGGCCATGCCAGGGAAAGTCGCATGGCCAGATGGTTCCCAGCCCTGGGGCAGACTTGGCGCGCAGGTGCGCCAGATCTGTCCAGGAGGGCGGAGAATCAGCCAGGACGGGCTTTGGATGAGACTTTATCGAGGCGGTACGGATCTTGGAGTATAGGTGCCCGCTCACCGAAAACGAGCAGGAGGGGAAACCATGAACAGCGAGAAACGCGCCAAGACTTCCGAAGAACCGATGATCACCCACGCAAATCCCAGCCATGGTGACCAGGGCTCTTCCGAGCCGGTCGTCTCCACCGACCTGGCTCCCGCTGCCAACGGGAATGGCCGGCGGCCGCCGCCGTCGGTCCCGCCCACCCGGCGCTCCCGCCAGCAAGGCGGGGATGGCGAAGCGGCCGGCACGAACGGCGGCTTGTCCCAATGGTTCATCGACGCCAACCCCTTGTACCTGATCAGCGTGCTGCTGATGTTCCTGGGCCTGTTGCTGGTGAGTGGCGAAGCCAACACCAAGCAGGTCGGGGTCGAGACGGTGGCGTTGTTCTTCGGCATCCAGAATATCTATGAGATGTTGATGGTGGCGATGGGGATCTACCTGCTGCGCTCGTCGACCAACCTGCGGCATGGCAAGATCCTGCTGCTGTTCGTACTGATCTTCATGGCCGACCTGACCTTCTACCAGGTGCGCATCTCCGCCCTGAGCGCAGGATGGGGCCAGATGGTCTCGCTGCTCTATCTGTTGAGCGGAGCGGTTAAACTGGGCCTGGCGGTGCACCTGCTCCGGATCACCCCCTATTGGGACCGCCTGCTCTTCCCCATGGGTGCCTTCGCCCTGATCTATTTCGCCCCCCAGTATGTCTACCATTCGATGGACGCCGTAGGACGGGCGGGGGCCTCGGCCGCCGGGGTGCCCTTCTCGGGGGTCACCGAGATCTATATGATCTGGGTGCTGGCCGCGCTGATCCAGTTGCCGTTCATCGTCGCCACCTGGCGCCGCAGCAACCTCGAGGACAGCACCCCCCACGCCCTGCTCGGGACCGAGCAATCGTTCTACTGGGCGCTGCTGCTGGTGCCGTTCGTGGCCCTGCCGTTCCAGCTGGTCAAGAACATGATGGCGGATGCGATGGCCGCCAACCGGGCGATCGCCGACATGACCTTCGTCTACGTGCCCTACCTGCTGGCTGGCCTGTTCTTCGTGCAAGCGTTCATCCAGAAGACCATCCGGCAGCAAGGGTGCCAGAACGGCTTCGACTTCGTCATGCTGATGGGCGTGGTCGGGTTCGCCTGGGTCACCTGGCAACCCGGCGAGATCATGGCCCCACTCGGCAAGGCCAACCTCCTGCTGGCGCTGGCCGGGCACATCGCCGTGGTCATCACCCGCCAGAACCTCTACAGCGCGGGCTTCCTGACCATGATCGTGACCTGGCAGTTCTTCGGCTGGATCAAGGCCGGCATGCTGCGGGCCGCCGGGTTCCTGTCGGAACTGTCGAGCCTGGCCTGGGCTGGCATCCTGATGACCGGGTCGTTCATCTTCCTGGGCCTGGGCTTCCTGCTCAGCCTCAAGAGCGGCCGCCAGGGTGCCCTGGCCACAGGCGCCGGTTCCCCGGTCCAACCTTCCTGACGATGGGGCGGCCGCCCGAAACGACGGGCGGCCATCTCCGACACCTTCTGTCGGTTCCCCTCCAGCCGGCCCCTGTTCCGCTTCGCTCGCGGGATGGGGCCGGCCTCCTTTGCCGGGGTTTGTCGCCGGAGGCGGCACCCGCCCACCGAATGATGCCGTCAGTCGAGACGGCTCAAGTGTCTCGGCTGACGAACCGGAGTCAAGAGGGAGACCGACCAGGGGGTGTGTGCTACACTGGGCGCGCACCACATCCGGGAGGATTCTCGACATGCGACGGACGACCGTTTCCCCTGTTTCTGGCCGGGCCCTGCTGCTCACCTTTGGCTGGGTCCTGGCCGGCCTCGCCGCTGTCTGGGCGGGCAATGTCGGCCTCTATTCGGGGACGTTCGACCCCCTGCATGGGGGACATCTGCAGGTGATCGATCGG
Source organism: Candidatus Ozemibacteraceae bacterium (assembly GCA_937998695.1). GTDB lineage: Bacteria > Muiribacteriota > Ozemobacteria > Ozemobacterales > Ozemobacteraceae > Ozemobacter. The sequence goes on from CALLCO010000299.1 coordinate 14,976, forward strand.
GCCATCGACCTGCTTGGCCTCGACACCGTGTATCTGTTACCCAACGTCGATCCGGCCGACAAGCCGGAGGCCTCGCCCTTCGGGGTGCGGTATGAGATGGCCCGCCTGGTGGCCGCCCGGCACCGGGCGGTCCGCCTGCCGGAGCGAGAGCTGATCGAAGATCTGGCCCGACGCGCCCCCGGGACCTACGTGGCCGATCTGATGGCGGAGATCATGCGCCGGGAAGGGCCTTCCCACACGTTCTTCCAGATCTGCGGGACCGACTCCTTCCAGAAGATGGTCGACAAGGGCTTCCTGCCCAAAGCCGGAGAACGTCGCATCGTGGCCGTCATGGCCCGCAAGGGCTACGAGCAGACGGTGCCGGCCGCGGCCCGGCCTCTCGTCGCGGAGGGCCGCGTGCGGTTTTTCGACCCGGATGCCCCCGAGCTGAGTTCGACCCGCCTGCGGGCCATCTTCCAGGCCGGGGAAGAACCGTCGGTCAGCGAGCTGCCCCCCTATCTGTTGCGCTACGTACAGCGGCGGCTCCTGTATGGGGCGACCCGGCCCCGGTTGCGGATTCCGCAAGGGTATCGGGCGGTACGGGGACGGTTCCCGGCAGGGAAAGGGGAAGCCGGGCAGAGCCTTCCCCTCGCGTCCCTCTTCCCGCCCGCCGTGTTGTCCGATCCGCTGACCATCGATATCGACCGCTATCTCGATCACAAGATCCCACGCGAGATCCAGGATCTGATCTTGAGCCGGGGCCTGCGGGTCATCGTGGTGGGGGGTCTGCTCGATGAAGCGCTCGCCTGGCTCGGGGCCCAGGGCTTCGAACAGGGGACGGTCTTCGTCCCGCGCGATCAGGCACAGATCGACGACTGCTATGTCATCACCGCCCGCCAGCGCATTCCCTACCTGGTGGTCACCAATCTGTTCGGGCAGGACCGGCTGGTGCAGACCGTCTTGCAATTCGCCCAGCTGCTCACGCGCAACCTGCTCCCCGCGTCCCACCTCGAGGTCTACACGGTGGCCGGATTTTCACGGCTGTCCGAGCATCTGTGCCGGGAGGCCCTGCGTCGGCTGACCGCCGACCAGCGCACCCTGGTCGTGCTCGGATATCGGGGTTCCCTGAACATCGTGGTTTCCGACCTGTTGAAATTCCTGGAACTGCGGGGCTTCGAGGGGTACGCCCGGGTCACCCTCGAGGAACTGGACCGGTTCATCCAGCCGTTCGGGCAGCGCCATGTCTTGAAGGGACAAGCGGGCGGCAATGCCAACTTCCCGTATTGGGAGTATTTCCTGCCTGATGCCACCGGGCGGCTGACACGGATCGTGGCCTTCCGCAACCTCTACGGCGACCAGACCGGCACCGTGCTGCGGGAACTGGCCCGCAAGGGGTTCCGCCAGGTGGCGATGTTCGGGAATGCCGGGGCCCTGGCGCCCGGCCTCGAAATCGGGGAAGTGGTCGCTCCCGTTCTGGTGACGGACGCGGGACGCGCGGTCCCCGTGCGCAACGCGGCGGTGGCCGACTACCGGGCGGTGGCCGCCACGACGGTGCCCTCGGTGCTGGTGGAGACCTGGCCGTGGCTGGACGCCCGGCAGGGAGCCCAGGTCGTCGAGGTGGAATTGGCCCATGCCGCGGCCGTCTTGCGGGACTGGCCGGGAATGAAGCTCTATGCCGCGGTTCTGATTTCCGACCGGCCGGGGCAGGCGGACATTTCGGCCCGGGATGAGGATTCCCCAGAGTTCGTCGCGGCCAAGCGGGCGTTCTTCTTTCGCCTGTTGCAGCGGATCATCACCGGCGAGCCCGCTGTCTTCCCCCGGTTCACGCCCCCTGACCGGGCGGGCCGGTCCACGGCTCACCAGTGGTGATACATTCCTGTAAGAAGACACACAGCAGGGCCCCCGGCCCGGAGAATCCCCCACTTCCCACCCATTGTGAAATCATCCCCCCCGTCTCCCTCGTGGAATGCCGACCAAATGAGGGACGCCATGGTCACGGCGTGCGAACAACCGATTCATGCAATAGGCTCAATTGGGGCCACCAAAAGCTGGCCGTGCCACCGAGGGCGGCCGTGCCGCCCGCTCTGGCTCATTGCCATCTCCGCCCTCAGGCGGCTGTTCCGTCGGGGGCGGTGTGTTCGGGGACACAAAGAGGTGCGCAACCCCTGATCTGAAGCGGGCCTGAAAATCAGGTTTGTGGAACGGGAACGGGGCGGAGGCCCACCTGGAAGAGGTGGGCCAGTTCGGGGGTGAAGCCGCCGTCGGCACGGTGGATGGTCAGGGCGGGCAGGGCCTGGTGGGGCCCGTTGTAGAAGCGTTCCGCCTCGACCAGAGCCAGATGCGACGGCTGGCCTTCCTTGGGGTGGACGAACTGGACGCGGCGCAGGCCGAACTGGACCGCCTTCAGGTGGTCGTTCAGCTCGTAGAAGCGTCCGGACGGGATGATCATGGTCAGGCGCGATCCGTAGTTGAGCAACCAGGCGGCGGCCTCGACGAAATCCTTCAGGGTACCGGCCAGTTCGTGGCGGGCCAGGGCGCGGCCGGGGCGGTCGGGCAGGCGCCCCGTCCCCAGCGGGTAGTAGGGCGGGTTGGCCACGACCAGGTCGAACGACTCGGGCAGCAGGCGGGCCGGGATCTCGCGCACGTCGAGCAGCTCGAACGACAGGCCGGTCATCTGTGGGTTGAGCTGGAGGTTGCGGCGGGCCAGGTCGTCGAACTCGGGCTGGACCTCGAACCCGACCACTTCGAGGGCGGGCTGGCGATACTTCAGCAGGAAGGCCAGGATCCCGCTTCCCGAACCGAGGTCGGCCACGCGGGTGATCTCCTTCCCCAGGCGCACGAAGCGAGCCAGCAGCAGGGTATCGATGGCGAAGGCGGTGCCGTCAATCTTCTGGATCAGCCGCAGGTCCGTGCCCACGACCACATCCAAGCGTTCGTCGGTGTCGATGAAGACGTCGGTCATGGCGGGTGAGGCCGATTATACCGTAATCGCCGGGTCTCCCGCGAGAGCAGGATGCCCCGACAACTCGAGGGAAAGATTGCACCGGCCACATCTGCCCCGAGTTCACGATGTCCGTCGGATGGGTGGGCCGGCTGGGATCCACCAGGTCACGCCTCGCCCCGGGGGCAGTCGTCCCGTCAGTTCATGGGTCCGCCAGCCCGCACGCGCTCGACCCGCTGGAGCGACCCGGCATCAGGAACCGCCGACCATCCGATGGCGCCGACGCAGCAGCTCCTCAGCGACGATCAGGTCGATCTCATCGTCGATGTCGACCGATGATTCGCGTGACATCGCGAAGGCCACCGTTTCGGGGGAATCGAATCGCCGATTCCGTCTGATCCAGTCGGTGTGGGCGACATAGACCGCCCCGTTCAGGGAGACGTAAACGGGAAGATCCTGACGACGGGCAGCCCCCTCCACCGACGGCAGAATCGGACTCAGGCGGGCATCCTCGTCCAGGCGGAACGTCCAGTGGGGGTTCTTGGCCACCGGGCCCACCGAGACACAGGCGGGGGCCCCTCGATCGACGCACAACCGGATGGCCCCGTCGATGTCGGCGGCAGTGCGCAGGGGCGACGTGGGCTGCAGGAGGACGACCAGTTCATACCGCTCGGGCAGGGCATCGAGGGCATGCAACAGCGGGTCGATGCCCGGCGTGGTGTCAGCCGCCAGTTCGACGGGACGGACGAACGGCACCTCGCCGCCCAACGCCCGCATGGTGGCGATGATCTCGGGGTCTTCCGAAGACAGGATGGTGCGGTCGAGGAAGACCGACCCCTGCGCGGCGCGCCACGTCCATTCGAGCAGCGAACGCCCGGCGATGACGCGCAGGTTCTTGCGGGGGATCCCCTTCGACCCGCCCCGGGCGGGAATGACGGCCAGAACTCGCTTTCCCTCGATCATTGGTTGTCCTCCCGCCGTCCCCAGGCGTTCTTCAGTTTCCGCTCGGGGGCCTGAGAGAGCTTTTCAGCCAGGGAATCCCGACGGACACAGCCCCTGCCCCCCAAAACCCGGCCAGCCCACGCAGATAGACCAGGGTTGCCCCCAGACCGAAAAGCGCGGTCCCCATTCCCAGACCGATCTGGCGATGGTCCGACATCCCGATCTCCCTCGTTCCCTTCGGCCCGCGCACGGCAAGATCCGGGCGGCCTCTCTTGCCCATGAGGCCACGGAATCAGCCCGACCTGGCCGGCGCCAGGGGCCGGGCGGGAACGCCAACCACCGTCACCCCGGGTGGAACATCGCGGGTGACGACGGCGCCGGCCCCCACCACGCACCCAGCGCCCAATCGCCGGCCCTGCAGCACGGTGGCGCCCACCCCGACGTGGACCTCGTCCTCGACGACGACGTCGCCCGACAGCGTGACCCCGGGCGCCAGGTGGACGTGGGCCCCGATGCGGCAAGTGTGATCGACGGACGTGCGGGTGTTGACGATGGTGTCCGCGCCGATCACGACGTCGGGCTGCAGCACGCATCCTGCCATGATCTGGGCCCCTTCCCCCAGCGTGACGCGACTGCCCAGCACCGCCGAGGGGTGGATCAGCGTGGCGAAGGTGAAGCCCTTCTCCTTGAAGGTGCGGAAGATGCCGGCCCGACGGGCCATCGACCGGACCGACCCGACGCCGTTGACCAGTTCGATCGCCTGGGGGTCGAGACCGAACAGGGCGTTATTCGGCCCCAGGAAGGGAATGCCTTCCCAGGCGGGGCCGGCCGGAGTTTCCTGGGCGGAAACCCCTTGCAGCGATCGCCCCGTCAGACGGATGACATCGAGCAGCACGGAACCGTGGCCGCCCGCCCCGATCAGGATCACAGGTCGCATCATCAAGCCTCCGTCACGAACGAACCGGCCGGCCCATGCCCTCGGCCATCGGCCATCGGCAGGCAAGCGCCATGCCCACGCGTGCCCATGGCGAAGGCGATGGCGACTGGACACTCATCTCGTCGGGCAAACATCTTGGCCATCATTCCAGCGGTCACATTGACCACGCTGCGCCAGGGCAGTGAGTGATCGATGGTCTCCAGGACTGCCAGGTCATCCTAGTCCTCCACCGGTTCGTCCTCGGCGAAGGCGCGGCGAGCGGGCTTGCCGAGGAGGTCGAAATACCGCATTGGCGAAAGGCCGGTTCCCGGCCTCTTGATCCCAAGGTTCTCGGGAGTGAACACTTCGCCCACCGCGATCGGGCGCCGCGCCACCAGGCTCTTGCGGGCGGCGGCGCGGTTGCGTATCTCGGCCGCCGCCAGAGGCCGGGTGGGGTCACCGAGCCCGGCCTCGACGGCCCGGATACCCTCGATCATGGCCCGCAACTCGTCGGGCTCGAGCGAGGCGCGGTGGTCGGGCCCTGGCAGGGTCCGGTCGAGGGTGAAGTGCTTTTCGACGATCGTCGCCCCGAGGGCGACCGCCGCGAGGGGAAGGGCGATCCCAGGGGTGTGATCGGAAAACCCGACCTCGAGGCCGAAGGCGGCCCGCAGGGTCGCCAGCGCCCGCAGGTTCGCATCGGCAAAGGCGGCGGGATACTCGGTCGTGCAGTGCAGCACCCGCACCCGTTCGGCCACGCGCGCGCGAGCCGTCCGATCGAGCCAAGCCGCCTGGAACGCGGCCAGCGACGGGGAAACCGACCCCGAGGTCGTTCCCGCCTCGGTCACCCCATAGGCTATCACCCCAAGCGCGGTCTCTATCTCGGCCAGCGTCGCCATGCCCGTCGACAGGATCACCCGGCAACCACTGCGGGCCGCCGCCAACAGCAACAACGGGTTGGTCAGCTCGCCCGAGCCCAGTTTGAGCAAATCGACCTGCAGGTCGCAAACGAGAAACTCCAGGCTCGCGTCGTCGAAGGGCGAAGCCAGGAACCCGACCCCCGCCTCGCGGCAAGCCCTGTGCAGTTCACGAACATCGTCGGGCGTCAGTTCCAGATCGCGCAACATGTCATACTGGGACTGGCCCTGAGGACCGTTTTTGGCCTGGTAGTCGGCCTTCGCGGCCGTCCGCGTCACCAGGGCATCAGCCCGAAAAACCTGGAATTTGACGTAATCGGCTCCCGCTCTGGCGGCGGCAGCCACCATCTCGCGGGCCCGAACGAGCGAGCCGTTGTGGTTGACGCCAGCTTCGGCGATGATGAGGGTGCGGGTCATAATGCCCCTTTCTCGAGGTCGTGGAAGGCCTTGGTCAGGCAGTTCCGCAAGGGGAAGGTCTTCAGCACGCGCACGACCTCGCTGGCCACCTCGCCATCGCCGTAAGGGGACACGACCCGGCGACAAGCCGCCCGGAAGGCCGGACGCAGCGCCTTGGCGATGGCGGCCTCGATGGCCGCGGGCGTCTCGGCGCAGTCGATGACCGAGGCGGCGCGGGGCCTTCCCTTCTGACGGTTCCCGATATTGACCGAGGGCACTTTCAGGAAGGGAGCCTCGATGATGCCGCTCGAAGAGTTGCCGATGACCGCCGCTGCTAGCCGCATGACCGCCACGTAACGGGCCACTCCCAGCCCTTCGACGAGCAACACCCGGTTGCGGTGCCGACCGGCGAACGCCGCGATGCGTTCGCGCAGGGCGCCTGCCCGCGGGTCGGCGTTTGGGCAGGTCCAGAGGAGGCGGGCCGCGGGAAAGCGTTCGAGGGCTTCCAGCAGCGCGTCGAGCCCGGCCTGGCCGGCATCGTCACGCAAAGTCTCGGGATGCCAGGTGACGAGGAACAAGGGCGGCTCGAGGGAAAACTGCAGGTCGCGCTCGAGGGTGGTGCGACTGATACGGGGGGCGCGCCGCACCGCCTCGAGGCCGGGGGCCCCGACGGTGAAGACCCGTTCCGGGGACTCACCGAGCTGGATGACCCGCCGCCGGAACTCTTCGGCCGCCACGAAATGCAAGTGGGCCATCTTGGTGAGGGAATGCCGGATCGCCTCGTCGATGGCCCCTTCGGTGCGCTCACCTCCATGCAGGTGGGCGATCGGCAGACGGGCCACCAGCGCCGCCTGGGCCGCCGCGAAAATCTCGTAGCGGTCCCCCAGCACCAGCAGCAGGTCGGGACGGCATCGGTCATACACCTCGGCAAACCCGATGGTTCCCAAGGCGATCGCCTTGGCGACCGCGACAGGCGAGTCAGTGGCCAGCAACATCTCGACCCGGTCGCCGATCGACAGACCGGCTCGTTCCATTTCCGCCAGAGCCGCCCCGCGGCCACCCACCAGGTGGGTGCCGGTGACGACCAGGTGCAGGTCCAGGGCCGGGTCGGCCCGGATCGCCTTCATGATCCAAAACAGCAAGCCGAAATCAGCCCGCGATCCGGTGACGACACAGATTTTCCGTCTTTTCACACCCATCCGTCCTGTTCGGTGTAGCTCGAGCTAGCCGGGTCGGCCGGGTCAGCCGAGTCTGCCAGGTCTGCCGGGTCGGCGGGTGGACCGGGCAGGCGCGGGCTGGCGCGAGCGGGCGACGCCCTGTGCTCCGCTTTGCCATCCCCGCTGGGTCCAGGGTCCCCTAGCAGTCTACGTCGCTCTCCCCATCCGCGCAACCACCCAGCCGACAGCCTGCCATTCATTCCGCGGGTGAGCCTGTGGCATGAATCGTTTTTTTGTTCGTCGTCTCCATATCGCCCCTAATCCAGTCGGCATTTCCACATGAATGAGCCTGTGGCATAAATCGGTTTTTCGCTCGTTGTGTACATTGCGCCCCTGATCCGCTAGGCATCTCCGAATGGACGGTACATGAAAATGGCTGTTTTGGGCATTCGCGCAACAGGCTCGAATAGGACAGGGAAGCGCACTGGTTGGGGCGTTCATGCCACAGCCACGGTTGGAAACGGATTTCGCGATTTCGGGGGGGAGTGCGGCTCAGAACTCGAAGCCGAAGGAGAGGCTGTAGCGGCGGTCTTCGCGGTCGCCGGGGCGGGGGCCCCGTTCGTCGGAATAGGTGGCGACATCGAGGCGAGCCTCGCGGAACTCGGCGGTGAACCCGGCGGTCGGATAGCCGCCGCGCAACCCGCCGCGCACCTTGAGCCAGGGATAGAGCAGGGCTTCGGCCCCCAGGCGCAGGCGCGAGAAGAAGGTGCCGTCGGTGCCGGTGACGTCCCAGAGGTCGGCGGCCAACAGCAGCTTGCGCTTGCGTTCGGGTGGGCCGCTGAGCGGCTTGATCGTCGCTCCGAGGGCCCATTCCCGGCGTAACCGGCCAATCGACGGGTCGATCTCCGACTCGAAGATGTTGGCGACCGCTAGGCCCAACGTGGTGTCCCAGTCGTTCTTCAACCGCCAGAAGGTCCCGGCGTCGAAATCGGCGGTGGCACCCTTGCGTTGAGCATCGCGCAGGTCGCTTTCGGAGAGCCGGGCAAAGTCGCGGGCATCGTATTCACGATCGAGGGAACGACGCGACAGGAACTTCATCGTCGCTCCCCACCAGCCATAGGCGATGTCATTGAAGAGGTTGCGCTTTCCTCCGCGGAGAGGGCGGGCCACCGATCCCAGCAGGACCGAATCGATGTCACCCCGCACTTGAATGCGTGGACTGGTCGGCCGGACGACCCCGATCTCGGTCATCGCTTGGTATAAGAAAGCTCCCGCGAATCCGTGGCCGCCCTGGCCGCCGAGGTAGTAGGCCAGGTTGCCGGCCACCAGGCGGGCCTGCTGCCCCATCACATCCGACAGTTTGGCGTTGTTGGCGGCGCGCGACTCGGGCGTGTCAGCATCCGAAAGCCCGTCGGTGCGATTCTCGACCCGGCGGAAGTCCTGGTTCATCTCGCCATGGGCGTTGACCACCGCGTATCCCTTGTCGGTGATCTGGCACAGCCCGGCTGGGTTGGCGAACAGGGCCTGATGGTCGTCGGCGACAGCCACCACCGCCCCGCCCATGCCCTGAGTGCGCGGCGTTTCGTAGAACAGGCGATGGGCATAGCGGGCGTGGGCGGCGGGCGCCCAGAACAACCCCAGGCCCAAAGCGACCAACAAGCAGAGACGCATGAGGACCCCATGGACAGACCGACGGCGCATCAGTCATCCCCTCCGTCGAGGTGCCGGATGGCCGCTGCGAAGCTGGCCACATTGACCTCGAAATAGGGGTGGGCCGCCTTCAGCCGCTCGACGAGATCGCCGACGGCCCGGATCGTGGCCCGGTTGCTGTCGGTGTAGGTGCCCGTGAAGGTCTGGCCAATGACCGGAGAGATCAGATTCCAGGTGTCACCCCGCCCGTCGAAGCCAATGGCGAGGTCGGCGAAAACCTGCTCGAGGGTCTCACCGTCGCTGGCGGGGCCGGTCACCAGATCCCGATAGAGGATGGGCCAAGGCGGAGTTTTCCCATCATTCGTGTCGAAATCGATCTCGTCGTTGGCGTCGAGGCGGCGGTTGTGGTTGGTGTCGTATTTGTCGATCAACAGCCGGGTGGCGATGCCGACCTTCATCAGGGCCCGGGAAATGCGGTCGGGGCGGTCAGGCCGGGCCAGGCGGCTCATCCAGGTCAGGCCCTGGGCCAACAGCTGCCGGTCACGAGCCAGCCAGGCGGTGCGGAAACAGACCGGGCCGCGATCGTAGGGCCCGATGCCATTTTGCAGGGCGTCAAGACTGCGCAACACGGCGAACCCCGCCTGGCCGGCCAGAGTCTCGCCCTTTCCTCGAATGACCGGGTCGCCGGCGTTCCCGCGCCCCAGCAACGTATCGAACCGCTCGGCGGCGGCGGCATAATCGGCCGAGGCGAGGGCGAGATTGCCTTCGGCGAGCAGATCCTCGTCGGTGCGGGCGGTCAGGGCGGAGTCGATCCCGTCATACAGATTGCACCCGACCATCCCCGGCAGGCACAGCAGAATGCCCACCGCCAGAACGCCCACCTGGAAGGAAACGCGGGTCATGCAGGCTCCCGATCCGAGATTGCACCCCCCTCATCGGCAGAAGGCGCAAGATCGTTGAGTCATAGAACGGTGGGAACCATCGGTGGCCCGCGCCAGAGGCCAGCCGCCTGGGAAACGCCGCGCGTTCCCCAGGCCAGAAACAGGGTCCAGGGCCTTTGGCGGCACCACTCATCCATGCGAACATCCGCATCCGATAGCCCGGCCTGTCCTACGCCCGGCCTGTCCTACGCCCGGCCTGCCTCACGCGCGGCCTGCCTCACGCCCGGCCTGCCTCACGCCCGGCCCGCTCCACGCCCGTCCAACACCAGGACGGTCAGATCGTCGACCGGGTCGGAAGCGTGGGTATAGGCGAAGACGTGATCGACCAGAGCCCGCGCATGATCGGCGGGGGCCAGGGACGCATGACGTTGGCAGACATCGAGCAACCCTGCCTCGCCCAGGCGGCGTCCCTGCGGATCAGGGGACTCGGTCATACCATCCGAGCAGATGATGAGGCGCTTCCCGGCGAAATCGGGCAGATCGAGCGTTGCAAACTCCCGCGCGTCAAACAACCCGATGAGATCGCTGGGCAGTTCGAGAAACCGCCCGACCCCTTCGCCATCGAGCAGGATGGGGGGCGGATGCCCGGCATTGGCCAGTTGCAGTCGTCCCCCGATCGGATCGTAGACGAACGCCTGGGCCGAGTAATAATGGAAGGTCGAGCCCCCCTGCTCGTAGATGCGGGCCAGATGCCGCAGGATCTCGACCGGCGAGGTCACCTTCCCCTCGAGGGGAATGAGATTGCTGACGAGGAAGCCGGTCACCAGCGCCGAGGCCACCCCATGCCCGGAGACGTCGGCCAGCAGACCGGCTACCGTCCCGCCAGCCCCGGGGAAGAGCCGGGTGAGATCGCCGCCGACCATCTCCGCCATACAGCAGGCATAGCCAAGGAACGGCCAGCGCGCCAGGTGCTCGGGGCCGGGTAGCCACTGGCGTTGCACCGTCTGGGCCAGTTCGAGATCGCGCACCTCGGACGCCGCTTCCCGAAAGACTTCGAGACCACCGACCACGACTCCGGCGGCGTCCTTGATCGGGGTGACCGAGACGGCCATCGGCACCCGCCCCCCTTCCTTGGAACAACTGAACACGAAGGTGCGGGGCGTGCCCGCCCGCCCCAGGTCCATGGCGATCGCGAGCGGGCAGACGGTCGAGTCGCAGAGACTGCGCCCATGCCGATCGACATGGCTGAGGACATTGTCGTGACAGCTCCGTCCCACGACCTCGGCCGCCGTGAAGCCGGTGATGCGGGCCGCCGCCTTGTTCCAGAACAGAATCCGGCGGGCGCGGTCGGTGATGTAGACCCCCAGATCCTCGAGGTTATCGAGCACCTCGCGCATCGAGAGGGAAAGAGCACCGAGCGGATCGCTGTCGCCTGGCGCCACGCCGATCGCCCGGTCGCTTCCCGGCCGGGACTGAGCCCCGGACGGCGGCCGGTCAGGCCCCGAATTCTTGCGTGAGCTGGTCATAGGCCTTGTTCAACAGGTCGAGCGACAGTCGGCAGACGTCCGCGATGGTGGGGAACCACCGCCGCATCATGCGGATGGCCTGCAACTGGCAGCGTTTGCGGTCTTCGCACAGGGTCGGCAGTTCGTTGAAGTCCATCTCGAACTTCACGATGATCATCTGGACGATGTGCATCAAATACAGGTTGAAGTACTTGCCGAACTGGATGATCCGGCCGCGCTGCCGGGCCATCTCGTCGCAGACCTGCTCGAGACGGTCGGCGGGATACCGCGCCAGGAAATCCTCCAGGGCGCCGTAGCCCCCCTCGTTCAGCTCGGTTTCGAAGGCCGCCACCATCCGTTCCCCATCCTGGCAGAAGCGGATGACCCCCTCGACCTCAGTCCGCGTCTCCTCCATGATGCGTTTGAACTTGCGCCATTCGCGGGCGACCTCCGCCTCGGACGGCGCGGCCAGCACCTTGGGCAACCGGCTCCAGACATCGACCTCGCGTTGGCAATGGCGGTCGATGGCCTCCCGCAGGGTCAGGCGGACGGTGCCCTCAATGAAGGCCCCACCTTCGGTGGCGTTGATGCAGGTACCGCGATAAGCAGCCACGTCGGTCACAAAGGTCCTGCGAAAGAGATCGAAGATCTGATCGGTGTAGACCCATTCTTGTTCGTTTCCTTTCACTTGGAACAACTGCGACTGTTGCAGATCGAGCTGGGTGATGCCGCTCGCCCCCTCGGCGTGGGTCTTCTCGGCGTTCGGGAAGGAGCAGTCCTGGCCCACCAGGATGATCGGATCGCAGCCCAACGCTTCGAGCACTTTAAACGCCAGGTTCGAGCACGACGGGCCGATGGGCAGCATTCCTTTCGGCATGTCGAGCCACTCGAAATGCGCAAACTGGCGGTAGACGATGACGGTGGGGCCCGTCCAGACCCGATAGACCTGGGGCATGATGACCGGGGTCGCGGCCAGCCAGATATCGCGGCGCCAGTCCTCGGGCACGGGGGTGAACAGATCGGCCACCTCGGGAAGCCGTTCGACGGAAGCGACGGCGTGGGGTTTGATCCCGTGGGCGTGCAGCACCTTCAGGGCGGAGTCGGCGCAGATCATCACGCACTTTCCCAGGGCCCGCGGCAATTCGGTAATGTTACGGTCGAGCGAAGGCCCGGTCGAGACCAACACTCCCGGCACACCGCGGAACGCGCCGTACGCCTGTTTGATCCCAGGGTTGCGGATGATCGTGCTGAGGTTGCCCATGATGTTCTCGACGCCGACCATCGAGTCTTTCGGGCAGTTCCCGTAGTTGAAGATAATGGTATGGGCTGCCTCGCGAAAGGCCCGCACCATGGCCCGGAAATAGTCGGCATGGATCTGCGCCAACACCGGATGTTCGAAAATGACCAGGGTCTTGAGGAACAGCTGCACGCCGACCCCGGCCTGCTGCAGCATCCCGTGCAACACCGCATAGGCCTCGGCCTCGGGCACCCCGACCACCCACCGGACCTTGTCCGATTCGAGTAGGTCGGTCAGGTCGACCGCCTCCAGAGCCGTTTTCATCGCCTGCAGGTCGGGCTCGATAACGATCAGACCCACGATTTCCGCCGCATGGTGCTGCAGACAGGCGCGCACCTGGTACCCCAGGCCCAGGCCCAGCACCATCATCAGGCGGGGATTGCGAAAGCGTTTGGCCTGCACCTGCTGCAAGGCCTCCCTGGCAGGATCGTAGCGACTATGCACCTGAAACGTCTTGTCGGCACGGCGCACCGCCAGGGTCGGCGCCCCGTTCCGGGCCTGCTCGGTCACATACGACACATCAGACGGGGCGCCGCTCTCGAGCGCCCGGGCCAGCAGCGGATGCCGCTGCCGCAGCACTTTCATATTGCGGGCGTACGGTCGCTGGGTCATGCCTGACCCACTTTTTCGAACAGCCACCAGGTGGTGTCGTCCCAGACCTGTTCGGCGCGCTGCCACAGAAAGCCGTAATCAAGCAGGCGCAGACGGTCGCCATGGAGATCCCACAGCTCGCTGCCGAAATCACGTTTGTGCAGATGCCCGTCGAGACCGTGATAGGGCAGGTCCACCGGGTGGGGGTTGAAATACTCGTTGAGCAGAATGTACCGGTTTGTCAGATCGTACAAACGCTGATACATGAGCGGCAGATCGGATGGCGGCAGGTGGATCAGCACCCCGCACGTCATCACCAGATCGAACGGTTCGGGCGGGGAATAGACCTGCAGGGCGGCCTGGGCGACCCGGATGAATGGTCGGGCGGCCATCTCGGCGCACGCCTTGGCGTTGATCTCGACCCCGGTCAGCCGGAACGCCGGGTTCAGGGAATGGAGCGCCTCGAGGTTGTAGCCCGCCCCGGCCCCCAGTTCGCCGATGGAGGAGATGCCCTGGGTCCGTGACAGCACATGCCGGAAAAACGGGCACCGGCCCCGCCAGTCGAGCCGCGTGCGCTCGAGATACGCATCGCCGAACGGTCCGGCCCAGAGGGCGGCTTGCCCGGTCATCATCACCGCCCTCCCGGCCCCGGCAGGGGGGAAGCGGGCCGCGGGCGGCGCGTCGGATGTTCCTCCGCCGGCCCCTGCCGCCGAAAAACCAGGTGGGCCAGGTGATCGAGCACTAGCCCCCCTACGGTGGCGGTGGTCACGCCATAGCATTCGAACAGGCCGGGGTTCAACTCCAGAAACGCCTCGGTCGTGCTGGCTGCCCGCCGCAGGGCGAAAATGCCATCTTTAAAATGGGCCAGCAGTTCGGGCGGGATGCGTTCGGGCCAATCGCAGACGAATAGAGCCCGGGCTCCCGTGGCCAGAGCCTGGTCCTGGAGCTGGACCGACAGCGGCGAGGAGGCCCCCAGCACCCCGCTGGCCGCGGTATCCCGCGAGAAGGGCTCGGAACGGACGATGAACCGGGGAGCGATCGCGAAGGTTTCCAGCATCTCGAGCACCATGGCCAGCAGGGGGCCTTCCCCCTCGAGGCCGAACGGGTACTGGACGAACAGCGGGCTGATCGGCAGCCGCCACTCCACGTAGGCATGGCCCTGGCGGGTGCCATGCCCCATCAGCTTGAACCCGGCCCCCTTGAACAGGTTCATCGAGGCGGGATTGTCCTCGAACGTCTCGGCCCGCACCATGACCGCCCGGCGGGTCACCTCCTCGTGGTGGAGGGCCTGCCCGAGGAGCTCACGGCCATATCCCTTCCCGCGATGCTCCGGGGCGGTCATGATCGAGACGGTCAGGTGGCCGGGCTGATGCCCGGGGTCGAACCGGATGTGGGCCACCGCCAGACCATCGTCGATCAGCATCAACCCCACCCGGCGCGGGTCACCGAGCAGACCGCGGAACCAGGCCTCGTGGGCGGCCGGGTCGATGACCTGGTCGTCAAAACACCAGCGTCGGGTCTCGGGGTGGTTCCGCCAGGTCAGCAGCAGGCGGCAATCGTCGGCACAGATCGGGCGAACGGTTTTCACAGCATCTCCCAGGTGAGGATCTCGTCCTCGTCGATATCCCGGCGGGCCACCCGGCCCACCACGGTGTCGAGGAACTTGGTCGGAATGCCGTAGCCGGGGCGTTTGACGGCAATCATCGCCGGGGTCAGGCGGGTGCCGCGCGGGATCCGGCGGGCAGCCACCAGGCTGCGCCGGGCCAGACGGTAGAGCTCGGCCTCGGCCGGGGTCGCCTGCTTGACCGGGCTGCCGAGGGCGGCTTCGGTGGCGCGGACGGCCACGACCAGGGCGGTCAGCTCGGCGGGTTCGAGGGCGAAGGGGTGGTCGGGGCCTTCCTGGGCCCGGCTCAGGGTGAAGTGTTTCTCGAGGAGGCACGCCCCGCGCGCCACGGCGGCAACCGCCGCGTCATGACCCATCGTATGGTCGGAAAACCCGACCGGCACCTGGAAGGCCTGTCGCAGGGTATCCATGGCCCGCAGGTGCAGGTTCTCGGGCCGGGCCGGATACGCGATGGCGCAGTGCAGCAGGGCTACCTCGCCGCCGCCGGCCTCCCGCCAGACCCGCAGGGCCTCCTCGATGTCGGCCAGATCGGCCATCCCCGTCGACAGGATGAGGGGTTTGCCGGTGCGGGCGATGCGGCGCAGCAGCGGCAGGTGGGTGATCTCGAAACTGGCCACCTTGTAGGCGGTCACGCCGACCGCCTCGAGCTCATCGACCGCCTCGAGGTCGAAGGGGGTGCACAGGAAGGTGAGCCCCGCCCGGCGGCAGGCCCGCACGAGGGCGGGCAACCATTCCCGCGGGGTCTCCAGGCGGGCGATCAGATCGCACAGCGTTTCGCCCGGCCGCACCAGCTTGCGCTTCTTCAGGTAGGAAGGCAGCGGCGTCTGGCGGGAATACAGGTTCTCGGCCGCGAAGACCTGGAACTTCACGGCATCGGCCCCGGCCGCCGCCGCCACCTCGATCAGGCGGCACGCCGTGTCGAAGTCGCGGTTGTGGTTGCTGCCGGCTTCGGCGACGATGTAGCACGGCTGCCCGTCGCCGATCCGGCGTTTCCCGATCTTCATCCCGGCTCCTGCGGGGCCGCTGACCGGCCCCTTCCAGCCCGATTGTACGCCACCTTTTCCCTGATCGCAATTGAGCCTCCAACCCCGCCGGTGGAGCGGATGGGATGGTCGCGGTCGAAGACCGGCTCGAGGCGCTCGCTGTTTTCCTGGCGGACGGCGTCCAGCACGTGCTGAATGACGCGGCTCATGCTGAGGGTGATGATGAGCCGGCGGCGCAGGCCGTCCTGGTAGAAGAGCGGCGGGGTGATGCGGATGCGGTCGGAGCGGATGAACTGCTCCACAATGCGGATGAGTTGGGCCAGCAGGACCTCGCGGCTGCCCCGCCAGGCGGTTTTCATCTGGTCGAAGACATCGCGCGCCGTCTCGAAGATGATGCGCTGGGTGCGGAATTCCCGCGCCAGGCGTTCCAGTTCGATGCGGTCCACCTGGGTCACATCCGGCTTGCCTTCTAGGATGGGCGCGAGTTCGGCAATTTGAGGGGTGTTGGCGGCGTCCAGGTCCAGCGGCGGCAGAGACGGCCAATCTCCCTTCAGCAGGGGCTGGAGGACGTGTTCGATGCGCACCACATTCGGCCAGCGGATTTCATAGGCGGCTTTGGCCGGGTCCCCCTGCACCAGCGTCTTGGGCTCGGGCGGCGGGGGCGGTCCGCTCTCGGTGCTTTCATGCGCCAGGGGTCGCATAATCCCTAAATCCGGATGCGCTGCGAGTCGAAAGCGTGTTTGAGGCGTGCCGCCGTTTCGGCGCGGTTGCAGACGGTGATCATGACCGGCGGGGTGGCAGACCGGCCGCCTGCCAGGCCTTGAGTGTCTCGCGCCAGTCGAAGCCGAGCAGGTAGTAGGCGTTGAGCACCAAGTCGGGCAGGGGTTCGTGCGGTTCGGCGCGGCGGTTGAGATCGTCCTTCACGTCCGGGTCGTTGTAGATGTGGTAGAGGCGCGAGCGGTAGGTTTTGGCATCTGGCACGATGTCGTCGCAGATGACCACGCGCGGGGTCTTGACCAGCCCTGATTCGATGGCGTCGTTCAGCCCAAAGTCGCTGACGATCCAGCCGAAGAGGGTCTCTGCGCGGCTCTTGCCGCCGGAGGGGGCAAAAGGCGTGGCGGAGAAGTCGTAGCATTTGAGGATGCCACACGCGCGGTGCAGGCGGTCGAGGCCGCTGATCCAGACGGTGGCTTCTTCAGCGCTGTCTTTCAGGTCGCGCTGACGCAGGTACTTGTCGCGCGCTTCAGGGTTGACGCGCCAGGCGTGATGCGCTTCGTCGTTGATGACCAGAATGTTCCTCGCATTGGCCATCTCGCCCAGGACCTCGCGCGGGTAGGCTTCGTCGCTCCTGGGGCCGCGCTTGTCCACGCTGCGCCGCTTTTTGATCTTCTCTTCGCTCTCCCAGGCCAGGGCGTGCCAGTTGCGCACCAGCACGCGCCCTTGGCGCAGTTTGTCGAGCAGCGCCGACGGGACGATGTCGAAGGCTTCGTAGTAGTTGCCCTCTGCCGCCGGATGCAGCACTTCCAGCCGCTTTTTGACCGTCAGTTCCGGCGCGATGACCAGCACGTTTTTGGAAAAGCGCGCATCCTGCAGGTTGGCAACCTTGTTGAGCACCTGCCAGGCGATGACCATGGCCATCACAATCGTCTTGCCGCTGCCGGTGGCCATTTTGCAGCACTGACGGACGAAGTCGCCACCGTCGCCGGGGATTTCGAGGGCAGCGCGCTCGGCCAGGGTGGCTTCGGCCAGCCAGATGAGCATTTCGACCGCCTCCAACTGGCAGAAGAACTAGCGCCGCCGGTCGAAGTTCTCCGGGTCTTGCCAGTGTTCCAGCAGGCGCTTGGTGAGGCGGGTGACGCCCGGATAGCCCGCCTGACGGCAGGCTTTGAGGCGCGGACGGATGTGGTTGACCAGCGGAATTTCGACGAACTGGCCGGGGTCGTCGAAGGCCTTGGAGCCGGGGGTGGCGACCACGTAACCCGCCAGACGCCGGCCCACGGCCAGTTCAAACAGTTTCGAGGCCGGGTCGTAGCGCCAGTGGCGCGCCGGCTCCTCGAAGGGCGAGTTGATGATGAGGCGGTCAATGGTCGTGCGCGGCATCAGGCAATCTC